>NZ_JBIQNW010000040.1:0-61459 GCF_047228265.1 Nostoc sp. UIC 10607 | reverse complement strand
TGCCACGAAAGGCACAAGGTCTACTCGCCGCAGGGCAAGACAGATTTTGCAACGGTTGTCGGGGAAGGAGAGAAGATCAGAACTTACGCATTGACAAATGAGAAAAAAAATGCAGGGAAGAAAAGAATAAGCGATCGCTAGCAGTAGGGGGCTGAAAAGATAGATAATTTACACTGTCTCTATTGAGGGCATGGACAATCAGAGTAACTACCAAGCCATCAACTGCAAAGTGTGACCTCAACACTTACACTCTGTTTTTATTGGCAGAATCAAAGTATCCAGGCTGCACACGTTTAGCAGATATTATGGAAGATTTGTCACATGATAGTGTCAACAGATTTTTGCTACGTGAGCGTTACGAGCCAAAGGATTTATTTGATGAAGTTAAGCTGCATATCAATTTAGTAGGTGGTACATTAAGTGCAGATGATACCGTAATTGATAAGCCTCATAGTGACCCGAAACTAACAGAATTAATTACTTACATTTATTCAGGAAGGCATCATCGTACAGTTAAAGGGATTCAACTAATTACCTTGTATTACACCGATTTATCAGGTAAATATGTACCTGTAAATTATCGTATTTATGATAAACAAGATGGTCAGACGAAAAATGATTATTTACGAGATATGATTACTGAGGTTTTGCATTGGGGTTTGGAGCCTGAGAATGTAACCACTGATGCTTGGTATTCCAGTAAAAGGAACCTGAAGTTCTTTAAAGACAAGGGATTAAAGTTTTTAACTGGGATAGCTAAAAATCGCTTGTGTTCAGTTGATGGTAAAAATTTTACCCAAGTTCAAAATCTAGAAATTCCAGAGAATGGGTTAATAGTGCATCTGAAAAAGTTTGGACAAGTGAAAGTATTTCGGAGACTTTTCAAAAACGAGATTCCCAGATATTACATCATGTATGTGCCTGACAAAGATGCACTATTTTTAATTTCTCTCGTCGAATTTAAGGAGTTACATTCGATTCATTGGGGGATTGAATGTTACCATCGAGCCATCAAACAAGTGTGTGGAATTGAGCTATTCATGGTGAGGACATCTGAGGCAATTAAAACTCACTTTTTTAGTGCTATCCGCGCTTTCACACAACTAGAACTAATGCGAACTCAAGAGTTAATTGAAAACTGGTATGAAGTCCAGCGAAATTTGTCTCTTCAGGTGGCTCGTGACTTTATTCTGGAACATCTTGAACAAAGGATGAACTTGAATTCACATATTCAGATTCCTGTCAATGCGTAAGTCCTGAAGATTTCAACAATGGCTAAACCACAACATTAGCAAGTCCATTATTCAGGACGCATTAAAAAATAATGCAGCAGTAGCAATTGAAGACTTAACAGGTATTCGTGAAAGAACCAACCAGAAGCCAAGAAGCAAGACAGAACGTAGACATTCTAACTCTTGGTCTTTTTATCAGTTAAGGTCTTTTTTGGAATACAAAGGTGTCCAATTTGGAGTAGAAATAATTGCTGTTCCTCCAGCTTGGACAAGTCAAACTTGCCATCAATGCCTACATATTGGATTGCGTTCTGACAAGCGTTTCAAATGTACTAATGAGGCTTGTTCTTGGAGTGGTGATGCTGATTTTAATGGAGCAAAAAATATTGCTACTATTGGGGTGAATCTTGTAAACTCGCCCAGAGGCTCGAACTGTTTGTGCTGTGAACTCAGTACGGTTAGTTCAGGGCTACTTAAAAGCCTACGCTCACCGCTTGCGGTGAGCGTAGGTAGTTTACTATCCTGAAATGTAGGTAGCACCAATCGTGGTGTTTCCAGCCGGATGGTAACTTGTGACATGACTTAGCATTAAATAATTACCATAATTACTCAAATGCAAAATTAAAAATGAGAGGTTTTGGAATTTTGGAAATTGAACCTTTGCATTTCTTCTTTAATTGTGTTTTATCAACTTGAATTTCGTATTGCTTATGAAGCTACGCTCATATATGATTATCGGGTTTTTACTCAGCCTTCTCCTAAGTATTGTGCCTTTTTCGGGCAATTTCACCACTGCTGCAACACCAACAGCAGTCGCACCTGTATCTGCTCTCTCATTCACCCAAGGGGTGCAAAAAACGGTATTGGACAACGGCTTAACAGTGCTAACTAAGGAAGTCCATACCGCTCCAGTAGTGAGCGTACAAGTTTGGTATAAAGTTGGTTCACGTAACGAAGTTAAGGGAGAAAATGGCATTTCTCACCAGCTAGAACATTTGATGTTCAAAGGTACAACTGCCCGTCCAGTGCAGTTCGGAAGGTTGTTTAGTGCCTTGGGTAGCCAGTTCAATGCCTTTACTAGTTATGACGAAACAGCTTACTTTGGCACAGTGCAACGAGACAAACTCGAAGCATTGTTGACACTGGAAGCCGATCGCATGGAAAACTCTTTAGTTGGGCCTGAACAGCTCACAAGTGAAAAGCGGGTGGTGATCTCCGAATTACAGGGGTACGAAAATTCACCAGACTATCGTCTGAGTCGGGCAGTGATGCGAGATGCTTTTCCTAGCAGAGCTTATGGCTTACCTGTAGGAGGTACAAAAGCTGATGTAGAAAAATTCACGGTGGAGCAGGTGCGGAATTATTACCGAACCTACTACAGCCCAGAAAATGCCACATTGGTAATTACAGGGGATTTTGCCACAGAACCTGTACTCAAAGTTGTTAAAGAAACTTATGGGAAGTTGGCAAAACGAGGAAAAGAGGACATTGGGACGCAAGGACGTGGAGACGTGGTGAGGGGAAATATCACCGCCTCTTCTCCGGTTGCCCCTACTACTAAAAAAGCGCCTATTGTTTTAAAGCAACCTGGAAGCGCGGCACTACTGCAAGCAGTGTATCCTCTGCCAGATATCAAACATCCTGATGTCCCGGCAATTGATATGATGGATGCCATTCTCACAGGTGGACGTAGCTCTAGACTTTATCAGGCTTTGGTAGAATCTGGACTCGCTAGTTCAGTTAGTGGCGGTGCTGCCGAACTCATCGAACTAGGTTGGTATGAAATTAATGCTACGGCAGCTCCGGGTCAAGAGTTAGGGAAAATTGCTCAGGTGCTCCAGCAAACCTTAGCAAAATTGCAACAGCAGCCAGTTACTACAGAAGAATTAAACCGGGCAAAGACGCAACTACAAGCCTCCTTTGTTTTGGGTAACCAAGACATCACTAGTCAAGCTAGCCAACTTGGATATAACCAAACTGTGGCCGGCGATTATCGTTTTATTGAAAAGTATCTGGCTGCGATCGCAAAAGTCACCCCAGCCCAGGTGCAGCAAGCAGCGAAAACCTACCTAAATCCGGCTAAACAAACCATCGGCTTCTTTGAGCCAACTCAACCAGATGGCAAACCAGGGGCTTCTGGCGCTGGTTCTGGTCGCACAGTGGAAAATTTCAGCCCCGGTAAACCTGTAGATCCAGCAGAACTGGCTAAATATCTGCCACCTGCCACATCAGCTACAGATTCGAGCAAACAATCACTACCAGAAGAGTTTACCTTAAATAATGGTTTGCGGGTTTTGCTTTTGCGCGATCGCAACCTTCCCACCATTAACCTGAGTGGACAAATTGATGCTGGTACTGAATTTGATGGTAATCAAAAAGCTGGATTAGCGAATCTGACTGCAAACAACTTAATGAATGGGACGCAGACTAAAAATGCTCTTACCCTAGCAAAAACCTTAGAAGACCGGGGAGCCGGTTTGAACTTCAGTGCCAGCCGCGAGGGAGTTAGCGTTAGCGGTGAGGGACTTTCAGCGAACCTGCCGATATTGATTCAAACTTTGGCAGATGTGTTAGAAAACGCCACTTTCCCTGCCGAACAGTTAGAACTGAGTCGCCAACGGGCGTTGACAAATCTTAAAGTCCAGCTAGATGACCCCAGAGGATTGGGACGACAAGTATTCCAGCAAGTAATTTACCCTGAGAATCATCCATTCCATAGCTTTCCCACGGCTGAGAGTTTAAAGAGTATTACTCGTGATGATTTGCTTGCTTTCTATCAGACACACTACCGACCAGATAGCACGACGATCGCAATAGTTGGAGACTTTGATCCAGTTAAGGTAAAAGATTTGCTGAATCAGGCGTTTGGCAAATGGGAAGCCACAGGTAAGCCACCTGTGCTTAAAATACCAACCGTGCCATTACCGCAAAATTTGACACGTGTAAACAAAGTAATTCCTGGTAAAGCAGAGGCTGTTACCTACATTGGCTACAACGGCATCTCTCGCAAAGACCCACGTTATTATGCAGCACTGGTACTGAATCAAATTTTGGGTGGTGATACCTTATCGAGTCGCTTGGGTACGGAAGTGCGCGATCGCCTTGGTCTAACCTACGGTATCTATAGTGCCTTTGCCGCCGGAATCAATCCCGGCCCGTTCTTGATTCAGATGCAGACTGCTCCTCTTGATACCCAAAAAGCGATCGCCAGTACTCTCGCTTTACTCAAACAGTTGCGCGAGCAAGGAGTGACTGAGGCTGAATTCAACACGGCAAAGCGCTCAATTACTAATAGCTACCCTGTGGATTTAGCTAATCCCAGTAATGTATCAAGCATCATTTTGAATAATGCTGTCTTAGGACTTTCACGATCAGAAATCCGAGAGTTTTCCCAGCGGATTCAAGCAGTCACTATGCCTCAGATGCAACAGGCAATTGAGGATTTAATTAAGCCAGAAAATATGGTAATTGTCACCGCTGGGCCTGGAGATACTGTACCCAAGGGAGGTTAATTACTAGTTGAGGCGGTAATTTTTCGATTACTAACGAAGATGCTTATTTCTTGCTTATGGTTTTAACAAAATCCGTTCCTTCTCGAATGAAATAGCCCTGTTTTAAAAAGGCTTACTCTAGTTCTCTCTTTTTTAAGGAGTGTTAGGAAGGATCAATTGTTAACCTAAGCTTATTGTCAGATATAGCGGTTTTCAGTTGCAAGAAATAACAGGTTTTTATTAGGGGTGTACACCTAGCTGTGCGCCCCTAATACATCTCTATTATTCTTAAAATTATCCTTATAGTGCTAAGAGATACATACCTGAACATATTAATAGAATATTTATCTATCTAGCGGAGGAATTGAGAAAGATGGTATCAAGACAAAATAAACAGATATTCCGATCACCTGACGAACTTTAACTCATATTTCCCCATTTCTAGATAGCAATGGGGATTTTTTTTAAGCTACCAACATATAATTCCAATGATATATTTATATGTCTTAAGGAGGAATCAGATAAAGTCCATAAATAATAAAAACATAAGTAGCCCGATTACCCTACCGGACTTTGGTTTTAGCTCTCCTCATGTTTTTATCTAACGGGGGAGAGTTTATTTAAAAATGTGATCGTTTCTATCTCCTAGCTATGCCTGCGGTGGGCTGCGCCAACGCAGATGAGAATGGTTTTAAATCAATACGTTTGGATTAATTCTTTATCCTCCCTAACCCATCCTTAAAAACGAGGTAACTAGAGCAAATTTTGCTCCAAACTCTAAACTCTTGCTATATATTGGTTTCTTGATTTTATTCTTCTTCTTTCTTTTCTTCCAAATTGGTTATCTTTGTATTTGGCATCAGAAAATAGTTTTCCTGACTCTGTTGTTCTTCTTTCTTTTCTTGTACAACTTGAGTGGCATATATTTCCACATCTCGTTGGATAATATCTTCTACATGACCTGCAAAAACATTAAACGCCTGTTCATGGGTTGTATAATTACGATAAGGCCCTGTCAATTGTGAGAATTGCCACCCTTGGGTTTTCAAAGATTCGACTGTCCGGCGATAGTGTCGCCAACGTTCTCCATAGTGAAAAAACTCTTCAATGGCAGCACTAATAGCAACTATTTGGCTTAGACCAAAAGTTGACCAGAGAATGAGATCCCTGGCTCTATTATTGTTAACTTGTAGAGTACTATTAATGTTTAAGCTTACTAACGCTGGGAGAATTACACCACCAATAATAGTTGTTATCCGCCAAAAATAATGGCGATCGCGTGAGAAATTTGCCTTACCTTCCATCCAGAGTACTTGGTCTAACCAGCGCGATCGCAGAAAATGTCTTTGCACATCGCCTAACTTCATACCTTCAAATAACTTGTTAAAATCTTCCTTTAAAAATTCCTGATAACTATCTTTTTTTGCCATTATTAACTCCTAATTAGAAAGCAAATTTTGAATTGTTTTGCTTAAGTTTTCAACTCCCTTCTCTATATCGATTAAGTCGATGTATTGTAATGTACCAGATTTCGCTAATTTTTTAGCTCGTTCATCGGTAGCCTGTCCACGCAAAGCATCTGCAAGTATATCTGCGGTTCTACCACTACCAGCAATCACAACAACTAACCTTCCAGTATTAACGCTAGAAAACGCATCCTCAAAGGTAATCTCACCACCGTTTAAAAGTACAGTTACCGAAGGTGCCTTATTGGCCAGTACAGTTGCAACGCCAGATATCCAAGGAGACTCATCGCCCCAATTATTGCCAGGAACTAGTACAAAATGAGTATGGTTTGGCTCTAACGGTGTCAAATCAGCAGCAGGTTCTTGTTGATTAGGTAAAACCACTTTGCTTTCGGGAGTCACACCAATCAAAGCAAACTTAGCACCTATGTGGGTACGAGCCTGACCCATCAATTGCATGACTCCCGCATCCGTACCTCCATCCACAACATAAGCCCCCAAACTTTCGGCGATGGGGGCTAAAACTTCCGTAAACAACCGTTGAATGCGGAGAAAGTCAGCTTCACTGATGTTACTTGCACCCCCCACCACTACTAAAACAGGACGCGAACCGCCAAGCCCTATTCGCTCAAGAGCATCTGGTAATTCAGTTTGTTGATCAACTCGAATAGCTAATGCTGTTTGTTCGTTGTTAAAGGTAAGTTTCAAAAAATTTTTCATTTGTCAAGAATCCCGACTGCTTAAGTTTTCCAGGGTAGAACTTCACAGTCATGTTCCGCAAGCGTCGTATTACGCACAGTCAATTGCCGAAACGTCCTACAGAGGAGCGATGTCTCCGACGGGCTACGCCTACGCAAGACGCTTTATTTAGCACAGCTTCAAAAACCAACGTTATGATAATTAATGCATTAATCGAGCTTGCGTCTAATAATAAATAAGTTGGCACAAATAAACTTCCAGAGTACGGAGACGATTAATCGCCTCTGTAGAGCAGTCAAAAATCATTGAACTATAGACTTTGGGCTATGGACTCTTGAAAGTGGACTGTTAAGTGCTGCACCCAACCAAAATCAGCCGTTGTACAAATTTCCACAAGGATAATTAAAGTGACTAAGACTAACTCAGACTTTCTTACCTCCACCGATCCAGCGATCGCGGAGTTAATCAACGACGAACTACAGCGTCAGCGAGACCACTTAGAGTTGATTGCTAGTGAAAACTTTACTTCCGCCGCTGTACTGGCGGCTCAAGGTTCGGTACTGACAAATAAATATGCTGAGGGATTACCTGGTAAACGCTATTATGGCGGTTGTGAGTTTATCGACAAAATCGAGCAACTAGCGATCAATCGCGCTAAACAGATATTTGGTGCTGCTCATGCGAATGTGCAACCCCATTCTGGCGCACAAGCCAATTTTGCAGTGTTCCTGTCGCTGTTAGAACCAGGAGACAAAATTATGGGGATGGATTTGTCTCATGGGGGACATCTCACCCACGGTTCACCTGTAAATGTCTCAGGTAAGTGGTTCCAAGTTAGCCACTACGGTGTCAGTCAACAAACAGAACAACTTGACTACGATCAAATTCGGGAGCTGGCGCTGAGGGAGCGTCCTAAGCTACTGATTTGTGGTTATTCGGCTTATCCCCGTATAATTGACTTTGAAAAGTTCCGTAGCATTGCTGATGAAATCGGCGCTTACTTACTTGCTGATATTGCTCATATTGCTGGT
The DNA here is from genome assembly GCF_047228265.1 of Nostoc sp. UIC 10607. NCBI lineage: Bacteria > Bacillati > Cyanobacteriota > Cyanophyceae > Nostocales > Nostocaceae > Nostoc > Nostoc sp. UIC 10607. The sequence continues at coordinate 53,540 of NZ_JBIQNW010000040.1, read as the reverse complement.
TTAGTTGCTACTGGTCTTCATCCCGATCCCATTCCTCATTGTCATGTAGTAACAACAACTACCCATAAGACTCTACGCGGCCCTAGAGGTGGTTTAATCTTGACTAGCGACGCAGAACTAGGTAAAAAGCTAGATAAATCTGTTTTTCCTGGCACCCAAGGCGGGCCATTGGAACACGTTATTGCTGGTAAAGCAGTAGCTTTTGGAGAAGCCCTAAAGCCTGAATTTAAAACCTATTCTGCCCAAGTGATTGACAATGCTCGTGCTTTGGCAGAACAACTACAAAATCGAGGTTTAAAGTTAGTGTCAAATGGCACTGACAATCATTTAATTCTCGTGGATTTACGCTCTGTCGGTCTAACTGGTAAGCAGGCAGATCAGCTAGTCAGTACTGTGAATATTACTGCTAACAAAAATACTATTCCCTTTGATCCGCAATCGCCATTTGTTACCAGTGGACTAAGGTTAGGTTCGCCTGCAATGACCACACGGGGCTTAGGAGTAGCAGAATTTACCGAGATTGGAAATATTATTAGCGATCGCCTGCTTTCTCCAGATTCCGACGTAGTAACCCAAGATTGTCGGCAACGAGTAGCAGCATTGTGCGATCGCTTCCCCTTATATCCTCACCTGGAAATTCCTGTACCAGCCCTAGCCTGAGATCATAGTTAAGAGTTAATAGTTAGGAGTGATGAGTTTTAAGTTTTGAACTCCTAACTTCTAACTTCTAACTCCTAACTTCTAACTCCTAACTCCTAACTCCTAACTCCTAACTATTCCTAATGAGTGCAGAAATTATTTGTGTTGGTACTGAACTGTTGCTAGGAGATATTCTCAACGGCAATGCTCAATTTTTGGCGCAACAATTAGCGCAGCTAGGTATCCCCCACTACTATCAAACAGTGGTTGGGGATAATCCAGAACGGTTGAAGCAAGTTATAGAAATTGCTATTTCTAGAGCGCAAATTCTCATTTTTACTGGTGGACTCGGCCCGACACCAGATGATCTCACCTGCGAAACAATCGCCGATTTTTTTAAAGTTCCGTTGGTAGAACACCCACAAATTATCGAAGACATAACCCAAAAATTCGCCCAACGAGGCCGGGTTATGTCACCAAGTAACCGCAAGCAAGCTTTGATTCCCCAAGGTGCAGAAATTCTACCCAACCCCAGTGGAACAGCACCCGGTATTATTTGGCAGCCTCGCCCTGAAATCACGATTTTTACCTTTCCCGGTGTTCCTAGTGAAATGCACCTGATGTGGGAAGAAACAGCTGTGCCATTTCTCAAAAGTCAAGGTTGGGGTAAGGAAACTATTTACAGCCGGAGTTTAAAGTTTTGGGGTATTGGTGAATCTGCTTTGGCAGAAAAAGTTGCTTCTTATTTGAAGTTACCAAATCCGACAGTAGCCCCTTATGCAGGTAAGGGGGAAGTAAGATTGCGAGTCTCAGCTAAAGCCACTTCAGAGGCAGCCGCAGAAGACCTAATTGCGCCCATTGAAAAACAACTTACAGAAATTGCCGGACTAGATTTCTACGGCGTTAATAATGATACTCTTGCTTCCGTGGTTGGCCAGTTATTGCGGGCATCAAAAGAAACGCTTTCGGTGGCAGAATCTTGCACTGGTGGCGGTTTAGGGCAAATGTTGACTGAGATTTCTGGGAGTTCTGATTACTTTTGGGGTGGAGTAATTTCTTATGACAATTCGGTGAAGGTTGGGCTGCTGGGGGTTAACCAGGAAGATTTAGATAAATTTGGGGCGGTAAGCGCGATCGTTGCAGAGCAAATGGCAGTTGGGGTAAAAACCCGCCTTGCAACCACTTGGGGATTGAGTATCACTGGTATTGCTGGCCCAACTGGAGGGACAGATACTAAGCCGGTGGGTTTAGTTTACATTGGTTTAGCTGGGCCAAAGGATGAAGTGACAAGTTTTGAGTATCAATTTGGTACAGTGCGAGGACGCGCTCTAATTCGTCATGTGAGTGCAAATGCAGCGTTGGATAATCTGCGACGAAAGTTGTTGACGAGGTAGGAAAGGGTGCGATGCCTACAGCGGGCTGCGTCTACGCACTTTGTGTAGAGGTTGCAATGTTTAACAACAAGTCACTCCACATCTACGTACTTCTAGTTTGACGAAGATAGGGTGTAAAAATGTCGAAAAAGCGTAAATTGCTAGAGAAAGTTCTTTCTGGTTCCAAGAATATTCAATTTAATGAACTGGTTACTCTGGTTGAGGCATTTGGATTTTCTCTATCACGCGTTAATGGCAGTCATCACATCTTTACTCACCAGGATATTCCTGAGCTTGTTAACTTGCAAAATCGAAAGGGCGAAGCTGTTCCGTATCAAATTCGTCAATTTCTGATTTTGATTGAAAAATATGCACTTACTTTGGAGGATGAAGGATGAAGCATTATCACATTAATATCTTCTACAGTGAAGAAGATGATGGCTACATTGCTGATATTCCTGATCTGAAATATTGTTCAGCATTTGGTCTAACTGAAGAAGAAGCACTTCGTGAAGTCTTGCAAGCAAAAGCAGCATGGTTAGATGCTGCCAAAGTTGAGGGTAAACCAACTCCTGAACCAAGATATCGACCTGCAATTTACCAAGTAGCCTCATGATTAATGGATGTGCTGCGATGGCGTACCCGCCCGCCGTAGGCGATCGCACTTTTATGTGGAGATTGCGATCGCCTTTGGTAAAAAATATTAACACCAATGTTCAGGTTATTTGATTGCAGTCAAATCAAAGTTTAACTTTTTCTTAATAGAATCTATTACCTTAGCTTCTGCCGGTGTAATTATCCCATCTAGATGATCAACTTTTTGACATTGAGCTAGTAAAGGTACGGCAAAATCACTATTAATTTGCTCAAGTAAAGTTTCTAAAGATGGTGGAGATTTGATATGAGAAGCGATCGCATCGATTGAGGCAGGGCTAAGGTTGGCAGCTTGTAATTCTGGTAAAATATCTTCCCAAGAGTTATCTGGATTACCTGCTAAAACAATATGAACCAAAATCTGATCCATAATTTTTTCTTGGGAAATAGCAGCTTCAATAAATTTTTCACTCTCTACCTGAGCATCTACTAATGTTGCCTCTAAAGTTAATGGATTCTGCTTTGCTTCATAAAACTGACAAGCCGCATAACCTAATGTGTAGATCATTACTGCATTTGAACTAGCACCAATGACGGCTCCCGCTACTGGCAAGTTTCGTAGTAAACCCAAACCTGCTTTGATTGCTGTTTTTCCACCCAGCCCTAAACCAAAAATTGCTACTGCCTCTCCTCTGCGCTCGGAATCATTTAAATTCATTCCATAGGCAGCAGCGATTTGATAGACTAACTCCACTGATAATGCAGATGTAGCAGCCCAATCCACCATAAACATTGCAGCCGCTTGTCCTGGTGCAAAACTACTAGCAAGCCCTGTTCCTCCTGCTAAAACAGCTTTTTCCAGCATAAGATGATGGGCAATTTGTGCTGGTTCTTCATTTGGGTGTTCTTGCTGTAGCTTTCTAACGGCAGCCTCGGCTTTAACTAAATCAACCTGTTGAATTAAAGGATTTAACCAATCTTGATTGAGAGATTTTATTGCTACTTGCAATTGAGGATTATTCCCAACAATTGCTAGTGCCTGTCCTACTATTTGCGTTGCTTGTAAAGCTGCACCCCCAACTGCACCGCCAATACCTACAGCCGCCCCTGCAACAGCTTGTCCAACTTGAACAGCAGCACTCCCTACTGCTCCTGCTGTTCCTGACACTGCTCCAAAAAATGACCCGAAAAAAGATGGTTTTTGTAGTGATGATTGACCATCTGTTGTTGTAATGACATTGGAGGATACAATGTCAACTTTTGCTTGAGCTATGGATGAAGGTGTAATTAGCTGTACTTTTAACTCAAACTCTTGTTGCCAATCTGGAAAATCCTCGCCTGTTACTCTACCGTATATTTTGACATTATTAAAAGATTGGATGCCTAAATTAATTAATCGATCACAAATAAGTGGAACTACTAACTGTTGTACTGGAACTTCAAATGATTCCAGCATTATCTGTAGACAATTTTGTTTGAAACTAGTTTTTGGCGTAATGCTGGGTAAATTTAACCACTGACTTACCAAAGTGTTAATCGCATTTATATCACCCTGCTTGGCAAGTTCTAGAATATTTAGCTGTATCATACTTAGTAGTGGTGAGAATCTTAGCAATAACTTAGTTCAATTATTCCCACTCACTAGATCAAAAGTAATATTTAACACATTTAACTTCTAACCATCAGCTATCCAACTCCTATCCATCAGCACAATTAATCACGGGATCGCTTGCTGTATTCTTCACGATTTGTTACAAAAGTATAAAGAACTTCTAGAGACCCAAAACCACATGTTCGGCGGACTTACTGGTTTAACAGATCCTAAAGGCACTGATTGGGGAGAGCGGATGCTCAATACGGTCGCCAGCCAAACGATTCGCCACCTGTTTACCCAAAGCGAGTCAGTAGAAGTCTTTGTGCGCTGCTATCCCTCCAGCAAACTGTTGCAAGGCAGCATTGATAGCTTCAAAATGAGCGGTCGTGGCTTGGTGATTCGGAGAGATTTTGCGGTTGAGGAGATGTCTTTTGAAACCGATGCAGTTGCTATTGACTTCGGCTCGGTTTTAAGTGGCAAACTCAGTCTTAAGCAACCCACTCAAGCGATCGCTCAAGTAATTTTATCAGAAGAGGGCATAAACCAAGCCTTTAATGCGGAACTGGTGAAAAAGCGCCTGCTTAACCTCACCGTACCATCACTGACGGCATTATCTGGCGGTGAACCAGTCTCCTTTACGGAAGTCCAGGTACAGCTATTGCCAGAAAATCGCTTACAGCTTGTAGCAAAAGCGGATTTAAATAATGGCGAACTTGTACCCCTGAGCATGATCCTAACTATAGGCATTGAAAGGCGGCGGCGGGTTTCTTTCAAAGATCCAAAAATCGAACTTGATCAAGTACCAGAAGCACAACGGGAAATCTCGCAAACCTTAAGCGTGGCACTGGTAGAAATTTTAGATAATATGGTCGATTTGGATCGTTTTGACCTTGATGGAGTGAAAATGCGGCTCAACCGATTAGAAACTGAAGGTCAAAAACTTATTTTCAGTGGATATGCTGAAATCGAACGTATTCCACATAGCGCTTGATATATTGTCACGCAAAAAAGCAAGGTAAAGTTAAAACAAATTAAATACCGCCTAGATCACTCTGGACGGTACTGTAAATCTTTAAGTTTTGAACGGAGTTAGGAGTTATTGATTATTCCTAACTCCTAACTCCTAACTCCTAAATATCTATCTTCCCACGCCTACATATTGGAATCCAGCCCGGATCATTGCTTCGGGATCGAGGAAGTTACGACCGTCAATGATAACGGGGTGGGCCATCAATTTTGCCATCTTCACATAGTCGAGAGTGCTGAACTGCTTCCATTCGGTCACGAGTACTAAAGCATCGCAGCCATCAGCTAGTCTTTCAGCATCGGTTTCTACTAACACTCCAGAAAGACCATGACGCATACCTGTTTGGGAAATAATGGGGTCGTAGGCTTTGACTTTGGCTCCCAGTCGGTTTAGTTGCTCAATTAGGATGAGTGCTGGGGCATCGCGCAAGTCGTCGGTATCTGGCTTGAAGGTCAGTCCGAGTAGTCCGACTGTTTTGCCTTTGAGAATTTTCAAAACTTGTTGGAGTTTCTCCAAAGCAATCAACCGCTGACGTTCGTTGACACTGACAGCAGCTTTCATTAGCTGGGCTTCATAGCCATAATCATCAGCAGTGTGAATCAGGGCGGAGACATCTTTGGGGAAGCAAGAACCACCCCAACCAATACCAGCTTGTAAAAACTTGTTACCAATGCGGGAGTCTAGACCAATACCTCTGGCTACTTGGGTGACATCAGCACCGACGCGATCGCAAATATTAGCAACTTCGTTAATAAAACTAATCTTAGTGGCTAAAAAGGCATTAGCGGCATATTTGATCATCTCCGCCGAACTCAGGTCTGTCGCCAGAATTGGCACAGGAGGTAAAGATTGATCATCAGCGTACTTGCGTTCCACAATTGGGGCATACAGTTGTTGCATTAAGGCTACTGCTTTTTGACTATTGCCTCCTAGTACAATGCGATCGGGGTTGAAGGTATCGTGAACTGCCGAACCTTCGCGCAAAAACTCTGGATTGCTCACCACATCAAACTCGGCTACAAACTCAGGTAATTTATCATCACTCGACACGCCACCTGCGGGTACCAATGTTTTCTGACGTTCAGCAACACCATCTAGAACAAGCATCCGCACCCAGTCACCTGAGCCAATGGGTACGGTAGATTTATTCACTATGACTTTATAACCACCGTTGAGATTTTCGCCAATCCCACGAGCTACAGCTTCAACATAACGAGTATCACTTTCACCAGTGGGTAAAGGTGGCGTTCCCACAGCAATAAACAGAATTTCTCCGTGGGAAACTCCAGCAGCGAGATCACTAGTAAAATGAATCTTCTCTGTTTGAATGGCAGACTGCATAATTTCTGAGAGTCCCGGTTCAAAAATTGGGGACTGCCCAGACTTCATTAACTTAACTTTTTCTTCGTTGTTGTCTACGCAAATGACATCATGCCCAATATGAGCCAAGCAAGCACCTGTAACTAAACCAACGTAACCAGTACCAATCACGCAAACACGCATTTTTTAACTCCTCACTTTTTTAGGGGTTAGTCTTCAAAAAGAAGTCTGAATATGACACTTAGACACTGACATAAAACTCAGCCACCAAGCATACTAGCTACCGATAGGGTAAAGCCTGCATGAAAATTCAGAGCGACGCTAGGTGCCACTCAGGTGGTTGAATTATTGACATCGCTTTGAATGCGATCGCGAAAATCTTCTATTGTTAGTTTTAACCCCTCTTGCAGAGGAATGGTTGGTTCCCAATTTAACCAAGTTTTTGCCTTTGTGATATCAGGCTGGCGACGCCGGGGGTCGTCCGAAGGTAGTGCCTCGAACTTAATCTGCGCGTCTGGGTTGATCATATTTTGCACAGCTTGTGCCAATTGTAAAATCGTGTATTCACCAGGATTGCCCAAATTTACTGGGCCAATGTAGTCGCCATTCATTAGACGGATGAATCCTTCTACCAAATCGGAAACGTAGCAGAAACTACGAGTTTGCGAACCATCCCCATACACAGTTAAAGGATTACCCCGTAAGGCTTGAACAATAAAGTTGCTCACCACCCGACCATCGTTTTCTAACATTCTTGGACCGTAGGTGTTAAATATCCGAACAACTCGAATATCAACTTTATTTTGCCTGTAATAATCGAATGCTAGAGTCTCAGCAATTCTTTTTCCTTCGTCGTAACATGAACGTATCCCAATGGGATTAACGCTACCCCTATACTCTTCAGTTTGGGGATGAACTTCTGGATCACCGTATACTTCACTAGTTGAAGCCAAGAAAAACCTAGCTTTTACCCGTTTAGCCAGCCCCAACATATTCAGTGTTCCCATCACGTTGGTTTTAACGGTTTTAACTGGGTTGTACTGGTAATGTACTGGTGAGGCAGGACAAGCTAAATGATAAATTTGATCAACTTCCAACCGAATTGGTTCGGTAATATCGTGGCGGATCAGTTCAAAGTACGGATTATCTAACCATTTAAGGATGTTCCGTTTGTGACCAGTGTAAAAATTATCCAAGCATATTACTTCATGCCCATCGGTCATTAGTCGGTCGATGAGATGGGAACCAATAAACCCAGCACCGCCCGTCACCAAAATTCTCATAGTTTCCCAGTTAGTTACAGATATTTTCAGTAGCTATTGCACTTATCTTTTAGATTACCCAGCTTGGGGACAAAAATACAGAACGAAAAACTAACAAGGCTTAATCAAAAAGTGTTCTTGAACTTACCTATTATTCTACGGTTGTACTTTTGTGATATTTTTACCTACTTTCCTTAACAATTTAACTAGCAAAGTAACAAACATTGTCTAAAAATTGTCAGTCTTCCATCTAAGTTCATCAAATCTTCAACAATATAAAGTGTTTTTACAGTTACGACTGTTTTCAGCACCTACGCTGATTCATTTGTTGCAAAGTTTATTGCCAGTGCTATGGCTACGCCAAGGCAGCCTAAGCTCAGGTGAGTGGACTAAAGTATGCCTCATATCATACAGCAGATGTAATGCCAGTAACCGTGTTAGACATAACTACATTTGTGGTTTGAGTCCGTTGCGGTTCTCCAAGCATGACAATAGAGCAGGTAAGTTGTCTGGCTAACTGGGTTGTGACATCGCTAATGGCTAACCCTCCAGGACTGGTACGATTACGTATAAAAGGTAAAACTACTAAATCATATAATCGTGCTGCTTGCAAAATTGCTTGAGCAACATTTTCATGAGCGATAATTTGAATTTCTGGGGCATTGTTCAAAGCTAATTTAGATACTAGTAGGGAAAGATGCGATCGCCTCCAAGCAATTTTACTGGAACTAGTGCGGCGATCGCATACATTCAGCACAGTAATGTGGCTCTGATTTGCCTCTGCCAACATCTGGGCAAATTGCACAGGCTGTAATGTAGGAGCTGTTAAATTTTCTATTGGTACTAAGATACGCTGAATTTTTTTCGGTGATTCTACTAGACGTGTCACCGCTACTGGACAATGGGATGCCCAAAGCACACCATCAATCACATTCCCAAATAAACGCGCTCGCAACCCAGTCCGTTTACCCCAACCCATAACAATTAAATTAGCCTTTTGTTCACGAGCGGCTCTGCTAATTCCTTGAGCAAAGGCATCATCAATTCGCAGCACTGGTTCTGCCGCTACGCCTAATACTCGACTTTGTGCTGTAGCTTTGGTTAATAACCGCTCACTCCGTTGTAGAGAGGCATCTAACTGGGGTGTATCCATCTGAGCAGCAGCATTAGCGATCGCAAGCGGTATAATTTTTCCCTTAGATTGACGCGCTAATAACGCCGCCATTTCAATCAAATACTGCTCGGTCTGAGGATTATAGACAGGTACGACTATAGTAAAAGCACTGTTTGTCTCTGGTGCGTTTTGATCGGGTAGGGGCGGTGCTGAATCTTCGGCTGGTGAGGAATTCAAACCAACAGCTATTCGACTAGTTATCAACGGCCCCAAGGTTGATGTGACAACCATTAAGACAATGACGCTGTGTAATACTTCTAGTGGCAGCAACCCTGCCCGATATCCCACTAACGTTGCTGCTAACGTTGTACCAACCTGGGGAAGTGATAGCGACCACATGGTTAGCATTTCTTGCCAGTTATAGCGGTAAACCAATTTTGTGAACAAAGCTGCAATTAATTTACTGACAATCAAACCGACTATCATTAACAGCGTTAACTTGAGTGTGTCCAGGTTGTTCACAAAAGCAGGTAAATTGATCAGCAAACCAAGATCAACAAAGAAAATGGGAATGAATAGCACACTGCCAATAAATACCACCTTTTCTTTGACTGGGCCTTCACCTACAGCTTCATTCACTGCCAAACCCGCTAAAAAGGCACCAACAATTTTTTCTACCCCAATCAATTGAGCGCCCACAGCTGCCAGAAAGACAGAAAGCAACACAAACAAAAACTTGTTTCCTTCGTCGTCTCCAGACCGTTTGAAAAATTCTTTGCCTGCCCAATCAAAGCCTGTGACAACGGCAACAGAGTAAATAGTTAACCAACCCGACAAGGTGAGTAGTTTAGCAAAGCTGAATGCTCCAGCATGAGTGACAGCTACACAGATGGCTAAAATTATTACTGCGCCAATATCTGTAAAAATGGTAGCTCCAATAGTGACAGTAACAGCTTCGTTGTTTACCACTCCCAAACGGCTGATTATGGGATATGCCAAAAGGGTATAGGAAGCGAATAAAGAGCCAATTAATATTGATGTATTCCAGCCATAGCCTAAAATCAGCCCTACTAAGGTTCCTACCACCAGGGGTACACTGAAAGTCAAGCTAGCAAAGCCAAAAGCACGACTTTTTTGCTGGCGAAACTTTTCTAGATCAACTTCTAGCCCGGCGACAAACAGCAAGTAAATTAACCCAATATCTGATAGCAGGTTAATCATCGGTGAGTCAGACTGAAATAGATTCCAGCCTGAGGGCCCAAGTACTAGCCCTGAGAAAACCAAACCCACTAATCCTGGTAATCTTAGCCGCTCAAATATGATGGGTATAACTAAGATGACCGCCAGCAAAATAGCAAAGGGAACAATTGGTTCCTTGCCAAGAACTTGGGAAGTTGGTTCCAGAGCAAGAACTTGTGATATGAGTTCCATAGGTAGGAATTGAAGGGGCTATGGTAAAACTGCGATTACCTTGGGGGCGATCGCTTGATCGATATAAATAAATGGAGAAGCCACCTGACGAGAAATCAAATATCTTAACTTACACTAACTAGGCAATTGTCTCAGAACTAACTACCTACGGATGGATTTGACTCAAAATGAACCGCAAGCGATCGTAGTCGTCTTTAAGTAGCACGCTCAGGCTACGTCCAGCTTTAATTAGCCATTCTCGGTCAGCTTTGCGTAACTGGTATACATCTCGAATGGCGGCTGCGGTCAAAGACTCTACTGGCGCACCATTAATACAAAGGAGTGTCCGCAAAAAATCTAGTTCTTCTGTAAATTTAATGATAGCTTCTGGTTCACACCGATAAACAGCTTGATGAATTTGCGGGGGACGGGGTGGTAGATACTGATATACTCTTTGGTTATAACTTTGATTTTGCGAAGATAGTTCAAATCCAACGATCGCAGCTCGGAATTCTGTTCTCAGCATGGCAAATATCTGAGGTTGTTCCTCGCGTAAGTCTTGTAATGACAACCCCAAAGCTCTGGCCCGGTGTACGGAATCTATTGGCATAGTTGTGGCATAATATACCACGGCATAAACTTGATTACCCGATTCTTCATCTACAGAACAGACCCAACTACCAAAGGGTGGCATGGAGGGAAAACTCAAATCTTCTGGTTCCAAACACTGAGCTAAAAATTCTGTACTTGTAGTCTCAATCACCTCCGCAATATGGTTGGGATGGCGATCACCAGTAGCAAACTGTGGTAGAGGGAGGCGCATGGGAGTGCTGAGTTTGGAGTTAAGAGTTAGGAATGATGAGTTAAGAGTTAAGAGTGAGGAGTGATGAGTTGAAGAATCATAATTCCTAACTCCTAACTTCTCACTCCTAACTAATCTCACTCCTAACTGCTAACTAAATATTATTTGGCTTTTTTACGTCCGGCTGTGGTCTCTACGAGTTCCAATTCGCTCAGACGGAAGGTAACTAATTTATCCCAGTTACCACCTTCAAATAATACGGCTACTTTGCCATCACTCACCCGTTGTACGAGTCCTTCGTAGCGATAATAGGTATCTGCGGGATTATTGACGCGAACAGTTGCTCCAGGCAGAATCATGTTTTTAGCCTCGCTTGTTTCCTTTTAATAGCTTAATACTTCTTATTAGTCATTAGTCCTTGGGGAAGTGCAAATGACAAATGACGAATCAATAATACTTCTGTCTTTGCCGAAAATTTGCTACCGATTCTACTATTCCCAAGGAAATGAAGTTAGTCAGCATAGCAGAACGCCCATAACTCATCCAAGGTAGGGGAATTCCTGCCACGGGCGCTAAACCAACAGTCATGCCAACGTTGACAATCAGCTGAAACACAATCATAGACAAAACGCCAATAGCCAACAAGGAACCAAAGTTATCTTTGGCGGTTTGGGCAACATGCAGTAGACGGAAGCAAATTAAGCAGAAGACAAACAGCACTACCAAACAACCGACAAAACCAAATTCTTCCCCCACTGCGGAGAAAATAAAATCTGTATGCTGTTCCGGTACGAAATTCAGTTGCGTCATTGGTCCCTTGAACAGACCCCATCCCCAAATTTCACCAGCACCAATGGCAATGCGAGATTGAATTAGGTGATACCCAGCACCGAGTGGATCGTGATCGGGATTCATGAATACAGTTAATCGGTCTTTTTGATACTCTTTCAAAATATGCTTCCAGGCGAAGACTCCTAATTCGCCACCCAGTATATTTAGAGTCCAGGCACCGATAGTGCCCAAACCAAATCGCCGCCAGGGAAGAGTTTTCCAGCCCACAATAGCCATCGCAACTGACCAAACTATCCCTAATGGGCCAAAAGATAGTTCTTTGAATAAAACTATCGGCTCGGATAAAGGCCAAGATATACTAAACAAAATGGCAGCAACCACAGGAGAAATCATCAGAATTAACCAGCCTGGGTTAGCATTTGCCCAGTAAAGCATTCCTAAAACGATCGCACAAAAAACCATTGATGTTGCTAAATCTGGCTGTAAAAATATTAATCCCCAAGGTATAGCGGTGATTGCTAGAACGCGGAAAACACCTTCGAGGGTAGAAGCAGTGCGCTTGTGTAGCAAAGCTGCTAAGGTAATGATCATGCCGACTTTGGCAAATTCTGAGGGTTGCACGTTAAAGCCGGCGATACTAATCCACCGCTGTGCCCCTTTGGCGCTACTACCAGCAATCATCACTATGATTAAGCTGAAGTTCGTTAGTGCATATGTTACCCAGTGCCACTGCATCAAAAGTTCGTAACGGATACGAGATAAAAACAGGGCTATAAGCACGCCAATACCCGCTACCATCCAGTGCCACCACCAGTCAGTTACTGGCTGCTTCAGTTCCGTACTGAGAATCATCAGGCCGCCAAAGATACTGACAGCAACCGGCAAACAAAAAAGTAGCCAATCTATATGCTGCCAGGGCTTAACCCAAGACTTCCAGCGAATTTTGGGGAGCGATCGTTTTAACAACATGGTGCCAGTTTAGACTTTAGCTTTTAGATTTTAAATGTAAGTGTTGGGGTATTAGGCATAGGGCATGGGGCATTGAACAATAATCAATTCCCATCTCCCTTGTCCCTAATCCCAGTCCCTAGTATTCCCAGGACATAGCCCAGGAAATAGATAGAAATTAAAATTAATTATGTCAGGGCAGCAACTGATACTTTACCAGCAATGGTAAGAGCGATCGCTGTTAATGCTTTTGCGGAAGCTGAATCTGGATCACCAACCACTATAGGCACACCACTGTCACCACCAACTCGTGTGGAAATCTCTAGCGGTACGCACCCCAACAGTGGCACTCCCAATTCAGCGGCTGTTTTGGAGCCACCACCGGAACCAAATATGTCATACTGCTTATCCGGTTGGTCAGGAGGTATAAAATAGCTCATATTTTCCACGATCCCTAATACCGGGACATTCATCTGCTGGAACATCCGCAATCCCTTGCGAGAATCTAACAGAGCTACGTTTTGCGGCGTGGTGACAATTACGGCCCCTGCCATCGGCACTGCTTGAGTTAAAGTTAACTGAGCATCTCCGGTTCCCGGTGGCATATCTACAATCAAATAATCCAGTTCTCCCCATTGCACTTGATAAAGAAATTGGCGAATTACACCATTGAGCATAGGCCCCCGCCAAATTACTGGCTGATCTCGGTCAATTAGAAAGCCCATTGAAACTAATTTGACACCGTGATTAAAAGCAGGTTCCAGGATGTCGCCTGTTTCAGTTGAGCGCACTACAATTTGGGCATCAGCTAAACCCAGCATGGTGGGATCATTGGGGCCATAAATATCAGCATCTAACAAGCCGACTTTCGCCCCAGTTTGGGCTAGAGCCACTGCTACATTCACCGCTACTGTACTTTTACCAACGCCACCTTTGCCGCTGGAAACAGCAATGATATTTTTCACCCCAGAAATGCCAGTGCGGTCGGGTAAACTTTTTTGTTGTGGTGTTTCTGCCGTCACTTCTATGCTTACATCTGTAACCCCTGGTAGCTTTTTGACAGCTCTCTGACAGTCTTCAACAATAAATTCACGTAAAGGACAGGCGGGAGTGGTTAACACCAAAGTGAAACTTACCTTACCATCATCAATTTTGACGTTGCGAATCATATTGAGTTCTACCAGACTTTTGCGGAGTTCTGGGTCTTCCACTGGTCGCAATACTTCTAAGACAGATCGGGAATCGAGGACATCGTACATAAAAATTCAAAATTCAAAATGAATAAATACAGTTGTGGAGAACGTCTTAGCTATTAACTGGATGCTTTCTTAAGCAAGGTCAGCTTAGTGTTTTCACTGTTACTGCCGTAATAAAACTTAGCAAATGGCATTATTACCTAATAGAATCTTAACTTTCTTTAGGGATGGGGAACATAAGAAAATAATAGGTAATAGGGAATAATCTCTCCCCTGTTACCTGTTACTTGTACCCTAGCCCTAATCCCCATCAGCTAAAAATCAAAACAACTGTTATTAAGGGATTTTTTCTTACCAGATACCGCTGGCAACGCCGTCTTTTCTACTGCCTCTACTAAAGACCGTGCTACGCGGTCTGCGTAAGGACGGGATAAAGACCAAATCAAGGGCGATAACCATCCGCGTAGTGTTACAGAATAAGACAAACAAGTACCACAAACCGTTGACTCTACTTGATAAGTTACCCGTTCCTCTATCCCAGGAATCGCCAGTACTCGGATACTCAGCATCTCTTTATGATTGACGCGCTCCACAAAAATGCGGATGGGAATCGGTGAAAAGCGTGTTACAGCATGAAAAATCAATCCTGGTTTTGGTACTAATCCATAGGGCACGTTAGTACTCTTAAGTAGTGGATGCCAGGAAACATCCGTTAAGTCAGCAACTTTTTGCCACAGTTCATCTACAGAAGCAGAACTAATCTCTCGATACGTCTGCACCAGAGAAGCGCAAAACCGACGACGTTTGCGGTGGATGAATTTGGATAACCAACCTTGCATTTTCCTAATCCTCCTCCTCGCTAGACACTTTCTGGTAACTCTGGTTTTGTGGACAACTACGCTCAGATGCTAAATTAAAACTTTCTCAAAAACGCCCCAAACATAGCAAGCCTAGATTCGGCGCAGACGCCAATAGCCAACATAATATTATGACAAAGAAGTTTTAATCAGGCCAGTCAAATCCTTGATACTTCCAGGTTATGACTAAAGTCTAGTGTTTATACCAGAATATTCCAAGTGACATGCTCCCCATGCTCATTTGGAGTAGCAAATGAGCATGGGGAACAAGGGCGCGAAATCATTAAAATTAACAAAAAAAACTCAGACAACATACAAGCCTATACGCATTTGAGGGAAAATAACTCTAATGATGCCCATCAATCGTATAAATGCTTAACCAGTAAGAAAAAGCGGGTTGGGCAAATAGAGCTTGATTGTTGGCGTGTGTTTCCCCCAAATTTTAAGATAAGAAATTTGTGGCTTTCTGGAAATTGTAATTTAGGTTCGGGAATCTATGTTGACCAACTCGCAAATACCAACTGTAGCAGCAGAATCATCCAAATCTTTGCCAGCAACTGACGCTCAGACTAGAGTCAGTCAGTTTATGAAACAGCTGCAAGACGAAATTACCGAATCATTGGCAAAACTAGATGGTGTGGGTAAGTTTCATGAAGATAGTTGGGAACGCCCAGAAGGGGGTGGAGGGCGATCGCGCGTGCTGCGCGAAGGTGCAATATTTGAACAAGCAGGTGTAAATTTTTCTGAAGTTTGGGGTTCCCATTTGCCAGCCTCAATTTTAACCCAACGCCCTGAAGCCGCAGGACATGGCTTTTATGCCACGGGAACTTCAATGGTATTACATCCTCATAATCCTTACGTGCCCACAGTTCATCTAAATTATCGCTACTTTGAAGCGGGACCAGTCTGGTGGTTTGGTGGTGGCCTTGACTTGACACCTTATTACCCTTTTGCTGAAGATGCGGCACATTTACACAAGACATTAAAACAGGCTTGTGACAAACACCACCCAGACTATTACCCGGTTTTTAAGCGGTGGTGTGATGAATATTTTTACCTCAAGCATCGTGATGAGACACGGGGTGTAGGTGGTCTGTTTTTTGATTACCAAGATGGTCAAGGTGCTTTATATCGCGGGCCAAATCCCAATGGGGAAGCGGCTATTCATAGCAATCAGGTGGGAACACCAGAAACCCGTAATTGGGAAGATTTGTTTGCCTTTGTGCAAGACTGTGGTAAAGCATTTTTACCAGCCTACGTACCAATTGTAGAACGGCGACATGGGATGGAGTATGGCGATCGCCAACGGAATTTTCAACTCTACCGCCGGGGACGGTATGTAGAATTTAACTTGGTTTATGACCGAGGCACTATTTTTGGTCTGCAAACTAACGGACGCACTGAATCAATTCTCATGTCTCTACCACCCTTAGTGCGCTGGGAATACGGCTATCAGCCAGAACCTAATTCCCCCGAAGCCGAGTTGTATGAAACCTTTCTTAAGCCTCAAGATTGGAGCAATTGGACACCACCTCAATAAAAACTGGGGATTGGGCATTGGGCATTGGGCATAGAGAATAGAAAAGGGAGACAAGGAAGAGACTTGTTCAATAATTCCCCTTGTTCCCCTTGTCCCCTGCTTCCCTGCTCCCCCTGCTTCTTCCCCACTCCCCACTCCCCCACTCCCTCTTTGAATTGCTACTCAGCACTATTTTGGTGAGTTAAACTACTAAAAGTAAGCACTTAGAAGAAAAAAGTGACAATTTTAGCTATAGCTTGTTAATCTCAAGTGACAGCATTAGACAATTCTGTAACTAGTTAATCTTAAAAGGAATGCCACGGGGAGGGCTTTAGTGATTCATATAGACCAAAAAAGTTATACAACCCAAGACGGAAACGCCGTTATTGTCCTGACACCAGCAGGTCGCTTAGACATTACCACTGCTTGGCAATTTCGCCTGAAGTTACAGGAGTGTATTTCCAAACTCAGTCGCCATGTAGTTGTAAATCTGGCTCAGGTAAATTTTATTGATAGTTCTGGTCTTACATCTTTGGTAGCTGGGATGCGTGATGCTGATAAAGTCAAGGGCAGTTTCCGCATCTGCAATGTACATCCAGAAGCCAAACTCGTGTTTGAAGTTACGATGATGGATACTGTCTTTGAAATCTTTGAAACAGAAGAGGAAGCTTTAGAAGGTGTACCTCGTAGCATCGCTAGCTAAAAAAGAATTAGGAGTTAATTCAGAACTCATAATTCATAATTCATGAATCATAAATTTATCTTATCAATATTGATTTCGCTTGGTGTAGCGATAAGGCCCCATAATCGCTCCCCAAGTTGCTTTTCCAGTTGCTGGATCAATTCCTTTGTCGTAGCTGTGAAATTCTGTCGCAGTGGTTTCAAACCCCAAGGAAACATAGATGCTACTGCCAAGATAAGTAAAGCTGCAACGAGCCTCTGGTAGCGGGGTAGCTGTAAACTTATAGCGATCGCAAGCTAGTGTTTCCTGAGCTACTGTTAGGATACAACCCGGTAGTAAATCTAATTGTTCGGGTGTCAGTGTGTCCAGTAGAGCAGGATTATGACCTGCACCTCTTAGTGAGCCTGGATCTTGCGGCATGTAGTATTGTACTTCCAGAGATGTGTCATTGCTACCCTGACGCAACCGCATAATTCGCTGGCGGTAAGATTGATCTGGAGTTATAACGTTAGCCTGTTCGGCAAACAGGGTAATGCTATCTTCTGTGAACAGATTAATTGGTCTTTGCCACAGACGGAGATGGACATACCAAATTGGTTCTCCTATGGCTTGTTCCTGATTATCAAATTCACCAGCTAAATACTCACCTAAAGCAATTAACTGTGGCGAAAAGTTCATAAATGCGATCAACAAATTATTAAGGATCAAATTTTCGGCTAGTTTTTTAGAGGAAAGGGTCTTAATCCCCTGTGGCTACTAGCTTATAAAATACTTCTGATTTCTCTCAATTGTAAATGAAACTGTCACCAGCCAAAAGCTCAACTTGGCAAAGTAGCCTTTAAGCGAGAAAATAAAGATACGTCGCCCTTAACATTTTCTTTGTGAATAACGTCCGTACTGTCTCTGATACAAAACGAACTTTTTACAATCTTCACACCCGTCCGATTAACACTATTTATCGTCGGGTAGTAGAAGAATTGATGGTGGAAATGCATCTGCTGTCAGTAAATATCGATTTTAGCTACAATCCAATTTATGCCTTGGGCGTCGTCACTACCTTTGACCGCTTCATGCAAGGCTATCAACCAGAACGGGATCAAGAATCAATTTTTAACGCCCTATGTCGGGCTATAGAACAAGATCCGCAACATTATCGACAGGATGCTCAAAGACTGCAAACTGTAGCTAAAGGTTTGCCAGTTAAAGATTTAATTGCGTGGCTGGGCCAAACCACTTACTTAGATCGAGATGCTGACTTGCAGGCACAACTGCAAGCGATCGCCAACAATCCTAACTTTAAATACAACCGTTTGTTCGCAATTGGTGTATTTTCGTTATTGGAACAGTCAGATCCTGAATTAGTCAAAGATGAAAAGCAACTCACGGAGGCGCTGAAAGCGATCGCTGCTGGCTTGCACTTATCTGATGACAAACTCAATAAGGATTTGGAGCTATACCGTTCTAACCTAGAAAAAATGGCGCAAGCACTGGTGGTGATGGCAGATATGCTCTCAGCCGATCGCAAAAAACGCGAACAACGTAAACAACAATCAACTACCCCCGTTGCTCCCCCAAGTTCCAACGAATAGTTAGGAGATAGTAGTTAGGAGTTAGGAGTTATTAACAACTCATCACTCCTAACTTCTCACTCCTCACTATTTATTTTAAACACCCAATAATTTGTAGATTATGCTGTTAATTATAGTCAGCGCAAATGCTCCAATAACAGCACTCCAAATCCCGTAACGTAAGCGAAAGCCTTCTACTAACCAAGCAGCAATACTAAAACAAACCACGGCTATCATAAATGTGAAAATGCCGGATAACAAGTCCAATGTGAGTAAATTCGGTACTGCAAAGACGAGGCTTAAAATCGGTCTGACTATTGCCGTCACGATACCAAGCACTGCGGCAGAAAGGAAGGCTTTACCAGGAGTATCAATTTCAACTCCTAAAGGTAATTTACTAATTATCAACAGGCTGATAGCTGTTACTACCCAAACAATTAAAAGCGTCACGATATTCATGCCACAACCCCTGAAACGTGAATGGCAATTGGTGATAAATTACTTCAGTTTATCGATGAAAAAATCTTTAAAGCTCAACCAATTATTTGTAAATTAGCAGAAATTTTGTCGCTAACTAGATTTTGTTTTAGATGTCTTTAGGATTGGGAAAAAGCTTTAGGGGAAGTGGGGAGTAGGGAATGAGGAAGCAGGGGAGGCAAGGGGAGAAATAACCAATACCCCATGCCCCATGCCCCTATCTCATCTTTGAAGAGGAGGTTGGGTTTGCTGAGGTGCTACAGGCGCTTGGGATGCTGGTGGGTTGGAAATACCAGGATTGATAGGACTGATGCCTTGTCCAGTTGGAGGCTGGCTGATGCCAGGAAGAGGTACGGAATTAGGTGCTAAGGGAAATTTAGGGGCAAGATTCCCTTCGGGATTGATGCCGGGAACTGGTGCGGTTGTGGGTAGAGGTGCTGCACCAGGATTGATTGGAAAAGAGGGGATATTTGGCTGGTTAAGTGGGTTTGTGGGTAGTTGAGATGGGCCAGGAATAATTCCTAAAGAAACGCGATCGCCTCCTACTTGCCGTAGCAAATCTAATGTCTCAATCACATCATTATAAGTTGCTGTCCGCGAAGCATTCAGCACCACAACAGCACTGGGATTTTGTTGGAGATACTGTTTTAACCTCACTCCCAAATCATCCCGTTTTACAGGCTGTTTTTCTATGTAAGTATTGCCAACGGCATCGATAGTTACAATCAAATTTCCACTTTGTGATGTTATTCCAGATACTGTACTGGGGCTGGCTTTGGGCAAATCAACATTTATTGCCTGTTGGCGCGTAAATTGTAATGCCGCTAACAAAAAAAACGTCAGGATACAAAAAACAACATCAATTAAAGGGATGATTTGAATTTGGACTTCTTCAATCGGGGTATGTAGATTAACTTTCATTTTCTCAATTTAAACGCCTGGATTTGGAGTTGAATTATTGACTAATTAGGTGCATTTGGGGGTTCAGGTGGTTCAGAAAACCTAGTCTTTCCTGGCTTGCGGGGTGGAGTGAAATTTTCCCGCACCATTGCTGATGCACTATTACTAAAATCAGGTGGGGACTGGCGGTAGAGCAATTCCATCTCATTCCCTGCCTTACGAAAAACTTTGACTTGGTTGACTACAAAACTTTGAAATAGGCGGTAAAATACCAAACTAATGATGGCAACTATTAGTCCCGCTGCCGTACTAATTAAGGATTCACCAATACCAGTAGTTACCCCAGCGGTAGATTCGGTTCCCAAATCGCCAATCCGAATTGAGCGCAGAGACTGAATTAGACCCAGAACTGTACCTAATAATCCCAGCAGGGGCGCGAGGGCAATCACAGCTTCTAAAAGCTTTTCGCCCCGCCGCATTCCAGCTAATTCATCTTCTGCTGTGGACTCCAATGCTAATCGAAAGGTTTCTGCATCAGTTTTGGGAAAACGTAAGGGGGCGTAGAGAAAACGCCCGACAGGCTGATGGCTTGCTTGTCTGGCAATATCCGCAGCTATTTGCCAATTATCCTGGGCAGCAACTAGGATGCGATCGACTATTTGCTTTTCCTGAGTCAAAATTCGCAGCCAGAACCACAAACGCTCAAAAATCACACTCAAAGACAGAATCGACAGAACAAGTAAAGGCCACATCGCTGGCCCGCCCTTATAAAACAAATCTAAAATATCCACTGTTTAAGTTTCCTCCCTCCATGACTAGAGCAAATCTGCTTAGGCATTTTAATTCTAGAGATTAATGCAAAATGAGGGACTTCCAAAATATAAATTTCCCGAAAGCCTAAAAATACAGTGCAAGCATGGCGTATTTGACTTAGACTGCTGGAAAAACTTGCTGCTGGGTAGGCAATTGAATGATAAACTCACTTCCTTCACCAAGAGTAGAAAAACATTCCAATTTGCCACCATGTTTTTCGGTGATAATTTGATAGCTGATTGCCATGCCCATGCCCGTTCCTTTGCCTACAGGTTTGGTGGTGAAGAAAGGATTGAAAATGCGGTTTTTAACCTGTTCTGGCATTCCCCCGGCATTATCAGCGATCGCAATTTCCACTGACTGCGAATTGCTTATTGAGGTGCGAATGATAATCTGACTGGGATTTGCCTCCATTTCCTGAACAGTGCGATTGGCGTTTACTTCGTCTAAGGCATCGATCGCATTCACCAGAATATTCATCAAAACTTGATTGAGTTGTCCGGGATAGCATTCTACTTGGGGTAACTTGCCATAATCTCGGATCAATACAATTGCTGGGCGTTCTGGTTTGTCTTTCAGACGGTATTGCAAAATCAATAGCGTACTTTCAATTCCTTCATGAAGGTCAACTGCTTTGAATTCTGCTTCATCTATCCGAGAAAAGTTCCGTAGTGATAACACAATGTTCCGAATCCGATCAGTACCCATTTTCATAGAAGTTAGCATCTTCTGTAAATCCTCGATCAAAAACTCCAGATCGATTTCTTCAGCTAACGCTTGCACCTCTGGATCGTTGCTGGGATGACGTTGTTGGTAAAGCTGGATCATCCTGAGCAAATCTTGAGTGTATTCGTTTAAATAAGTAATATTGCCGTGAATAAAGTTTACCGGGTTGTTGATTTCATGGGCTACACCTGCCACCAGTTGACCCAGGCTAGACATTTTTTCACTTTGAACCATTTGGGCTTGAGTGTGCTGCAATTCAGTCAAGGCGGTTTTAAGTTCGGTGGTGCGTTCTTCCACCCTGTCTTCTAACTCTGCCTTACCATTTTCTAGTGCTGTAAAAGATTCGCGCAATTGCCCTGCCATGTGATTAAAGGAATGAGAAAGTACATTGAGTTCTTGAATGTTTTTGATATCTAAGGTTTGGTCTAAATTGCCAGATGCCATTGCCTGACTGGCTCGGTTCATTTGCAGAATCGGCTGTGTAATCCAACGGGAGGTTAAATAGCCCATGCAGGTTGCTACAGCCAATGCTCCGAGACAGAGCAAAATGGTAGTGCGGGTGTTGGCATTGATTTGTGCCATAAAAACGTGTTCAGGCACACTCACTACTACTAGCCAATCCAATCCATATTGGTCACGCCAGGGGGTGACATTAACAAAAATTGGTTCTCCTTGCCAATTAAGTTGCAGTTTTTTGGATTCGGTGATGGATTCAAAGCCATTGAAGGTTTGTTGAATTTGTTTGGCAATGGACTGAACTGAAGGATCAGGACTGTCGGTGGCTTTTATTCGCCGAATATCTTCCTTGACCAGAGTAAAAGGCTGCTGCGTGCTAGAGTTCGCTATCAGCATCCCATTCCGCTCCAGAATGAAAACCTGTCCAGAGCGGCTAACATCTAAACGCCGTAAAAATTCGCTCAATTTTATTAAATGGATATCTGCTGCAACCATCCCCAGTAATCGATTCTGCGCGTCATAAATTGGATGACCTGCTGAAGCAGCGATGTATGGATGATTGGGATAATTCAAAATATAAATTCGTGACCAGATCGGTTTACCAGCTTTTACGGGTTCCGTATACCAAGTTTCCTTGAAGTTGTCCCAATCAAAAATAGTAGTGACATGGGTGCGATCGCCTTGGTCATCTGTGGCGTAGTTGTAGGCATTTTTCGGAGGCTTGGCGCTCCAATCATCAATCGTCACAGTTTTGCCATCGTAACGGGCGGCTCCTGTGCCTTCACCTGTGGTCAGTCCGATGCCGATGTAGGTAAGGTCATAAGCCTGCATTTGTTTGGAGAAATACTTTCCCACAGTTTTGCGATCGCGCACATTTAATAATCCCATCTGAATGGCATCAGCATTAATCTGGCTAACTTTATGGGGAATAGATAGATAAGAATTTAAATGTTGATCTACTATATTGCTAGTTCGCTCCATCAACTGGTCTGCCAAGTCGTTGACAGCTTTCTGTCCATTCTTAAATGACAAATAACCTACTAAACCCACTGCTCCAAATATTTGTAAGACAAAAGGAATAATTAGAACTATCTGTAGTGGGATTTTAGATATGCCAAAGTGATGCTTCTTCATCGGTAGGTTTCATCCTGCGTTAGTGCTTCGCCTTCTTAAAAGCAGTTAAATCTCCACTAAAGAGGCGAAACTTGAGATTTATATAGCTAGGATTCCCCTCTAAAATCCACAATCAACATCCATACAATTTATTTGTTGTCAGGGAATTACTAGACTCTTGTGCAGAATCGCAGATTACGAGTAGCGTCTTCCAGACTAACTAGGGCGGTTATTCCCACCGGGAGTTTTTAGGATAATTTGTCAAAATAAAAGATAACTGGAGGTTCAAAATATGAAATTTTCAATCCAATCACTTTACACTTGGTATCGCAATTTGCTTCGTAACCCCAAGTACCGTTGGTGGGTAATTTTAGGAACGTTAGTTTATTTGGTCAGTCCAATTGATATTGCCCCTGATTTTATACCCGTTGTGGGACAGATTGATGATGTTTTCCTTTTGACCCTGCTAGTTAGTGAAGTATCTGGACTGGTAATTGAAGGCTGGAAAGCTCGTAAGGGTGATGTGGGCACTGAAGCATCTAATAGTACTGAGGCTTCTACCTCCACTGCAAGCACCATTGATGTTGATGCTGTTTCTGTTAAGTAATAAATTTAACAAAACCCCTGCTTTTGGAATCTGAGGTGGGGGATATTTTTTTTAACGCAGAGGTTCGCAAAGGGGGAGTTAGAGGTTGTTGGCTACGCGTTTTATACCTTCTTTGAGGTGGAGGACGTTAAAGTTGAGGAGAAGACCTAGTTTGCAGTTTGCTAGTTTGAGATAGGTTAGGAGTTGGGCAGAGTGAATCGGGTGGAAGGATTCTACAGATTTAATCTCTACAATTACTTTGTTTTCGACTATCAAATCTAATCGATAAACGCATTCCAATTGCACATCTTGGTAAATTAAAGGCAATGGAATTTGCTTACCAACATCCAATCCGGCTTTCTTCAACTCATAATCCAAGCACTCCTCATAAGCCGACTCCAATAAACCAGGACCCAAAGCAGTATGCACCCTCATCGCACAACCAATAATCACCCCACTCAACTCATTCTCTCTCATCCTCTGCGTTCCTCTGCGCTTCCCTTTGCGATCCTTTGCGTTTAAAAATCTTTCACAAATTCCGTCAAGAACCTAAACGCCTTCAAAATATAAGTAGCGCAATCTCTAGGAGAGGTGTTGTAAAACGATCGCCACGCACTCGCTTTATCTTCATCATAGCGATCGCTGCGATGATTATGATTCTCTAACCACGCCAATCGCACTGCATGACCAATTAACACATCCAACACGATATATTCTTCAATTTGTAGCTTGGGATTATTGGCTGCGATCGCAGCTAATTCTATTAATGCTTCAATATTAACTTGGCGATATTCTGGAGCTTCGATTTTATTCAGCAAATGCTCAACTAACAGAGCAAAATTTCTTTCCCCGGCTGTCATTTCCGATAGCATTATCTCACTATCTAAACGATTGCGGCGCTCTAATTTATCGCCAATTACTAGACCCTTGCAATGTTGCATTAATAGCCAAACTTGTTTAAAAAACTCTTTTGGTACGCGCCCCGTTGCACCCTCGGCTTGGCGAAACCGCCGCCAACCGCCTGGGGGAACTTCTATTCCTTCTCCTATCGCTGGTGAGACTACCCAAGCAATATCACTTTCTTTTTGCTTGACGTGCAGTGATTCTTGCTGGCGTAACAGGTTACTCATGCCAGTATATCCAGTTAATACCTGACGCAAGCGCATTTTTACTTCAAAGGGTGAAAGTTGCATTAAGTAATCGTATGCTTCATCTTGAGTAACATGTAATTCCCGCGCTAGTTCGCTGGTGATCAATAAGATAAGATAGCCGACTCTCAGCGTTAGTAGTCCCTGAAATAGTTCGGGTTCTGAGCGAATTAAGATGCCAAGATAGATTAAAATCTCTTGAGTAAGGACGCGATCGCGTATATCTTCACGACAAAAATGATTAATTTTATCGGCTATTTCATCGTGGGACATGGGTACGGTAATCAAGGACGCTTCACTGTAAGCTTTACCCACAGCAATTTGCTTACCCCGTACCAAAATACTCGTGACTGCATCTGATAGGCTAATATCAACCATTTGCCGTAACCCCGCAGCTCGGCGTACCACTGCCCAAATACCTAAATCTCCAGCTTTGGTGTAAACTTCATCTAGTAAATCGCCTACGGTGACGCGATATCCTGGGCCACCGTACCCTGTATCAAATTCCATGCCCTGTAAGCGAGTTAAAGTTTGCAATAACTCAATTTGCTCGTAGATGTTCTCTGATGAGCGCAAATGATAAAGTAATAAACCAAAGTTGGTTTCACACTCCATTTGAAATTCTTGGGTATGTCCTAAGCGCCAGTTTTTCCCAGGATGATAAGCTAGATAATAGCAACGTGGGCTAGCATTTTTCACTGGCGATCGCGAGAATTCTGCATTGGGAAGAAAATCAATTCTTTGGATTCCAGCTGTTAGCATTAGCTGATTGAGCCGCCCTAATTTTACCCGCACACCGTTACAAACCCCATCTTTCAATTCTTGCATCAGTTCTAGTA
Source organism: Nostoc sp. UIC 10607 (assembly GCF_047228265.1). Lineage (NCBI taxonomy): Bacteria > Bacillati > Cyanobacteriota > Cyanophyceae > Nostocales > Nostocaceae > Nostoc > Nostoc sp. UIC 10607. Next base: position 27,785 of record NZ_JBIQNW010000040.1, on the reverse strand, counting down.
ATGCTTCAGAACCAATTTCTAACATGGTGTGCGTCAACATTAAAGTCAAAGTAGGACGCCCTAAATCGCTCCAATATTTTTGAATGTAGGCTAGTTCACTTCTAATTTGATCTAGTAGAAAATGGTAATCAAGAGTTAAGTAAAACTGCTGAGAGTCTGAGAATGAAGGCAAAAAGACAATTGTTTCACCACTAATCCGAAAGATTCTAGATGTTGTTAAACTCCGCAACCGCCGCACTGGCCGCCCAGTTAAACCCAGTTTATCGTTACGTCCAATTTGGGTATAAATAGCTGAAAATTCTCCAGCTTTTCTCACCTGAATCGGTTCTACTTGGGTAGGCGTTTGTGCTTCAATACCGTGAACTTCTAGTTTTTTCTGTAAATCTTCGTCTTCTGCTAATAAGGCAATTTGTACCAATGCCTCGCGCTGTTTTCCCACACATAAATGTCTTCCCAAAGGATCGATGTCACCCACCGCCAGTAAACCTTCACTCAACATTTGACTGAGAAAATATAAACTCTGCGCCCACACCAAGGGAATATTTTCATTAGGCAAACGTGGTTGCGTTTGGGGTGCTAACTTTTCTGCCTCTATGTTTTCTGCTGGAACATAATAAAGTTCTGGCAATAAACGCAAACTATCTTGTTCTATGAGTAATGATTCTAAAAGCTCTTGGTATTTTTTAACTTGTTCTTGTTCGCCACGAAATAATCCATCTAGAACTAAATAAGTGAAAAATAACGGCCATTCGCATTCAATATGTTCAAATTGCTTGAGTTCCCACGGTTCGTAGTGTAAGCGTTGATTATCTTCTAAAACGGTTTGGTGTCCATCACGCAAAAAGCGTTTGCAACCGTATTTGCCTGCGAGTTTATTGATAATATCGTTTAAAGTGCGATCGCGTAACTCCAAATCTTCCACTGCAAAGGCAGGATAACTAATAATACTTAACAGCGCTGCATCAATTTCTTTGGAACCAGATTCCCTCGGTAATAAGGATTCTAGAGTAATCCGGGCGCGGGCAATTTCATCTGGTAGCACATGAATTACCGATGCTTGACTACCACGCACACCAAATAAATCCAGTCCGTTGATAGCTTCTAAAGCAGCTTTTGCCATACCTACAGAACTGGCATTTAACTCAGCACTACCACGATTAATTTTATTACCACGTTCCCAAATGCCGTAATCTGGTGTGCGGTAAGCTCGTCCAATGTAATAAACTAAATTTTGGACGAAATTTACTTCATCAATCGTATAGATTATTTGCAATCCCGCAGCAGTCATTTGCCCCAACATCAGTAAAAATATAGATGTGGCATCCAGTTGCAAATGTCCCCATTCGTCATCACCAACAACAATGTCACCGGTTGCGGTATTGTATTTGGCGTGCAATCCATCTAGTAGCGACTGAGTATGTTTAAATGTCTCTACTTTATGAGCTTGTCGCATCATCGCAAACAACAAACCGCGCATCAGTTTGATCACACTGTGTTCTAATTCATAAGTGCGTCCCTGATCGTCATCAATCTTGCGGTATGCAAGTCCTAAACCCCAAACTGCCAAAATGCTGTAAACGTTGTCTCGCACCCAGGCATCTGTATAATCGCCGTGGGCTGTAATCGCTGTACTCGCAGGTAGTAAACCAGTAATTGGATTCTGCCGAGTCAGGATAATCGTTTTGATTTGCTGGTAGTAATAGTCCAGGCGAGCTAGCAATTTGGTAGATGTTTTCATGATTTGGTTCAGAACTACTTGCAAAATTTGACCCTGTGACTGTCAAGTGAATTACCTAAACCAAGCCAGAATAAGTTCTGTAATGGTTGATGGGACAACAGCTAAGAGTGGTGTGAGTTTATTATTATCTCCTGTTAATACGCCTCTGGGTACTTAATTTTAGCGATCGCAAATTAAAATATGATATTTGTTCAAACCTTCATTGCTACGTATAAGATTTTATACCTGTCTTTGCATAATTTCTGATAATTCTAAAGAAGGATCAAAAATCTTTCAAAAGAGGCAACATGAGCCAAAAAAATATTGACTAAATTATAGGTATAAAAGCCTTTTAACACAAAATAACTCTGTAGAAAAGGAGATTAATTATGTCTCTGCGTTACAACGAAAATCATGCTCTCTTGGTAAAAGTAGTTTATTCCCAAGTTAAAGTTAACGGCAAAATTGAGCTAGTACCATTGGAGCTATACGCTGATGGTTCGCTTAAGCGGTGTATTGGGTGAAAATTAGGAATTAAGCGTTAGGAACTGTCTATATATCAGTTCTTCTTGAGAGCTATTAAGCTGATGCGCCTCTAAAGTATATAAACACTCTTGATGGTCGTTAACAGTCATCAGTCATTAGGTAAATGTACAAATTAAATGCGTAACAGCTTATCTCTACTTTTCACTCTAGATAAGTGAAGTTAAGACTGGTAAATACCGAGTTATTGCCGATATGGGAACGATTGCTTTATACCTGCTTTCCTGCACGCGCCAACCAATGGCTGCTAGCAGTGGATTGCATCTGAAGCGATGCCTAGGTTGGGCTACGCCTACGCCAAAGCTCAAACACATTACCGCAACTATGAAGTCAAACCTGCTAAACCATTTCTGATTCTTAGTCGTCCAGGTGACTATGCATGAAGTAGCTTGATACGAATTACTACTTATTGATATTGTAAATATTTTAACTATGTAAGTTTTGCGAGTAAATTCGTTGATTGGCTTGACATAGCTTGTAGTAGTAGTAAAATCTACTTTAAGTGACACGAGAATTTCCTGAAACTCAGGGTAATTACATTACTTGCTAATGAGGAATATCACAGTTACTGAAGGCTAATATTCAGTATCTACCGGAGAGTGCTATTCCGGGTTAGGATGATGACTAGCGATGGCTTAATTTAAATATCGATATTGAATTGTTGAAATTTTATGGGCAATAGTCCACCAGATGGCAGTATCAACCTCCTCTGAGCTGGCGAGGAAGTCTCCCAGCGCGGGGGAGACCTAGGAGATATATCTCATGCTCACACAAGATATTCGTGATTTGCTAACTGATACTACCGATTTAAACCAATTGAAATGGGATTTAAATCGCTTGCAACCTGTGGATGTGGGAGAATACATTACACAATTGCCTGAGAAACAACGCGCGATCGCATTCCGTTTACTCAACAAAGCTCAGGCAATTGATGTATTTGAATATCTGCCAATAGAGGTTCAGGAAGAACTAATTAATTCTCTGCATGATGTCCAGGTAGTGCAACTTGTAGAAGCGATGAGTCCTGACGAACGGGCAGAATTGTTTGATGAACTACCTGCTGGGGTAATCAAACGGTTATTACAAGAACTTAGTCCAGAACAAAGGCAAGCAACAGCAACAATTCTCGGCTATCCAGAAGGCACCGCTGGGCGGGTGATGACAACAGAGTATGTCCGGTTGCGACAAGGATTGACTGTAGGTGAAGCCCTGAGCAAAATTCGCCGTCAAGACCAAGACAAGGAGTCGATTTACTACGCCTACGTCACAGACGACAACCGGACATTGGTGAGAGTAGTTTCACTGCGCCAATTGCTGTTTACCTTTCCCGATGTTTTCATCAAGGATATTGCTAGCGATCGCGTCATCAAAGTTAGAACTGAAACCCCTCAAGAAGAGGTGGCGCGAATCATGCAGCGCTACGACTTAATTGCTATCCCCGTGGTTGATCGGGAAGACCGATTGGTTGGCATCGTCACCATTGATGATGTGATGGATATTTTGCAAGAGGAAGCCACAGAAGATATTCAAAAACTGGCGGGTGTAAGTGGTGATGAAGCTGCTTTGTCCTCTCCCTTGCTCACTATCCGTAACCGCTTGCCTTGGCTGTTAGGCATCATGGCAATGTATATTGGTGCAGCCAGTGCGATCGCGCCTTTCCAATCTGTAATTGCCGCAGTGCCAGTTCTAGCAGTCATCATGCCAATTTTTTCTAACACAGGTGGTACTGTTGGAATTCAATCATTAACGGTGACAATCCGGGGTTTAGGGGTGGGTGAGGTAACACCCAAAGATACCTTGAAAATTCTCCGCAAAGAACTTCTAGCAGGATTAGGCACAGCCGTAGTTTTAGCCATGACGATGATGCTGCTTTCCTTAATTTGGGCACGACCCCAAGAGCGATGGGTGGCTTTAATTGCGGGAATGGTAATGGCAACTAATACAATTGTGGCTGTTACACTCGGCACTTTACTGCCAATGGGTTTGAAACGACTGAAGCTTGACCCTGCCTTGGTTAGTGGCCCTTTAGTAACTACAATGCTAGATACAATTGGGTTTTTAACATTCCTCACCCTGATTTCTGGTGCTTTGAATGTTTTTCATTTACCAACTTAATCGACGTATATATAGTAGGGGTATACAGCTGTGCACCCCTACCGAATATTCAATCAAACTATATAAATCCTTCATGCTGTAGAGAACAGATAGCTAATTTGATAGAAGACAGGTGATATCATTTCCTCTGCATATGTAAATTAAAAAGGTGTAGAGACGCGACCGCTCGGATCTCTATGCAGGAAACTGATTGCTATTTATGCCTACTACTACCTGGAATCGTCATCACATTCTTTCCTTAGCTGACTTCACTACCGCTGAATACGATACTGTTTTGCAAACTGCTGCTAGTTTTCAAGAGGTACTATCACGGCGGACGAAGAAAGTGCCAACTTTGCAGGGACAGGTGGTGGCGAATTTATTTTTTGAATCTTCTACGCGCACTCGCAGCAGTTTTGAACTCGCCGCGAAACGCTTAAGTGCAGATACACTGAACTTCGCCGCAGCCACTTCCTCTATGACTAAGGGAGAGACAATTCTCGACACGGCAAAGACCTATTTGGCCATGGGAACTGATATTATGGTAGTCCGCCATCGAGAGGCAGGAGTACCGAATGCGATCGCAGCTGAAATGGATCGTTTAGGTGTACGAGTTAGTGTTCTCAATGCTGGTGATGGTCAACATGAGCATCCTTCTCAAGCACTGCTAGACTTATTTACCATTTGTACTTTAATTGACCCAGCTAGTCCCCGACTGGAACTTTTAAAGGGAAAAAAGATTGCCATTGTTGGGGATATTCTCCATTCTCGTGTGGCGCGATCGAATATTTGGAGTTTAATTGCTAGTGGTGCCGAAGTGCATCTTGCAGCACCACCTACACTTTTACCCAAGTTATTTGCCGAGTATATCTCTGAGGAGTTAGGAGCTAGGAGTCAAGAATCAGAAGTCAGGAGTTATTCTCCCAATCCCCAACTTTTTCTCCACTGGCAGCTAGAACCAGCTTTGCAGAATGCTGATTTTGTCATGACTTTGCGCTTGCAAAAGGAACGTATGACGGCTCATTTGCTGCCAAGTTTGCGAGAATATCATCAACTGTTTGGCATTACACGCACAAAGCTGCAACTTTGTAAACCTAACGTCAAAGTTTTACATCCAGGCCCAGTTAACCGTGGTGTTGAAATTAGTTCTGAATTGATGGATGACCCAGAATTTAGTCTCATTCAATCGCAAGTTACTAGTGGTGTCGCCGTTCGTATGGCGCTGCTGTATTTGTTAGGTAGTGGCAAAGCTTAATATAATTTCCGTTTGCATACTTCTTCTAAGATACTGGGTTGGGTTGAGCGGAAGCGTTACCCAACAAAGGCTTGATAATGTTGTGTTCCTCTACGGGTCTACGTTTCTCAAACGCCACTTGCTACCCTGCGGGAACGCTAAAAGCGTAGCTTGCTTTTCCGTAGAGGTACAAGTCGGGAAACCCGCTGTTAGCGCTTGGCTCTCCAACCTACGCCAGTTTTAGTTTTTAACCTTAACCCAGGTGTATTGACTAATATTCTCGATTGAGGTTGGTAATCAGTAGTGGCAGTTGTGTATCATTTGCAATTCATAATATTATTCCCAGCTTATTCCCAGCGGACTAGCTTACGGAAGAATACTTAATCTTCAAGAAATTATGTATTCCTCCGATCGCATGAGGACAGAATTCTCAAATTTTGGGACACTGGGATCGTAGAAGTCAAGAATCTAATGACTTTTAGAAGTGTCGGAGGCAAATATGAAACCAATCTTTTTGACGGCAGCCGCCTTACTTAGTACGCTATCTTTAGCTGCTCCCTTTTCCGTCAAAGCAGAAAACTCCGCCCCTGTCCAGCGCTTGCTGGAAACTAGAGAATGTTTCGGATGTAATTTAACAGGAGCAAACCTTAAAGGCGCTCATCTGATAGGTGTTGACCTGAGAAATGCAAATCTAAAAGGAGCTAATCTCGAAGGTGCTAACTTAGAAGGTGCTGATTTGACTGGTGCAAATTTGAAATCTGCTAATCTCACAGATGCCTTTGTCAGTGGTACTAGCCTAAATAATGCTAATCTCACCAATGTTGATTTGAGTAATGCGCATTTATATAATACTGAAGTAGATGGCGCAATTTTGGCTAATATTGATTTAAGCGGCGCTGACGTATTTAATACTGCCATTAGCGTCGGTGGTGAATATTAATGATGATTCATAATGTAAAAGTCATGAGTTAAGAGTTAAATTAAACTCCTAACTCTGCACTTTCTAAGTTTTACTCACCAGTAATTGACAGTTCATTAACCCAGATTTTAGGACAAACTCCCCCTGGCGTTAACTCTGCTTCTTTTTCTACATAAATAATTGACTTTAAGAGTTCCAAGAAATCACCAGCAACAGTTGCTGACTCTATACTTGTCCTGACACCCTTGTTAACTAGCCAACCATCAAACGGCAAAGAAAACGAACCTTGTAAGGATTTAACTCCAGCATGGAGAGCCTGTAAATCATCAATAAAAATCACATTTTCAGCAGTTTCTAAACTCAACTCTTCTTCAGGAGTTGCTGTTGTAAAAACGTGATAAAAATTGGGGCTAACACTGACTTTTGCACCAATACTTGCATTACCTGTTGGCTGGGCATTGAACCTTTTGGCAGTGCCTGCACTGTGGAGAAAACCTGTTAAAACGCCATTTTCAATCAGCGAAACCTGACGAGTAGGAGTTCCTTCACCATCAAAACTTTCTGCGCCTACGTTAGCTGGGTGCAGTGCATCATCATAAACTGAAAGCAGAGGGGTAGCAATTTCCTTACCTAAATCATCAGGAGTAGATAAGCTTTGGTTGTCCAAAATACTTTGAGCATTAAATAAGTTAGAAAAACCACCTAACAGACTTAAGAAAGCTTCCGGTGAGAAAACAACTCGATATTTACCAGTCTGAATTTTTTCATAATTCAAGTGACTGATAGTTTTATCTGCGGTTTCTTTGATGCAACCATTGATGTCTAGATTATCTAAACTTTGGTTGATTCTAAAAGCGCCTGCACTACGAGGCTTTTTTCCTTCTTCCTCAGTTTTACTGTAAAGATAAACTGATGCTAAGGAGTGAGATTCAGTTCTCACAGCCCCGTCACTATTTAGATAAAACCTGTCAATATCCCTTTGCGATAACCCATTATAAGGCACACCTTTAATTGCTGGATGAGCTGCCAATAATTCTTTTTCAGCTACCAACAATCTTTCTATGAGTTCAGCAACAGGTGCTTGGGGTTTCTTATCCTGAGGTTTATTTGAAATAGGAACAGTAGCTTCTGGACTAAAATCAGGAACATTTTCCTTAACACCAAAGAAACTGGCTTCGTAGGCAGTTTTCAAAGCTAATTCCAGTCCTTTAGAATCTACATCTGTGGTGCTAGTGACACCCATTGTATTATCTTCATTCCAGACGCGAACAGTAACACCAGAGCGATTTGAGGCTTTGACTTGTTTTGGCTCACCTTGGTCTACTTGCACGCTAGTATCATCTACTGTTGAGCCATAAATGTCGAATTTCTTAATGCCAAGTTTATCAGCATTGTCCTTGGCAGAATTTGCAATTTCATTGATATTCGGCATAGTCAATTTTTAATTTGGGATTTTTTCGCTCCCTGCTTCAGCCTGGGAGTCTAATACTGGAAGGCTTCTGCCTCCTAGATAAATAAGTGGCAGAGGCACAAGGAAGGAATTTCCAGATATAACCTGGAAGTTGATGAGGTTATCGTCCACCTACGGTAATAGAATCAACCTTGATATGCGGTTGTCCTACTGTGGTGTAAATACTGCCACTAACAGAGCCACAAAAACCTGGTGCAATTTCCAAATCTTGGGAACACATGGAAATTTTATTCATAATTTCCTTGGCTTCACCAATCAAAATTGCTCCCTTTAAAGGTTTGGTGATTTTGCCATTTTCAATCAAATAAGCTTCATCGACACCAAAATTAAATTGACCTGTAGCACCAACACTTCCGCCACCCATCTTTTTACAGTAAATACCTTTATCAACAGAGGTAAATAAATCATCAATGCTATATTCGCCAGAATCAATATAAGTATTACGCATCCGGCTAGCAGCAGCAAAGGTATAATTTTGGCGGCGTCCACTTCCAGTTCTGGGGTGTCCGGTGCGTGCTGAACCTGTTCTATCTGCTAAAAAGTTTTTGAGAACGCCTTTTTCAATTAATAAGGTTCTTTGAGCAGGCATACCTTCGTCATCCATGTCAATTGTCCCGAAGGCATTTTCAGACCGCCCTTCATCCCAGGCTGTCAAACTTTCGTGGGCAATTTTTTCGCCTTTTTTGTCAGCAAAGGGAGTGGTATTACGTTCAATTTGAGTGGTTTCTAGCAGGTGTCCGCAGGCTTCGTGGAAGATTACGCCGCCAAAGTGATTGGCCATAATGATGGGGTAAGTACCAGATTCCACGTAATCTGCGTAGAGCATTTTTCCAGCAGATTCTGCTATTTTCTCAGCCGCTTGTTGAGAATCCCAAGTTCTCAAGAAGTTGGCATCACTAGTATTACCTGCGCGTTCACCAATGGAAGCACGATTAGCACCATCAGCACACAACAGGTTAAATCCTACTGACTGGGTGAGGCGAATATCACGGGCGAAAGTGCCGTCACTGGCGGCGATTAAAACTTCTTGCCAATCCCGGAAATAGGTAGCACGGCGCGATTGAACATGGCTAGCTTTTTGCTTCAGGTTGGCAGTACCATCAAGAAGGACTTCTCCCATTTCCCGAATGGAGCTACACACTGGTAGCCAGGCATCTTTGCCTCTTTTGGTGGCGTAATCTCTCAATAATTCCAGGTTTATTTCTGGGATGAAAGCTTTAGGAGCAGGTAGTTGCAATCCTAGAATAGAAAGACCTTTTTCTAAGGCTGCTTTCAAACCGGAAAAGGAAAGGTCATTGGTGCTGACGTAGCAATCGGCTTTGCCACGAAATACTCTGACTCCCGCACCTGTAGATAGACTGGGTGAAATACTAGTTATGGAGTCGTCTTCTGCAAGACAACTAATATAGTTGCGACGCTCTAAGAATAATTCGATGAAGTCGGCACCAGCGGCGCGTCCTAGTCCCAAGAGGGTAGCCAGAGGGGCTTCCCAGGTTTCATCGAAACGCTCTGGTGTGGAGGAATATTGGAGGGTGGGAAGTTGATTCGAGAGAAGTAGCGTACTTGTAAGCATGGGTAGCCTCGTCTGCTGGCGTAATTCAGAGATTTGACTGAAAAATCCTGATCTGTTCAGTCTAACAAATCAGTGAAAGGCACAGTTGCTAGAAAGGCAGTGTGGATTTCCCTCCTAATAAGGGGCAAAATACCTTTGCCTAGTTACATTGAGATGGTAGCTGGATTTACGCTGTGCTGTACTAGAAGTTTGGGACTATATAAACAAAAGCCCGCTTTTGCGGGCTGAGATTTTGATTGAGGGTGACTGTGTAAAAGGAAATACGCGTATATATGTATTTAACTGGCACTCTTCTTAAGAAAGAGGGTCATGAGCTAGAAGATGCTTTAACTGTGGTCAGAATATAGAAACTTGCTGACGGTTAACCCATATTAAATATGCAATCTGTTAGCTGCAAACGCTTAATTTTATCCAGGCTATCCATATCAGCTTTATTTACGATTTCCCATTTTCAGTGGAACTCTTGCTATTTTTTGCTGATTGAAAGTCTGACCTAGATTTGAAGTTTGTCCTGTCGATGATAGATTCTTAAACAGGAGCTTGAGGGTTCGAGTAATGGTTTTAATAATTTTCATTTTGCTGGCACTTGGCTTTTGATCATATCTCAAAACCATTGGAATTTCTACGATTTTTGGTTTGAGTACCTTGGCTTTCAGTAGTAAATCTATCATGCAAGCAAATCCACTTTCAGTGAATAAACTCTCCCCATAATACATATCCAGTTTACTAACGAAAGTACGGTTATACAGCCTATAACCACACGTATAGTCTCTTACACCTGGTACACGGGCTGCAATTCTAAAAAGCCAGCTTGCTCCGTAACTCATTATCTCTCTAAATTTTGATAAGCCTATGACTTTAGAGCCTTTTCGATATCTAGATGCGATCGCAATATCATAGCTACCAGCTATCATAGTGTCATACATCTTTATTAATAGTTCTGGTGGTTGAGTGTTGTCGCAATCCATTGCAGCTAAAAAATCGCCTTCTTGAGAAATTTCTAAGAAAGTCGTGAAACCTGTTTTAATTGCTTGACCTAAACCAGCATTTTTAGGATGTTGAACTAATTTCAGTAATATACCCAGTGATTGAGACTCTTTTAAAGCAGTTTGAGCAGTTGCATCACTACTGCCATCATCAACAAGAATCAGTTTTATCTCCATATTAGAGATTTGCTGTAATGTCTGAAATTTTTTGAACAAGGGGCGAATTGATTCTTGCTCGTTGTATGCAGGTAAAAGAATAAAAAGACTCATAAGTACCTCATGTGGTTTTTCAAATTAAATATCATTACGCAAATTTCAAGAATTCAGTAATGTTGATTTTTTAAGAAATTCATCGACCTGTCGCACAACTGCATTGTTGTTGACACTATCATTGACCAACTGTGAGGTATTGACGACGAAAAAATCATCGTTTTCAGTACTCACTTTTGGAACAAGGCTTGAATAATCTAAAACTTGTAATGGCTGTACTTTAATAGCTCGATTAATGTGTGCTGCGACAATATCATCTGCTTTAAGTTCTGGGAACATCAAACGTATACCCTGGAAAAATACTTGGCGCAATTCATCGTCTGGCTGTTTTAATAGCGGGTCAGTGGAAAGTATATATTTTGGTAGGAATGTCATGTGATATCCTTCTGTCTCTTGCAAAGAAACTAAGTTGCTCATACCGATGACTCCGGTAAAGGGAATATTTCTATCGGCAATATTTACTACGTAATAAGGGACTAGAGCCTTACGAGTAATAAGTACCATGCAGATGACACCCAGGTATTCTACTGTTTCACCAGTGTCTGAAACTTTCACCAATTCATTAGCAGCAACCTGTTGCAGAATATTAACTGGGCCAGTAAAGATGACTTTATCAAAATGTTCCTTTTTGCCCTGATATTCTACCCACATTCCACCCCCTGGATGAGGTGCGATATATTCTACCGCTACACCTGTATGAATATGTCCTCCAGCCGCGTAAATTAATTTTTCTATATGGTCAAAAACAGTTTTGTAACCACCTGAAACATAACCAAGTTGTTCTTTATTTAATGAAGAATCCCGTGCTGAAAATAGTCGTTTGATGTAAGCCCAGATAAAAACTGCTGAGATTCGCTTATAGTTCTCTCCTAATTTAGATAAAAGCAAAGGTTTCCAGAGTTTTTCGTATGTATTTTTCCCACCGAGTTTCAAGAGCCAATCTTCAACTAAAATCTTCTCTAATCGCCTCCAGTTATTAAGTCGTGAACCATACAGGAGAGTAAAAGCTAATCTGATTTTACCTATAAGGCCAAACAAGGGAAAGCGTAAAAATTCTATGCTGTTACTGATAGAATAAAATTTTTTACTGTCGTAGAAGCCTGTTAAACTTCGATGCCAACGCAGTTTATCTCCAAGACCAATATCTCTGAGAAAATTTATTAAATGAGTATCAGAAGGGAGGATAACGTGATAAAAGCGATCCCAGGTAAACAACCCATAATCATGGTAGGTGGTAAGACCACCAAGCTGCTTATTGCTATCAAATACAGTTACTTTATGTCCTTGATGTGAAAGACGTTGGGCTAATACTAGCCCAGTTATACCTCCGCCAATGATGCCTATATTCATAAGTTTAATTTAGATTTTTGTAGCGACACTTTTGAGATTTATATTCAGAGAAGTTTAATATTAATTAATAGCCTTGATCTCTGTTCATTTAGCTATTAGCTTACAACAAGAACTACACCAGTTATGATAATGGAAATCCCTACCCACTGGCTAAATATAACTTGCTCTTTTAGAAGATAATGAGAAGCAATTGGTATAAGTGCATACATTAATCCTAGAACTGGAAATGCTTGACTCAGAGGAATTGTCTGCAATACATAAAGCCACAATATAGTCATAAATGCATAGCAGACAAACCAAATCCAAAAATAACGAGACAATAACAGATTTCGGATAGATGTGCTTGCTCCCTTCGTAGGGCTAGAAATGTAAAGTCCATACTTTAGTGATAGGTTCGCAGTTGTTCCGAATAAAACTACAAGCATTAAAACTAGCCAAGTAATTATGTTCATTTATCAATCCTTATTATTATGAGATTTACTATAAATTTATGTAGATTTTTTTAATGGAATGACCACTAATAGAACACCCAAGAAAATCGTGATTACTCCTCCTATACGAGTTAGTGTAATCACTTCATTAAAAAAGTAGTATGAACCAAAAAGTATCCCGACATAATTTAAACTAGTCAGTGGATAAGCAATACTCAATTTTACAGACCGCAGAGCCAATATCCAATTTACTACTCCCAAGCAATAAACAGTAATAGCTAATGCTAATTTTTGAATAAATACCCAATTAAATAATCCCTCATTTATATTACTCATAGTATGCTTCATCAGCAATTGCCCAGAAATACTAAATAGAATACTGACAAATAAAATGATATAAGGAACTATTTTAAAGTTTGAAGTTTGCGACATAGATTTCATAGTACATTTGCCTAACTCGATATATAATGTATCAACCAGACAGGAAACATCTCATCGTTTTGAACCTTTCTGATCTCGGCCACACCTTCTGTGCAATTCGGCTTCCACTTCAATAAATAGACAACAAAATTAGGAAGGCTATGTTGAAGGTACTGTTATCAAAATGAGCATCGAAGCTAATGTCCAAGAGTTAGCAACTAAATACTATGCAGCTTGCAATATGGCTACTGTATTATGGCAGCGTCCGACATTATGGGAGTAAAGTACGCTCAATTGGTTTAATGCGTTATATTCCAAGACAAACCAGTCTTTTTTCTTGGTAATTGGCACAATCAATTTAGGCTTTGCCGAACTGTGAATAGCAGAAATCTTCTGTATCAGCCAGTTATGCTTCAATAATACTTTTAGTGCGATCGCAATATCTAGGTCATAGTCTATGCAGACATAGGCAAGGTTGAGGCCTTTGCCACAAATCTTCTCTGGAGAAAATTTAGCAGTGTGCGTAGGTGTAGCCCCTCGTAGACACCGCTTATGCTGAAGTCGGATTCCACCCACATATTCAACAGATGGAGCGAAACGAATAATAATGGATTGCCAGAATTTTTGATTAATCCATTCATTAACTTTCATCAGTTGTATCCTGCTGTAGAAATCTTGTTGAAGACACTACTGAACCTCTCAGTCCATTAACTTATACATCAAAACAAAGCTGGATTTAAAATGCCCTTAATTTACTCTAGAAAAATTTATTGTTTTACCGATATAGCATAGAATTTCTCCAAGCTCACAGACATATCTGCAACCTCGGCTGTGAATTAAGCCGATTAATAAAAATTTGTACTCAAATTAAATGTCTATATGTACTCTTTTTGGACATGGGAATACAATAAGTAATAGGAGTCTGCTTAGTTGCAGAAATCAATAGATAAATCCGTTCACGGGAATGCGCTTTACAGGTTTCTAGGAAATATTACTGCATGTCCAAATGGAGCCTTTGACCACACTAATGGCTAATATAAACTAGTGTTGGTTTATCAACTCAGAGTTGATGTTGATTGCATCAGATTTGAGAGATTTTCACATTATTTTAAGGTTAGGTTTGCTTGACTGTTTTTATTACATGTAATTTTAACTAGAGGCTTACTTTAAATTTATTCTTACATGTAATCACTTACTAGAATACCACGATAAAGGTATGTTGCAAATTTATCGCTATACTTCATCAAAAATTCATTTTCCGAAAATATACTTAAACAAAAACTTCATAAAATCGAAACTTTCTCTAAATGAATTTTTGTTTTGAGGATTTGTACATTTATGAAGCACTTTCTGGATAACAAACTTGCAGAAGTAGCGATTTAGTATAAAACTCCATAGCAGCCCGCTTTGATTTTTGAACTTATATTACTCCCTTAGGTAGGGAATAATATACAGAGAAGAAGTAACTTGAAGTTGCACGGAGTTTTTCAAAAATCAAATAGGATTTCTATAAAAGTGTAAAGCTAAGAGTTATCTAAATCAGAATTGCAGCTTGAACAGCAGCGCAAAAAAAGAAAATCTTTAGTATAAAGTTGCACTAAGTATAAAAATAATTACAAAAAAATTCTAGATGGCAACGGCAGTCTAAATCGTTTTTTATTTACCCACGAAAATCTTCAAATTCAGATATACAGAAGTTTGTAAGTAACTGAGGTACAAAATGCAAGACTCAAAATCAGATATTAAGAGTTTTTACCTCCTGCCTCAAAATCCGTAGCTTTGTACCTGCTTGACGCAAGAAAATTTAGTTGAAAGTTAATTCAGACATCAAGTAAGTAGAAAGACCCTATTTCTGAATTTTTTCATCAAGCTTTATTTGAGAATAGGGTTCATAAGCTGAATAGGAAATATCCTAGTTAAAAAGCAAGTTTAAAGCAGTCAATACCATACCCACAGGAAAGACGTTTCGATAAACAATAATTACCAAGTTCTATTTTTAAAGATATCACTGGGGTCGCTGTCTTCTAATTATCCACCAGTTTAAAGTTTAGAAAAATTAGTTCGTGGTAGTTGGGATTATTTAATTTCTCTAGATTGTTTTCCTGTAGCTTCAATCTGTTTGGATTCATTTTCCTGCAAAAGCTTATTGGTAATGATTAAGACAATGATTAACAATCCAAACTGAATCTGCCAGGGTGCTAATACTAAGGTTAAAATCAAGCTAATAGCTGCAAACACACCTGCAAGATATGCAATTTCATCAGTACTCTTTTTAAATAAGTAGCCAATAGCTAAGGCAGTACACAGTGGTATCAAGAAAAACAAAGGCATCTTCCTAACTTCTGAACTAAAAGTTGTTGTGCGTATAAAACAACTTGAAATTGTTTTTGTAATTGTGGTTAATTTTACATCCAATCAGGTTTTAGCTACAACAGCCCATAGAAATAAATATTATAGAAAGTCAAGATTACGCAACGTTGGATCTTGTACTAATTGGAATATTGCGCTTCCTATGCTGGTGAGGTATTGCTAGACCTCAGATATCAAGCATTTTAGCTTTGAAAATCTACATAATCTAATTTAGAACTGCTGTAATAATTCCGACAGATGAAGCACTCAAAAGCTTGGCAAATAACTCCTTTCTCTGTGGTCGATGCTGTGCGTAGTAAGCTTTAAGAATAGGGGTACGAGATGCTACATCTATAGAAAGGAGTACACAATCCCTTCCAGTGACGCTCATTTCGCCGCTATCCCGACTCAGCATAGCTGCGCTATGCTATACAAACTCTCTTTTACCAATGCTTTACCCATGCGGATTGAAAGGGTTTAAAACTTGCGTAGGTGGGTTTTTTCTATATTTGCCAATTGCACTCTTGTGAGCAATCATCTGGTAAATTAGCTTAAAACTTTGGACTTGCGCCAGGATCAGGATCTAGCATATTACCTTTAGAAGTAGCATTTTCATTTTTTCATTTTAGACACCTAATGCTGAACATTCCTCAATTACTGGCAACTGAAATAAACCTCAAACCCCATCAGGTGCAAAATGCGCTGGAACTTTTGGCGGAGGGTGCAACAATTCCCTTTATTGCACGTTACCGCAAAGAGCGCACTGATGAGATGAATGAAGTGCAACTACGTGAACTGGCTGATCGATATACTTATTTAACAGAACTGGAAGAACGAAAATCGGTGATTTTAAGTGCGATCGCTGATCAAGGTAAACTTACAGATGAACTCAAAGCCAAAATCTCATCCTGCTTACAAAAAACCGAACTTGAGGATTTATACTTACCCTATCGACCAAAGCGGCGCACTCGCGCCACTATCGCCAGAGAAAAGGGACTCGAAGCACTGGCGGAATTCATCAAATCACTAAATGTCAAAAATGCTGTTACAGCTTCCCTGGAAGAAGCAGCTGCTAAGTATATTTCTGAAACCAAGGGAGTAAAAACAGCAGAAGAAGCGCTCAAAGGTGCTGCTGATATTTTGGCAGAAGAAGTAGCTGAAAAAGCTGAATTACGCGCATATATCCGTGACTATCTTTTAGAAGAAGGAGTATTCATCTCCCGCATCAAAGATGATTATCCCGAAGGTACAACCAAATTTGAGATGTATCGTAACTATCAAATTAGGGTAAAAAATATTGCACCACACAATATGCTGGCGTTGTGTCGGGGTGAAACTGAAAAAGTATTAAGCTTTGAAATCGCTTTCGATGAGGATACGGTACTTTACTATCTTGAGTCTAAAGAAATTAAAACCAAAGTTCGGACAATTCGGGATTTTTATCAGGCGATGCTGAAGGATGCATTTAACCGTTTGATGAAAATCTCTCTAATGGGAGAGGTGATTTCTGAGAAGAAAATTTATGCAGATATAGAATCGATCAAGACATTTGAAACTAATCTGCGGGAGTTGCTGCTGTCTGCACCAGCAGGTATGAAACCAACGCTGGCGATAGACCCTGGATTTAGAACTGGATGTAAAGTTGCTGTCCTCGACCAAACGGGGAAATTTTTGGAATATCAAGCAGTATTTCCCCACCAAGCGGCTGAACAACGACTCAAAGCTGCACAAATTGTCAAAAATCTGATTGAAAAGTACAAAATTGAGTTAATCGCTATCGGTAACGGTACAGCCTCACGCGAGACAGAGGAATTTGTCACACAAGTATTACAAAATATAGAACGCAAACCAGTGAAGGTGATGGTGAATGAGTCTGGCGCATCTATATATTCTGCTAGTAAAGTGGCGCTGGAAGAGTTTCCTGATTTAGATATTACCGTGCGCGGTGCGATTAGCATCGGTCGCCGTTTACAAGACCCTTTGGCGGAACTGGTGAAAATTGATCCCAAATCCATTGGTGTGGGACAATATCAGCACGATGTCGATCAGAAGTTGTTGAAAAAGAAATTAGATGACACCGTGGAAAGCTGTGTTAACTACGTCGGTGTAGACTTAAACACCGCATCCAAAGAACTTCTGACTTCCGTCTCTGGGATTACGGCAAGTGTTGCCAATAATATTGTCGCCTATCGTAACCAGAATGGAGCCTTTAAAAATCGCAGACAACTGTTGAAAGTTCCAAAGCTGGGGCCGAAAGCCTTTGAACAAGCGGCGGGTTTTCTGCGGATTCGCGGCGGTGAAAACCCATTGGATAATACAGCAGTGCATCCAGAGAGTTATTCTGTAGTAGAAGCGATCGCATCTGATTTAAATGTGCCATTAAATCAGGTGACACAAATTGCCGAAAAACTTAAAAAGACCAACCTGAAGAAATACGTTACCGATAGCGTCGGCGAACCTACACTGCGCGACATCCTTAGCGAACTGGAAAAACCAGGTAGAGATCCTCGCGCTGAGTTTAAGTATGCCACCTTCAAAGAAGGAATTAAGGAAATCAGGGACTTAAAGGTGGGAATGGAACTAGAGGGAATGATTACAAATGTCGCTAACTTCGGCGCGTTTGTCGATATCGGCGTACATCAAGATGGCTTGGTGCATATATCTCAACTTGCTGATAGATTTGTAGACGATCCGAAAAAAGTTGTCAAAGTTGGACAAGTAGTCAAAGTGCAGGTGTTAGAAATCAATGAGAAACTGAAGCGGATTAGTTTGTCTATGAAAACAGTTAAGCAATAATTAGAAACAGCAGATGGCAGTTTATCAAGTTCGATTTATCAATCCTACACTTGGGTTAGATCGCACCATTCAAGTACCTGATGATCAATATATTCTAGATATGGCGGAAGATACTGGTATCCGTCTACCATCTGGGTGTAAACAAGGCGAATGTTCTGCTTGTATAGCCAAACTCATTAGCGGTGAAGTTGATCAAAGTGAGCAAAAATTTCTGCGTCCAAGTGAAATACAAGCTGGTTACGTCGTGACTTGTGTAACTTACCCCTTATCTAATTGCACTTTAGAAACCCATCAAGAACAAGTTTTATATAAATCAGCACTTTACTATCAGCCTGAGTCTGGAAAATCTGACTGATTTTTGCCCGATCACATTAAATTAATCTTAAATTCGTAGGGTGCGTTAAATTTGTTTAACGCACCCTTAAATATAAAGCATCACAGCACTTGTAAGTTTTGCAATTGGTCGAACAGAGTAAGGAAGAATAGTTTTGCGACTTTACAATGTATTGCATGTATATAATATATGTATAAGAATCGTATATTTTTCTAAATGATCGGCCTAACGATAGAAGGTAATTCTATCTTGCAAGAGAGGCTAAAACCTAGCACATAGTTGAAGATGAGATAAGAAGTTACAAAAAATCTCTAGTGATCAGGTAAGAAAAATGTTAACACCATTATTAACCGCCCTAGCTACAGCTTTGAGCCTGTTGATTGTTGATTTGGTTGTTCCAGGCGTTAATATTGCTAATTTTCCCGCAGCGATGATTGCCGCTTTAGCAATTGGTCTAATTAACGGTTCAGTTAAACCAGTTCTCTCTACTCTTTCTCTACCACTTAACTTTCTATCATTTGGAGCATTTTCGCTCGTCGTCAACGGTTTGTGTTTCTGGTTAGCATCAGCGTTTGTTCCAGGCTTCTCAGTTCGCGGAATTATTGGTTTCCTTCTTGGGCCAGTTATTCTAACTTTTGCTAACACCTTCATTAACAACTACTTTGTTGAAAGAAACCTTTTAACTGGCAGTGGTGATATTAAAAGCCAAGATCAATTACCCTCTAGATAAGTATCAATAGGAGTAGAAACATTAGTTATATCCTGTTTCTACTCCATATAAAATCTCCGAATTAGGATAACTCATGAGGTAGATTTTCTGATTCGGTATCTTCAAGAGAACGTAGTTAAACAAAATCACAAAGTTGTAAAATCATGAAATTAGTTCGTTATCTTCTAGGTTTGTTAGTGCCTCCTTTAGGCGTTTTCTTGACAGTTGGTGTTGGCCCTACTTTGTTTATTAACATTTTGCTCACAGTTCTAGGTTGGCTTCCCGGTAGTATTCATGCAATTTGGGTTATTGCCAAGCATGATGAACAGCTGAATCGCGAAGGACGTATTTACTAATACGCAAGATGAATTTTCAGGGTTTCTAATTAACAGTATCTCCCATTAATTACGGTGTGTTAGGTGTTCAACCTAACGCACCAATTTTTATCTTACAGCAGATTGTAACTTGCTGAGGTACAGATAATCGTAGGGGCACAACATGTTGTGCCCCTACCCGTGTACTTCATTGTATGTATGGAATAGAACCAGCTGTTGATTTTGTTAGGCGCAAATTTCAAGATGATTTGTAAAGAAAAATATTTATCAAAAACGCCTAATGTATCCCTATATCAGAAGGTGCGTTAAGCTTTAGCCTAACGCACCCTATTATTTATTGAGCTAACTCAACATCAAAGTAATCTATTTATGAATAGTTTCCCGCCCTTTATCAGCTGGTTCTTTATCTTTGAATAAGTCAGCCGCCGTTAAGAGTAACTCCCTCAAGGTTTGTTTGATTTGGTGTTCTTTTCTTGCTAGAGATGTACCAGCTTCACCCAGTTTATCTTCTAGCTGCGATCGCTTTTGTTCTACCTGTACAGCCATAGATTCTGCTTGAGGACGAGCTTTGTCGTACCAGTGTTTCGCCTCGTCTAGATAATCTTGAACTTCCATATTACGTCCGCCATAGCGTGCAGCTAAGTTAGCTCGGACAATGGCTAGCTGCGCTTGCAGTTGCGCGTAACGTTTCTTTAACAATCCTACTTCTTCACTATCTTTAATAGCATTGACAGCAGAATCTATTGCAGTTTTGGTACTAGCTGGTTTTTCCTTACCCGTTTCTTCAATCTCTGCCAAAATTACATCAACCTCTTGCTGGAGTTGTTCTTCTTCACCATCCAGTTGAGCCTGTAGCCTCTTTATATCTGTCTGAGTTTGAGCAATGCTTTCGTGCCTTTTGCTATTAATCCCTTCTAGTGCTCCTTCAATGGAAGCTGTCACTTCATCTTTGAGTTCGCTACCTTTTTCTTGGAAGTTTTCAATTACAGCAGAAACGGCATCTTTAACAAGGTTACGAACTTCACTAGATCCTTGTTTAAACTCAGACGCAACTTGAGAAACTGCGGATTTCACAATTTCTCGAATCCGCTCAGTTCTTAATTGCCCAGTTTCTTTAGCTTGTTGCAGGTCTGCTTGAATTTGTTGTTTGATATTGTTAGGCATTTTCAACTCTTGGGATTTAACTAATTTGGATAAAATTTTCTAGACATGTTCTCATACACATAGTATGGCGTAGTCTGATAAGGCTTGGCACTTCCTTTAGATAGAAAATAATAACCCTAAAGAGGTGATATGTAGCATGTTGCCCATTTGTGAGATGATTAATATTTGTTGGTAGTAATTGAGATGAAAATATGTGGCAAGTAAATATTACTTGTTCAGGTGATGCCTGGAAGCTTTATGGTACTGAATTTAAAGCGATCGCAGATAAATATCAAGGTGAATTAATTGGTTCCAAAAAAATGCCAGATGGTACGCGCATCATGTCCTATAAAATTGAGGATGTTAGTGATGCAGAAGCCTTTCAAGAAGATTGTGCAAATTTTGCTGGATTTACAACAGACTTTGAATCCCTTTAGTATTGCTTCTTACATTTATACCTGCAAATAGTATGTCAAAATCGGGAGAAGTTAATTGAAAAATTTACTCGCATTAGTATTAGTAACATTTTTGTTATTAATCAGTACTTTTACTTTGCCTGCTAGTGCAGTAGATACAGCTAACGGGGAACAACTATTTAGTGTTCATTGTGCTGGTTGTCATATCAACGGCAGCAACATAGTTAGGCGTGGTAAAAATCTCAAAAAGCAAGCGCTGAAAAAGTACGGGATGGATTCAATAGAGGCAGTTACATCTATAGTTACCAATGGTAAAAATAATATGTCAGCTTACAAAGAGCGCCTCAACGAACAGCAAATTAAAGATGTTGCTGCTTACGTTCTCGAACAAGCTGAAAAAGGTTGGCATTAGAAAGTTAGGAGTTAGGAGTTAGGAGTTAGAGACGCGATTAATCGCGTCTGTACAGGAGTTAGAAGTTAGGAATTAATAATGATCAGCTATGATTTATATATCATTAAAATCTTAATTCTTTCGTTTTCAACACCACTTGCGACAACTCGATTGACCAGAGTAACGCAGTGGTTACTCCTAACTCCCAAACTTGAAAATGAACTTACCCGCAGCTAGCCGTCTCCAATTCACTCCCGATTTAAACATCTGCCGCATATTAAATGGTATGTGGCAAGTCTCCGGCGCACACGGACAGATAAATCCCAATGCCGCCATTGAGACTATGTTCAAGTATTTAGATGCAGGCTTTACCACTTGGGATTTAGCAGACCATTATGGGCCCGCAGAAGACTTTATTGGTGAGTTTCGCTGTCAACTAATTGATACTCGTGGGAAAGATGCTTTATCCAAGGTACAAGCATTTACAAAATGGGTGCCTCGTCCAGGCAAAATGACGAAGAAACTGGTCGAGGAAAATATTGATATTTCTCTGAGAAGAATGAATGTGGAATCGTTAGATTTGATGCAATTTCACTGGTGGGAATATCAGGATAAAAATTACCTGGATGCCCTCAAGTATATGGCAGAACTTCAGACTGAGGGTAAAATTAAGCATCTAGGTTTAACTAATTTTGACACGGAAAACTTGAAGATTATTACCGAAGCAGGTATCAAAATTGTTTCTAACCAAGTGCAATTTTCCCTTGTTGACCGCCGTCCTGAAGTTAATATGGTGGAGTTTTGTCAACAGCATGACATAAAGCTTTTTACTTACGGTACATTGTGCGGCGGTTTGTTATCAGAAAACTATCTGGGTAAACCGGAACCACAAGGATTTGATTTATCCACTGCTAGTTTAAAAAAATATAAAAATATGATCGATGCTTGGGGTGGTTGGCGATTATTTCAAGAGTTGCTGGCTATTCTAAAGGAAATTGCTAATAAGCATGGGGTAAGCATCTCCAACGTGGCAGTACATTACATTTTAGATCAGCCAACTGTGGGAGGTGTGATAGTTGGTGCCAGACTCGGTGTATCTGAACATATAGAAGATAACGCCAAAGTATTTAGTTTTAGTTTAGATGCTGACGATCGCGATCGCATCAATGCTGTATCTCGGCAGTCACGCGATTTGTACCAGCTTATCGGCGATTGTGGCGACGAATATCGCCGATAATTATCGGGAAAGGGATGACATCCGGTGAAGGTTACTGTGGAAACTACTGTTGCTAGACATGCCCCTAAACTTCACCAGATGCTTATATTGACGCTGAGGAAATTTCCTTAGCAGCTAATGCTATTGTAGAAACATCAAAAAAACACGCCCCAACACAAAAAAGCCCCCGGTATTTCTACCAGGGGTGAAAGATATAATACCATTTCACTTTATGTTTGTCGGAGATGCCCCTGTTGGTGCCTCTACTTAGACGAGAGGCTTGAGTGCTTCTCAAATATTACACCAAAAAGTGATTAGGTATAAATATTAGCCAACATATCAGCTAACATTTGCCAAGAGCAATTCTCGTTTTTCTGATTTTTGTACTCTCACCTGAGAGTCATCATCAACATCGATAATTGCTGTGTCTCCATCTGTAATTTCACCAGACAGCATTGCTTCGGCCAGAGAATCTTCTAGGAGGCGCATAATTGCCCGGCGTAATGGTCTAGCACCATAGCTGGGGTTATAGCCTTCTTGTACCACACGTTCCTTGAAGCGATCGCTAACTTCTAGGATAATTCCCTTTTCCGTCAAGCGGCTAGCAACATCGCGGAGCATAATTTCAGCGATTTGCTTAACTTCATCCTTGGAAAGCTGGGTGAAGACGATAATCTCATCGAGACGGTTGAGGAACTCAGGACGGAAGTAAGCTTTCAATTCCTCATTTACTAAAGTGCGGATGCGGTTATAACTAGCATCAGCTTGAGTGTCGAAATCAAAGCCTAAGCCACTACCACCTTTTTCAATCACCTTGGAACCGATGTTGGAAGTCAAAATGATCAGCGTGTTCTTGAAGTCCACTTTCCGACCTTTGGCATCAGTAAGGTGACCGTCATCCAAGAGTTGCAACAGCATATTGAATACATCGGGGTGTGCTTTTTCGATTTCGTCGAATAGCAACACTGTGTAAGGTTTCCGTCGCACAGCTTCTGTAAGCTGTCCGCCTTCGTCGTATCCGACGTAACCAGGAGGCGAACCAATTAGCTTGGCGACGGTGTGGCTTTCCATGTATTCGGACATATCTAGCCGAATCATTGAGTCTTCCGCACCGAAGAAGTAGGAAGCTAATGCCTTGGCCAATTCTGTTTTACCGACTCCAGTGGGGCCAGAGAAGATAAAGCTAGCAATAGGACGATTGGGATTTTTTAATCCAACGCGGGCGCGACGGATACCGCGAGATACAGCCGAGACTGCTTGCTCTTGACCGATGAGCCGTTGGTGTAGAGTGTCTTCTAGGTGCAGAAGCAACTCTGACTCAGATTCAGTTAGCTTGTTGACTGGTACGCCAGTCCAAGAGGCAACAATTTGGGCGATGTCTTCTTCATCAACTACAGTAGAGTTGACAGGTTGATCGTTTGGTGTAAACGTTGCTTGCAGTTGTTCTGCAAGTTTTAACTCTTGGTCACGCAGTTGTGTCGCTTTGTCAAAATCTTGGACTCTGACTGCTGCTTCTTTTTCTTTGGTAACGCCAGCGAGTTCACGCTTGAGTTCTTTATTAGGAGAACTCTGAGAGTTCCGCAGACGAACGCGAGAACCAGCTTCATCAATCAAGTCTATTGCCTTGTCGGGCAAGAAGCGATCGCTAATATAGCGGTCTGATAATTCTGCTGCTGCTACAAGTGCTGCATCCAAAATTGTGACTTTGTGGTGCTGTTCGTAAGCGCCGCGCAAGCCGTAAAGAATTTGTACGGTTTCCTCTACTGAGGGTTCCCCAACCATAATTGGTTGGAAACGACGCTCTAGGGCAGCATCGCGCTCAATGTGCTTCCGATACTCATCCAGGGTAGTTGCGCCGATGCACTGGAGTTCACCCCGTGCTAAGGCAGGTTTGAGGATGTTGGCTGCATCCAAACCACCTTCTGTACCACCAGCGCCAACCAAGGTGTGAATTTCGTCAATTACCAGAATGATATTGCCCACAGTGCGGACTTCTTCCACGACTTTTTTGATGCGTTCTTCAAAATCGCCACGGAAGCGAGTTCCAGCTACCAATGACCCCATATCGAGGCTGATGACTTGCTTGCCCTGTAAGGTTTCAGGAACATCTTGGTTGATAATCCGTTGAGCTAGACCTTCTGCGATCGCAGTTTTACCAACTCCTGGTTCTCCAATCAACACTGGGTTATTCTTAGTGCGGCGACCGAGAATTTGGATCGCACGCTCAATTTCCTTCTGGCGACCTACTACAGGGTCGAGTCTGCCTTCTTGTGCTAATTTGGTCAAATTCCTGCCAAACTCTTCCATCGTTAGCGGTTGGGTGCGCTTTTGACTACCACTACCAGCTAAAGCTGGGGCATTTTCACCCAAACGCCGAACTATGGCGCTGCGGACACTCTTGAAGTCTACCCCTAGATTTTGCAGGACTTTGGCGGCGACACCTTCACCAGCCTCGGTCAATCCTAAGAGTAAGTGTTCAGTGTTAATGTAATTCTGTCCCAGACTATGAGCTTCTTTAAAAGATTGCTCAAAGAGGCTTTTCACCTTGGGGGTAAAAGGAATTTCCGGTGGTACAAAGCCAGAACCTCTACCAATAATTTTTTCTACCTCGCGGCGTGCGTCTTTGAGGGTAACGCCTAATTCGGCCAGCACTTTAGCAGCAACCCCAGTTCCTTCTCCCATCAAACCCAGGAGAATTTGTTCAGTTCCTACGAAGTTGTGTCCCAGGCGACGTGCTTCCTCCTGAGCTAGCATAATTACTCTTATGGCTTCGGAAGTGAAGTGTTCAAACATAGCGGGTTCTTGCTCCCTTGCTGCTTGGACTTTGGGTGAGATAAATTCACCCTCATCTAAAGTTTTTTGTATTTTCTTAAGGACTAATGTAACTTTATTTAAACTTAAGTGGCAGTGGTGAGAGCCGTAAGACCTCAGGTGTAGTTGCCGTCTAAGAGGAGTTAGGAGTGATGAGTTAGGAGTGATAAGCAAGTAAGGAGTTATAAAGTTTACAATTATTTTGTCAGTACAAAAGATGATTTTCTTTTGCCTTTTCTGCTCCTCTGCTCTCAGCTAAACTTAAAAACTAAGACTTAGCACTCTTAACTCTTAACTCTTAACTTTTCATTCAGGACTGACGATGACTGAAGCAACGGCCGGCAAAGACCAACAACACCCTCTTTATAACCGTGATCGTCCTCTTATTGATATCTTACTCGCTCAAGAGGCGACAGACTATAACTTAGCAGAATTGGCTAGACTGCGAATGCGTTATCAAGGGTTTCCAGGGGCAAGAGACATCCAAAAAGACCTAGATAAAGTCTTGCAGCAGTGGAGTTTGACTGAAGCGGAACTTTATGAGAGAACTCGCCAAATTCACAACTTGGGAGGTATTTACAAAAGTCGTGGGAAGAAAGACGAACAGGATTGGAATTAAATAAGCACTAAAGTGCTTAGAGAATAAGGACTTTGGTCTTCACTCGGATATTCTCTGCCCATCAATTTAAACTTGACAGACTACTAGTGATCCGAAAGATTAATTTTGATGAGCAAGAAAACGAACCGCATCCGCGCAACGTCGGTATAGAAGAACACAAAGTAAGATGGAAAACCTATACAGCGATTCAAGTTAGCAATATTCTATAACTCGTCAGTGTGAGTAGTTCAAAGAGTCCAAATATTTTTTAAGAGGGCGAGTAAGATACCCACCCCAGGAAAATAAATATTTTTTGTAAGTCGATGTGTAGTGCCTACAAGACCTTACACTGCCCATGATGCCGTAACAAATGGTCACACAGAACCAACGCCACCATAGCCTCAACCATTGGAACTGCACGCGGTAATACACAAGGATCATGGCGTCCTTTCGCTGCTAATAGCGTTTCTTCGCCCTCACGAGTTACAGTCTTCTGCTCTTTTCTAATTGTTGCTGTCGGCTTAAATGCAACTCGCAAAATAATATTTTCTCCGTTGGAAATCCCCCCTTGAATACCACCAGAACGGTTTGTTAGTGTGCGGATTTCATCATTTTGATCAATATAAAATTCGTCGTTATGCTCAATTCCCGTTAGCAGCGTTCCCCCAAAACCGGAACCTATTTCAAAGCCTTTGCTAGCAGGGAGAGACATGACACCCTTAGCGATATCAGCTTCTAATTTATCAAATACTGGTTCGCCTAAACCTTTCGGCACATTTCGCGCCACACATTCTACTACACCGCCGATAGAATCACCTTGTCTACCTGTTTGCTCAATTAATTCAATCATGCGATCGCAACATTCAGTATCGGGACAGCGGACGATGTTGCTTTCCACTTGTTCTAAGGTGACAGTATTTGGATCAACTACACCTTCTAAGTCTTTGATGCGCTTAACGTAAGCGATAATTTCGACATTGGCGACTTGACGGAGAATTTTTTTAGCGATCGCACCTGCTGCTACTCTTCCGATTGTCTCACGGGCTGACGACCTACCCCCACCTTGCCAATTGCGAATACCATATTTTGCATCATAAGTTGCATCCGCATGAGAAGGTCGATACTTCTGTGCCATCTCGTCATAATCTTGAGGACGAGTATCTTGATTACGTACCAAGATTGTTATAGGCGTTCCCAGCGTTTTGCCTTCAAATACCCCTGATAAAATCTCGCAGGTATCCGCTTCTTTGCGGGGGGTCGTAATTTTACTTTGTCCTGGACGCCTTCTATCTAGTTCTACTTGAATTTCTTCTGCCGAAATTTCTAGTTGTGGAGGACAACCATCAATCACAACCCCCACACCGCCGCCGTGAGACTCGCCAAAAGTACTAATGCGAAATAGATGACCAAAAATATTGCCCATGATTTTGAGGAAAAAGGTGAGGCTTATGTATTCTATCTAGAGTTCTTGCAAAAGTTGATTTTTACTCTTATTTTTGTAGAACTTTCCGCTATTTTTCTGAGTTTTTATCCAACTCTATAACAGTAAATATTTCATCCGTTGCTAAGTTGCTAACTTAAATTAAAAGCGCCCTCCCAGTTAGGGAGAGCGCTTTTTGATTTAGCTAAACTTCAGAATTAACCGTTGATAGCAGGAGCAGTCAGAGCGACAGGAGCAA
>NZ_JBIQNW010000039.1:0-62778 GCF_047228265.1 Nostoc sp. UIC 10607 | reverse complement strand
ATGTCTACTGGAGGTGCGGCGATGAAGGCGATTACGAAGCAAGCTGTGGCGGCTAGTAGGGTAGGGATCATGACTACACCGAACCAACCGATGTAGATACGGTTGTTGGTGCTGGTAATCCAGCTACAAAACCGCTCCCATACGTTGGCGCTTTCGCGACGTTGTAAGGTTGTTGTCATTGTTTTATAAATGCGATTATTTGCGGATGAATTAGGTAGGTTTGACTACCTGTTACACATCTTAAAGAATTTATTTCGTTTTGTAAAGTACTTTCACAAAAAAATTTTTCTTTGGATTTACGCACCTGCAATAGAAAATCCCCAATCCACCAAAAAAGGGGGTGTATGAACCTCTAATCGTTTTCTTGGTAAGCTTTTGCCAAAATAGCAATGAAGATTGTCGCTGACGATCTTCTACGTAGCAATGATTGGCTAAGATTTCCCAGCCATAGTTTTAGATACAATGGGAATTCCTAATCGCCCTGAAGACGGGTTGCGGGTTCGATTTAAGACTCAGTAAAATCTTTTATGGCACCTTCTATAGAGATAAATTTGCCTGAAAGAGTTTTGCAACGCTTGCAAACAGCGAGAGATATCGTCAACCAAAGCGTTAACTCTTTCAGTAACTCAGTCCAACAAGCTGGACAGTCTTTGCAGGATACAGCAGCTACCACGACCGATAGGGCAATTAATACAGTTACTACAACTATTGAACAAGCTAAAGGTTCTTTAGAACAAAGTTGGCAACCGATTGATCAATTTAAGAGTACAACATCGGGAGCAGTAAAAACAGCAATTAGTTCTTCTGTTAATGATTGGCTGACACAACAACCTATAGTTTATCGGTTAGTTCAAATACTAGGTTGGGCAGCTAATCACCCAATTATTAGCTTAGTAATTCTGCTTGTCGCACTTGCTCTCATCTGGAGCATCATCAAAGCAATTGTTCGCTTGATTGAAACAGCTAGTTGGTCAATACTCCAAGTTCCGTTAAAATTGCTTCAGGCTTTGATGAAAGTTAGCTTTTTATTCTTAACTAAAATTGGCAGTTCTGCTATTCATCGAATCACACCTACTAAAACGATTGATAACCTGCCAGCTTTGCCACCTGAAAATTTTCAACAAAATAAGCAACAACGATTGGTAGAAATTTCTAGTCGCTTAGAAGCAATTCAAAAGGAACAAAATGAGCTTTTGCAAGAAGCCGCAAACTTGATTGCTTCCGACACTATTGATATAGAAATTTCAAAAATTAAACAGCTAAGAAGCGTTGAATCACATCTTGGCTGAGTTCGGCTGTGGAACCGGAAGCGACAATACCACCTTTTTGCATAGCGTAATAGTAATCAGCCTGACGGACAAAGTGCAAATGCTGCTCTACCAATAAAACTGAAATACCTGTGGTTTCGACAATGCGACGGACTGCGGCTTCAATTTCTAGGATGATGGAGGGTTGAATACCTTCAGTGGGTTCATCTAAGACGAGTAGTTGAGGTTCTCCCATTAGAGCACGTGCGATCGCTAATTGTTGCTGCTGTCCCCCACTCAAATCGCCACCCATCCGCGAAAGCATGGTTTTTAACACCGGGAATAAGCTAAAAACTTCCTCTGGAATTTCTGCTTTTTTTACTGGTTTGCGTCTAGCTTCCAACCCCAGCAGCAGATTTTCTTTGACTGTCAACCGGGGGATAATTTCTCGTCCTTGGGGGACATAACCAATTCCCAACTTTGCCCTTTGGTCGGGAGATTTTGAGTTGATTAATTGTTCAGCTAAGTTAATTGTACCGCTGCGGGGTTTGAGTAAACCCATGATGGTTTTGAGTAATGTAGATTTACCTACACCATTGCGTCCAATTAGGCAAACCATTTGCCCAGATGGTACGCTTAAATCTACATTGCGGAGAATGTGGCTTTCGCCGTAGTAAACGTTGAGGTTAGAGATTTTTAGCATTAGAAATTTTGAACGTTTGAATTGTTGATTAGTTCAAGGCTGTATGACAGTACAGTTGAACGGGAAAAGCCTCGAACTAATGCTAGAGCCACTAATTCTGCTAGAACATAGTTGTGCGTAAGCCGAGTTCTGCTTGTAGTAGAAATCAGTTCAACTGCTCTTTCATGTTGTGGTTCATCTTTATGGAGAAAGCAGAGCAATCCTGACGTATCAAGCAGCATAATCTATATTCCAATACTTAAAAGTCATTGGCGTAAGCTTTTGCCAAGTCAGCATCAATGCTTTCGTTGTCTATACCTGTGGCATAACCCAAGCTAATTGCACCTGCATAACTAAGTAAACGTTGACGTGCTTCTTCTGGCTGAGTTTCGGGTTGTAGCTTTGCACCAGTCAGAAGACCATCCTGCCTATCAAGAGATGTCACAATCAATTCTGCTACTGAAAGCCCTACGGCATCAGCTTGCTGCTGCAAAGCTGCATAGACATCATCACTTAATTCTAGTGTTAGCAGTTGGCTCATAGGAATAAACGATTTCAACTAAAGCTAGGGAAATTATAGCTTTTCTCCACTAATATTCTGAAGCGGTTCGGCTGATTATAGTATGTGGTAGTCTGTGCAGGGTAAGAAGGCAAAGCAAATGACCCAAACGACGAAAACCCAAAAACTGCTGACCTTTGAAGAATATCTTAGTTCGTGATTATCGCTACAAGGGGACGGAGTATGCCGCTAGGGAAATATTAGAGTACTGGATTGTTGACCCACAGATGCAACAAATTATGATTTGCCAGTGGGTGGAGGGACAGTATGAGGATAAGGTATTTACAGGTGCTACTTGCATGGAATCACTAGTAATTGTTGATTTGGTGCTAACAGTAGAGCAGGTGTTTAACAGCGCAAATCGACCAGAATTACCAAGCGAATAGAAAATGGAGTCGAGTTTTTCATTCTTCCTGTTTTCCTAAATATACTTCAATCACACGTGAGTCATTTTGAACTTCCTCAAAATTCCCTTCGCACAGCACTGAACCTTCGTGTAACACTGTTACTTTCTTGGCAATTTGACGCACAAATTCCATATCATGTTCAATTACTAAAATTGAATGACTTTGCGCTAGCGCTAAAAGTAATTCGCCGATGTTATAGGTTTCTTCATCTGTTAAACCCGCAACGGGTTCATCAACAAGTAATAAATCTGGAGACTGTGCTACTAACATCCCAATTTCCAACCGTTGCTTTTCGCCGTGAGAAAGTAAACCTGCTCTGATATCAGCTTTAGGAGTTAAACCGATGGTTTCTAATAATCCTTTAATATTATTCTTTTCAACAGTATTAGAACGTTCAAACAGAGTAGAAAAGACATTTTTCTTCTTGTTACTGGTAATTTCTAGATTTTCGCGGGGCGTTAAATTCAGGTAAATTCGAGGTGTTTGAAACTTACGCCCAATTCCCAATCGCGCAATTCGATATTCTGGTAAAGAACGTAGGTTTCTTCCTTTGAATAAAACTCGTCCAAGGGTTGGTTGCACTTTCCCGGTAATCACATCTAGAAACGTTGTCTTTCCCGCTCCATTGGGGCCAATTACTACCCGTAATTCACCCACATCCATGCTAAAGTTAAGCTGATTTAGCGCCCTAAATCCGTCAAAATTAACAGTTACGTTTTCAGTTTCCAATATTTTCGCGTTCATGTTGCACTTCGGGGTCTTCTTCCAAGGTGGGATATGTCGCAATTTCTTGACGACGGTTGAAAAAGGAAATATTCTGACTACGCAACCATCCAACTATGCCGTCAGGAAGGACTGTGACGACTATCAAAAATAGTGCGCCTTGGAAAAATAGCCAGATTTCGGCAAATTGTTCACTTAAAAAAGTGCGGGCATAATTTACTAATAAAGTTCCGACAATCGCCCCAATCAAAGTAGCACGTCCCCCCACAGCTACCCAAATCACCATTTCAATGGAAAAGGCAATATCCATTGCTCTGGGTGATACAGAACCACTCTGAATAGTGTAGAATGCTCCTGCGATGCCTGCGATCGCACCGGAAACTGCAAACACCAACACCTTAAAATCTGTAGGGTCATAGCCAGAAAATCTTACCCGACTTTCATCATCACGAATAGCTATCAACAATCTGCCAAAGCGTCCAGTTGTCAACCAGCGACAAATCCCGTAAGTGGCTGCGAGAAACAGTACTGTCAACGTGTAGAAAAGCAATTGCGTCTTGGCATCGCTGACCGTTGCCCCAAACAAAGTTGTAAAATCTATCAGTCCATTTGTACCGTTGAAAAGTTGTTGTTGACCGTTAAAGAAGTTGAAAAATACGATAGTTCCGGCTTGAGTCAAGATAGAAAAATAAACTCCCTTGAGGCGATTTCGGAAAACCAAATATCCCAATAATCCCGCCAATAACCCTGGAATTAGTACCACACCAGCCATTGTCAAAGGAAAAGAATAAAAAGGTTGCCAAAATGCGGGAAGTTCCGTAACTCCATAAAGCCCCATGAAATCAGGTAACTCACCAGTAGGGACTTGCAGTTTCAGGTACATTGCGATCGCATATCCACCCAAACCAAAGAAAATACCATGTCCCAAACTTAGTAAACCAGTATAACCCCAAATCAAATCGATACCCAAAGCCACAATCGCCAGCGATAAAAATCGTCCCAACAAATTTAGACGAAACTCCGACAGCACCATTGGCATAACAATTATAAGGAAGAGTGCGATCGCAACCACTACCCCCACCTCAAGTAATAACCCTCTTCCCCTTTTCCTCATTCTCTGCGTCCTCCCTTCGGGTTCACCAGTCGCCTGCGGTTCGCGTCAGCGTCTCGTAAGAGAGGGAAACCCTCCCGCAGCGCTGGTTCACTGCGTCTCTGCGGTTTAAACATCAACAGTACGTCCCTTCTGTGGAAAAATCCCTCCAGGCTTCCACTGTAAAAACACAATAATCAGCGCAAATACCATCACCTTCGCCATACTCGTCGTTGCAAAAAAAGTAAATAAATCAGCCAAAGGTTTAACAGGACTCAACAACAAAGCCAGAGTCCCAGAACCAATTAAAAAATTAGCCGTACCAATCCCCAAAGCAGCCACAATCGTACCTGCTAAATTGCCCACACCCCCAACGACAACAACCATAAAAGTATCAATAATATAGTTTTGTCCCGTATTTGGCCCTACAGAACCGAGCAAACTAATCGCACATCCAGCCACACCAGCCAAACCAGAACCCAGTGCAAAAGTAATCGCATCAACCTTTTGAGTTGGGATACCCAAACAAGCACTCATACTCCGATTTTGTGTCACAGCCCGAATTTTTAAACCCCAGCTAGAACGTTGTAAAAATAAATAAATTCCCGTCACACAGATTATTGTTAAACCAATAATAAATAACCTGGCAAAGGGTAATTGTACACCACCCAAAGATATCCCTGCTTGTAACCAAGTCGGTGCTGTTACATCCACATTTTGAGCACCAAACCAAGGTTGAGTTGCTGCTAGCTGATAAGTTTGACTCAATACATTGCCCGTTGTGATTGTCACCCCCAGCGATAATAAAAATATCACGGCTACAATCCAGTTACGAACTCTTCCCAAATCTGTGCGGGAATTTAAAATCCATAAACCTCCAAAAAATAATAGAGAAAACAAAGCTATGCCAATTATTAATACCCAATTCACACTGCGAACAAACTGCTGAAAAATTAAACTAACTCCCCAAGTTGCCAAGAGAGTTTCTAGAGGCCGTCCATAGAGATAACGAATCACGCCTCTTTCTAGAATTAATCCCACAGCAGCCGTGAAAATAAAAGCGATAATCAAAGCCAAAAATATATAGACTTCAAACCATACTCCGCCCAATTGCTTACATACATTTTGCACAACAAATGTTGTATAAGCGCCGAACATCATCAATTCACCATGCGCCATATTGATAACGCCCATCAATCCAAATATAATAGCTAGTCCTAACGCTGCAATCAATAATACAGCGCCAATACTAATGCCATTAAATACAGCTTCTAAAAATCCTGCTAACACTTTTTTCCTCACTACTTATTCGTAATTACCTGTAAAGTGTGTCACGGCACGAGTGAGTAAACATAGCGGCAATAAATATTTTTACCGTAACCCACTAAGATAAAGAGTGCGTTGCGCTTCGCTAGAACGCACCCTACAAAGTTAAAATTGACTAATTCGTAATTTGTAATTAATTACGAATTACGAATTACGAATTACGAATTATTTACGCTTTCTTGTATTTACCACCCTTCGCCGGGTCATTCCAATCACAGGCAAATCCCTTAGTCTCTTTGACAAATTGATTCCAAGGAACTGGCTCAACTGCTGTTGGAGTCGCATAGACAATATCAAACAATCCATCTTGCCTAACTTGACCAATTCGCACAATTTTAGATATGTGATGATTGGCATCCATTGTCACTTTACCTTCAGGCGCATCTAGAGTTTGACCATAAGCTGCCGCCCGCACTTTTTCTAAATCAGTAGTCCCAGCTTTTTCTACTGCTTGCTTCCACAAATAAACTGCAATGTATGCTGCTTCCATTGGGTCATTTGTCACCCGATTTTCACCATATTCTTTCTTGAAAGCTGCAACAAACTTCTTATTAGCAGGTGTGTCTACTGTTTGGAAATAGTTCCAAGCTGCATAGTGACCTTTGAGATACTCTACACCAATTGCTTTTACTTCTTCTTCCGCAATACTTACAGACATAGAGGGATATTTATCTGGTGTCAATCCAGCCCCTTTCAATTGTTTAAAGAAAGCAACATTGCTATCACCATTTAAAGTGTTATAAATCACGCCACCATTGGGCAAATTTTGCTTGATTTTAGTTATAATTGGTGTAACTTCTGTATTGCCAAGAGGTAAGTAATCTTCACCAACTGTTTTTCCACCTAAAGCTTCTAGTTGAGCTTTAATAATTGTGTTAGCTGTCCGGGGAAAAACATAGTCTGAGCCAACTAAGAAGAATTCTTTGCCCTTATTTTTTAACAGCCAATCAACAGATGGTTCAATTTGTTGATTTGGCGCAGCACCAGTGTAGAAAATATTTTTAGAACACTCCTGACCTTCGTACTGCACAGGATACCAGAGCATATGATTTTTGCTCTCGAATACTGGCTTCACATTCTTGCGGCTAGCAGAAGTCCAACAACCAAAAACTACAGTGACTTTATCTTGATCTATTAGCTTGGTTGCCTTTTCTCTAAAAGTATCCCAGTTAGAAGCGCCATCTTCGGTAACTGCTTCAATTTGTTTACCCAAGATACCACCAGCGGCGTTAATTTCTTTGATTGCTAATTTTTCAGCATCGACAACGCTTTTTTCACTAATAGCCATTGTGCCACTAAGGGAGTGCAAAATACCTACTTTGATGGTGCCACCAGCAGTAGCAGCAGCTGGAGATGCAGCAGGAGGTGCAGCTGGACTCTCTGTAGCAGTTGGGGAATTATTCGCGCAAGCCTTCAGAAAAAAGCTGCTTCCAAAAGTTAGAGAACCGTAGATCAAAAACTTGCGTCTGTTAAATTGTCTTCTCATATCTTGATAAATTTTCCTCTTGATGAATCAACTAACTTAATAGAAAGCTGACAATATCAAACTTTAAAGTGTGATGATAGTGCGATAGTTTACTAGTAAAAAGTGACTTCTTATACAAAATGCCTAATTTTTGTAATAAAAAAATAACTTTATAATATTAATCTTTGTTAAGCCTAGTATTGTGATGTGAAATTATTGTCAACGATGAAGAGATAGCTGGACAATAATCTCATCTTCCTTGCCAGATGCAAAATTAGCAAAGCGCTTTGCCAAAGGTGGTATAATTACCAAAGGATTGCTAAACCCAGAGAATAGATGAACGGTCTCAAATCCTGGGATAGTACCAATTAAGGGCAGGCGATCGCTACTAAATGCCACCAAGCAATGATGCCAAATTCCTGGTAAATTCTCCAAAGCTGGCAAGATTTGACCAATACTTCTTCGCAACCATTTTTCACTTTCCTTTGAGTTTACCTTGGTATAAGGATCTGTGAGAACGCGGCTAATTTGACCGATGCGAAAGCTACCATCTTGAAACTGAATCGCACCCGCATCTAAAATTGGCGGTGCTGGCTCATTACCTAGTTCATCCCACAATTCATCAACTTGAGTAGATTCAGCTTCTAGTTGAAATCGTTGCAGATTAGCTGGCATAACTAAGGTGCGTAACTGCACATCCACGGGTGGGGTTTCAATGATTTCTGCATGGGTAAAATACAGTTTGACGGTAATACCAGCAGATTTTAGTAGTTGGCGGCTGAGTCCACCCGCACAAATGACAACGTTCGCACTATGAAAAGTTTCAGTAGTTGTTTTTACACCATCTTGCAGTATTTGTAATACTTGAGTAATCTGCATTTCACCCCCAGCACGCAGAAAGGCTTGGATGTAAGCTTGTGCTGTTTTTTCTGGATGGATATGACCGTGTTTAACAGTTAAAGCACCAGATATCGCCTCTCGATTTAACTGCGGTTCCAACTCACAAGCTTCTTGGGCACTCAGTAAACGGGGTGGAATGGCAAAATGATTATATGATGCCGCAGTTGTTTCTGGGTCATTAGCAGCTGAAATAGTTAGTAATAAATCTAATTCCCGAAACTGGATATCAGCGTCTAACTCTTGAGATAGGATATGGTAGCGTGCGATCGCTTCTTCGCACAATAGACGAGTTAGTGGTGTAGTACCCGACCAATAAGCAAGTCCACCATAACTATAGCGAGTTGCATTCTGTGGTGTGCCGTATTCCTCCAACAAAAGTACAGCAAAACCTGTTTTTACTAATTCGTATGCCAGTGCAGCACCCGCAATTCCACCACCAACCACAATCCAGTCGTAGGTTTTCATATTAAATGTCTTTCTTAATTACGAATTACGTTAGCGTAGCGGTAGCGAGTCCGCGAGCGTCATTACGAATTACGAATTACCATAAGTTGCTTGTAAACGACTTAAAAGATATTCTCCCGCCAGGATAGGCGGATAAATAGGCGATTGTTCTTTCTGGCAACTCTCAAGACAAGCTATTTCTGTATCATCATTCGGATGACAGAAAAAAGCGATAGAATAACGGGACTGGTTCACCGTGCGATCGCTGGGAATCATTACTCGATGCTTGGTTGAGCAAAACATATCATTTGTCCACCGTTGCATTAAATCGCCAGTATTAACTACCACAGTATCAGGAATCGCAGGCGCGGCAATCCACTCTCCAGATGCTGTCTGTACTTCCAACCCGCCAACGTCATCTTGGAAAAGTAAGGTAATACTACCATAATCTGAATGCTCACCAGCACGCACCTGTCCAAGTTTGGGTGGTGTTTGCAATGGGGGATAGTGGAGCGATCGCAAGGTATGATTTTGTTGATTGTGTTTTGTTATAAAAAAATTTTCTGGCAATTCCAACGCCAAAGCATAAGCTTGTAACACTGTATTAGCAAGTTCTGTGCAACTATCATAAAAGGCAAGAATAGAAGCATCTATCCCCATAGCCGCTTGTTTGTTTACATTAAACGCTTCTTTCAAGTCGCCTGGTTTGTTGGGGTCAAGACGTTCTCTCTCAAGACCAACGTATCCTATATTATTAAACTCATCACTCCAAGCTTGCTTTTGCTTAACTTCTAAGGGTAAATTGAAGAAATATTTGCTGTAAGTGAATACTTGCCTGATTATGTCTTTTGATATTCCTAAATTCTGCAAGTACATAAAGCCAATTTCATGACAAGCCTGATAGATTTGTTTGATAATATTTTGCCGAGTTATTGTGTCGCCATTGGTAAACCCAGTTAAATCTATTATGGGAATTGTAACCATTTATATATAATTAAAAAATTTGTGTTTTTGTTTTGTTAACAGTAGTATACTCAAAACCTAAGGTACGGAACTTTACAATGACTCTTGCTCCTTGGCGAAGCGCGATAGCTCATGCACTCCATCGCAATCGCAGCCTTGTTTATGCCCGTTACCTCCAACTAGCAACAGTGCAAGCGAACGGTCGCCCCGCTAATCGTACCCTAGTGTTTCGCGGCTTTCTGGAAGATACAAACCAGCTAAAATTTATCACCGATAACCGTAGCGCTAAAGCCGACCAGATACAGCAACAACCTTGGGCTGAAGTTTGCTGGTACTTTCCCAATACACGAGAACAATTCCGAATCACTGGCTGTTTAACCCTGGTAGGTAATGATGATTCGCACCATAATTTACAGCCAGCCCGCATTTCCATGTGGCGAGAACTGAGTGATGCTGCACGTTTACAGTTTGCTTGGCCTCATCCTGGTAAACCTAGAGTCCTGGAATTAGAAGCCTTTGAGCCACCAGCACCCGATCCAGTGCAGCCAGTGCCTAATTTTTGCCTACTGCTACTCGACCCAGTGCAGGTAGACCACTTAGAATTACGCGGCGAACCACAAAATCGAAGATTTTATCGCCGCGATGAAAATCAAAAATGGTTTTGTGAAGAAATTAATCCTTAATTTTGTCAGTTAGGAGTTATGAGTTGGAAGGTGCAAGGATAATTTTTATTCCTCACTCCTCACTCTTAACTCCTAACTTTATTTAAATACCCGCACCATCTAGAAACTGCTGTATTGCCTTATCTTTAAGGTTACACACAGGAGCATTTTCTGATAAATCAGCTTGGTTAGAAGCTACACAACCTGCCAACACAAGAGTTTTTTCAGAAGAGTTGGTGCGCTGAAGAGTTTGTATTTGTTCTTCCAGTGCCTCAATCCGGTCTACTAGAGCACGAATTACTTCGGCTTCCGAATCTGGTAAGTTATTGTGTTCAAGAGGTGCAACCCGGACTCCAGAACGATATATAATCCGCCCAGGCACGCCCACTACTGTACAGTCAGAAGGAACATCCCTTAGAACAACAGACCCAGCACCAATACGGACATTATTGCCAACTTGGATATTGCCCAGTACCTTCGCTCCAGCTCCAACTACAACATTTTCACCCACAGTGGGATGGCGCTTGCCACATTCTTTACCAGTACCCCCAAGAGTGACACCTTGATAAATTAGGGCATAGTCTCCCACGATCGCAGTTTCACCAATTACTACACCCATCCCGTGGTCAATAAACACACTTTGCCCAATGGCTGCACCAGGGTGGATTTCAATTCCAGTCAAAAACCGAGCCAAGTGAGAAATTAGGCGGGGAATAAAGGGAAGACCAACAGTATACAGCCAGTGAGCCAGCCTATGGAATAGCAGGGCTTGCAAACCAGGGTAACAAAATAAAACTTCCAACCAGTTACGGGCAGCTGGGTCACGTTCAAATATGATACGAAAGTCAGCACGAAGTGTAGATAGCACGAGATAGCACCCTCGGAAAGCACAACAAGCTACTCTCCCATATTATCGTCTCAGGCGTTACACCTAATAATTGGAAATGGGACATTGGGCATTGGGAAGAGGACTTAGGGACAAGGAGAAGGGAAAGACTTGTTGTAAGTTATTTCACTTAAGTCACCTTATCCCCTTGTCTCCTCTACCCCTCTGTTCCCTCATCTCCCTACTCCTTACTTCATTTCTGCTCCACCGTCAGAGTATAATCACGCTTGACCCCAGGGTTAAATGTACCCACCCAAACCCGATAGGTACCATTTTTCCAGTTGCGATCGCTAATGCTAGCATCTTTACTTTTGCCAGTGTCATCACCGCAACGAATTGTTGTTTTATCTGGGCCTTGGATGAGTAAAGTGGTGTCAGTGTTGTTGCTATCGATTTGTATTGTCAGCTGGGAAAAGTCCTTTTCCAAAACCATAATGTGATCTGGATTGGGATCGGCAAAGCCAATACAGGCTTTTTGATCGCGATCGCGGTTACTTATGGCAGACAATGAGTAAG
Source organism: Nostoc sp. UIC 10607 (assembly GCF_047228265.1). Taxonomy (NCBI): domain Bacteria; kingdom Bacillati; phylum Cyanobacteriota; class Cyanophyceae; order Nostocales; family Nostocaceae; genus Nostoc; species Nostoc sp. UIC 10607. Next base: position 50,908 of record NZ_JBIQNW010000039.1, on the reverse strand, counting down.
AACCACCTGTAAACCCTTGCAGTGTTCCTTGTGCTGGATCAAAGTTTGTAGATAGATTGAGAGTACCAAAATTTGCTGTCTCTGCTATTACTGGCGTAGCTGTGATGGCGGTAAGTATAGCCAACAACCAGCCGCCGCGAAACTGAAGTCGGGGGCGACAGTATTTCATAGTAGCCCTCCAACAGGCTGTTAGATTAGTAATGATATATACATATTCTAGTTAAAAAATTCCAGTGAAATTTCAGTTACTTGTGCCACATTAAAATGTGCCACAAGTAATGCCATTAAAAGCAGGCAGCTAATTGCTAGGTTGTTTCTTGATCTAGACAGCAGCTACAATTAGCGAACTGATAATTTAGATGTAATTACCTCTGTTGGTTGGAGAATTTTTTCCCTTAAAGAAAACCCTCGACGGACGATTTTAGATCAGCAGCCAATAGCTATCCAAAGATTAAAAATACAAATAGCAAAGGTTACATAAAATTTACCTAAATATCATGGATCAAGAAAATGCAGAAGGTAAAATTATTTTACCTTCTGCATTTTTAACTTATGTGAAAATATCACGAATTATTGAGTTTGAAGAAAATGCCACCTTTGAGCGATCGCGTGTCAGTTCCGTAACTACTGACTGTGAGCGATCGCAGATTATCAAAAAACGGTTTACCTAAAACTTCTACTAACTTGAGAACTGGTACTTGACGCTCTAACAAATTCTGACTCTTTGTCCAGTCAAGATATATATAGCCTTGATTTGGTAGGGGAATCGCAGCAATACTATCTTGGAATTTGGCATTGTCAATTAGGGAATTATCCTTGGTTGTGAGAATTTCATTCATCGTCTCTAAGTCAGATGTGAAAACTTCGTAATTTCCTAAAGTTGTATGCAATCCTCGCACTTTTGTTTCAATACTGAACGATGGCCGCTCTTTGACATCTGCTTTTGTAGTAGCCGTAGTTAACTCTGTCCAAGCAGAGATTTTTTGCTTGTCTATATTCAATGGATTAATGCTGAGTCCGTTGGATGAAGCGATCGCATCTAATCGAGCAACGCCTTGTTCTACACTCTCGGATTTTTCCACCACAAAAATCCAATGGGGGGTTGTTTGTTCTTTATCAGGTAACAATGCTATGGCATATTCTCCCTGTACCCAGCTAAAAATATCCTCTGGTAAGTTTATGCCCCAGCGTTTTTGAACATCCGCTAAAGGTTTTGCTAACCGAGAAACTACATCTTCCCCAGAACCATATATAGTTGCTGTTGCTTGTCTCCAGAGTTTGGCTAAATCACTGTTACCCAAATTACTCAAATTTGAGCCGGAAATGGCCAAACCTGCGGAGGCTGGAATATATTGCAATGCTCCTACAGGTTTAGACAGTGGTGAGGATGGGGGGACAATTTCCGATGAAGTTAAAAAGGTGGTTTCTGCTAGTAATCCTTTGGGGTTCAACGCCAGGGAAATTATTTCGCTGTCATAGGTTTGTTCTGGCAGCTCTAACCCTTGCCATTTTGCGACGATGGGAAGATTTAAGAAAGCTACAGCTAAACTCCCTTTGGGCAGTTCTTTGGTAGCTTTTTGATATTCGGAGGAGCTAGTCAAATTTAGATCGGGTGCTTGGACATTATTGATAGCATCTCGTAGAACTTTAGGATCGTTGGCAAACAATACAAAGCCTTCACCGACAACAGCACCTGCAAGTAAGTCTTGTTCTGATTGAGAATTGTCAGAAATCAGCTTTATACCTTTATATTGTTCAACAGCTAAGTTTGCCCCAGCTAACGCCCGTTTGGAAAACAGCAACTCGACAAACTCGCGGCTTTTCTCCGGTTGCTTGCTTGCTAGTGCTAATAGATACCCTGGCTGCTGTCCGTTTTCTGGATCGCGATCAATATCTAAGGTGGTAATAGCTAATGTAATTTCGTTCCCTAACCAAGGTTGAATATCTTGTTTGTAATCTATACCACTCTTGGCGAATAAACTGGTTTTGAGTTTAGATAGTTCTCCTTCACGCTCCAACGCCTGTAAACGGTCAGGATTCACCAGCAATGAAACCATTGCAGGGGAAAGTTTCGACACGAATATGGCTGCACTAGGCTGAGAGGTAGAAGCAATGAGGTTAGCCGGACTTTTGCCGAAAAACCAGTAGAAACTAGCGATCGCAATTACTAGCAGTGCGATCGCACCAGCTACGATAAAACCAATAAATGAGCGTTGCCTATTCACATTAAACCTTTAAAAAAGACGGTTTACAGCCATTTAAGCAGAAAGCCTACCAGGATTTATCAGCCTTCTTGAGAATGGATACTCATGCAAAGGCAGAGATTTTCTGCCACCATAAATAGGATTAGGACTGTTTATAGGGAATTCTTTTAGTTAACCCATGAACCAGATTAGTGTACAAGAACTGGCACAACGTCTTTCTTCTGGTGATGCAAGTATTCAGTTAGTAGATGTACGCGAACCACAAGAATTGGAGATTGCTAGCATTGAGGGCTTTGTCAATCTACCCCTGAGCCAATTTGCCGATTGGGGAGATCAAGTCCCTAACCTCTTCAATCCCCAAGCTGAAACCCTTGTACTATGCCACCACGGCATCCGCTCTGCCCAGATGTGCCAGTGGTTAATTGCTCAAGGTTTTACAAATGTGCAAAATATTTCAGGTGGTATTGATGCTTATTCTGTCTTAGTAGACCATTCAATTCCCCAGTATTAGCTAGTGTTTAGGTGCATTACTCAGATGGAACTTACTCTTCCATCTGGCTTTTGGTATGCTGAAAATAACACCACATTTTAGGGGCTTGCTAGGAAAGCTTATAAGTTTATCTACTGGTTATATATCTTACAGAACTTTTCGACCCCGATCTTATGCTGCGATCACCGCAAAAGTACGTATCCCACAATACTTTTATCAGTGTAGAATTATGCAAACATAAAGCAAAAAGGATGTTGTCAATTCAAACCCTCAGTTATTGCTGCAAAAGCCTAGATTATATTGAAAGCGCACTTTTAAAGAGTTATGTACTTGAACCTTAAAATTAATTATCACAATATAGTTGTATAATTTGTTATCTTAATAAACTATTAATATTCTTTGGTTTCGATCAATCCAGAAATTTTTCCAGAGTTTGATTAAAATTTGCCTCTAGCAAAACATACCCTATGGAAGTCCAGTTAACAAATCGACAACAGCATATACTTTGGGCAACTGTACGTCACTACATTGCTACGGCAGAGCCTGTTGGTTCAAAGGCTTTGATCGAGGAGTACGATCTGGGTGTAAGCTCGGCGACAATTCGCAATGTGATGGGCGTTTTAGAAAAGTCTGGGTTACTTTACCAACCACACACCTCTGCCGGACGAATACCTTCTGACTCAGGTTACCGCATTTATGTTGACCAGTTAATTACCCCTTCTCTGCGTTCGCGCAGTGTGTCGCAGACAGATGCTACGCGAACAGAATATTTAGGGCGAGAAGTAGAGTTGGCACTGCAAAACCGCCTCCAGTGGGAAGATTGGAGTTTAGAAACTCTATTGCAAGGAGCAGCACAAATTTTAGCAACCTTGAGTGGTTGCATTAGCTTGATTACTATGCCGCAAACTACTACAGCACTATTGCGACATCTGCAATTAGTGCAAATTGAAGCGGGGCGGATCATGTTAATTGTAGTGACCGATGGTTATGAGACACATTCCAAGTTGATGGATTTGTCGCCAACACCAGAGGAAACACAACGGGATTCAGAGGTAATCGATCGCGAGTTGCAGATTGTTTCTAACTTTTTGAATAGCCATTTGCGGGGGCGAAGTCTATTGGAATTAGCCAACCTCAACTGGAGCGAACTAGATCAGGAGTTCCAACGCTACGGGGAATTCTTGAAAAATTCAGTTGCCGAATTGACTCGTCGGACTCATGCGCCGACTGCAACACAAATTATGGTTCGGGGTGTGTCAGAAGTTTTGCGCCAGCCAGAATTTTCCCAGTTGCAGCAAGTACAAACGATTATCCACCTGCTGGAAGAAGAACAAGACCAACTATGGCGATTAATATTTGAAGAACCAGAGCAGGAGGATGTAGGTAAGCCAAGGGTAACGGTTCGCATTGGCGCAGAAAACCCACTAGAACCGATACGTACCTGCACCTTGATTTCTTCCAACTATCGCCGAGGTTCAATACCAGTAGGAAGTGTGGGAGTTTTGGGGCCAACGCGTCTAGATTATGAAAGTGCGATCGCAGTTGTGGCATCTGCTGCTGATTATCTCTCAGAAGCTTTTAGTTATTTCAATCCTTAAATAGGGATTAATCCTATCAGGTGATGTCTCTAACTCGAAGCACTGGTATAAAATCGCAACGCAAACCGCCAAAACCAAGTAGAAGCGAAAAACAGCACTACTGCCAATATTGCCGCACCTATCAACCAGCTAATTTCACTCCTACCCAATAGCGCTTGGGCTGGGACAGTAGTTAAAAATGCTACTGGCATCACAAAGGTAAAGAAAAAACGGTAAGCAGTAGGATATGCTGCGATGGGATATCGTCCAGCTTCCAACAAACCACGCAAAACTTCTGTGACGTTGTATATTTTGACGAACCAGATACTCATCGCTCCCAGCATAAACCACAGGCTGTACAGAATCACCAAGCTGAATAATAATGGCAGCACACCAAGTAGATAGTCGTCTATCCCTACACCGAGGCGTTTACCCGCGTAGCCAATAATAACACTACCAAAAATTAGATCCGGCATTCCCCAAGGTGAAAGGGTATGGGTGGAAAGCCAAAACTGACTGCGGATAGGTTTTAATAATATAAAGTCCAAAGTGCCTTCTTGGACATGGCGGACAATGCGATTTAAGTTCGACGCCAGAAAAGTAGCAGAAAAGCCTTGTAGTAAGGTAAAAAGTCCTAGAACTACTAAAGCTGCTTCCCATGACCAACCACTAAAAGTGTAGCCAGTCCGGTAAAACAAGAATAGTCCAAAGAGGCTACCGACAAGATTTCCCAAGCTGCTGAGGGTAGCTATGAAAAAGTTAATCCGATACTCTAACTCTGCTGCGATCGCAGCACTCCAAAATAGTCTTAGTACTTTCAAATATCTTTGCATCTTGCACCCTTATCCCAATATGTTCCATCTGTCATGACATTTCCATAATTTACACAATAACTTTAAGGAAATTTAATATTACTTTTTATTCAGGAAAATTGCTAAACGTTAAGATGTTGTGGATCTATTGTTGAAAGGTAAGAAATTCTATGGATCTGGATTTACCAGAACTAATGAAATCACTCGGCTACTTTGAGGTATGAGCAATTATCTTTGCTGAATCTGGCTTGTTAATTGGTATATTTATTTACTAAATTTTGCTAAATCCTGGTGATATATGGCTAAACTATCTAACGAATTACAACGCTATTTTTTTGAGGAAGATCGACCCTCAAAAGTAACTTTGGCAGAGATTTTACTATTAGCAAAAGAAAGAATTTTTGGATTTTTGCTGATTATCCTGTCTTTACCTTCAGCTTTGCCAGTTCCAGCACCAGGATACTCAGTCCCTTTCGGCATCCTGATTTTCCTATTAGCGGTACAGCTAATCGCCGGTGCCAAAACCCCCTGGCTACCCAAGCGGATGATGAGTCACCCTATCCAACTCACAACAGTTCAGGGATTCTTGAAAGCAGGGATTCCTTGGTTAAAAAGAATTGAAGCGATCGCTCGTCCTCGTCTGAGCTATATCTGTACTACTTTACCTGGTAGAGTGACCATTGGTATAGCGATCGCCTTGATGGCAATTTCTATGATGATTCCGATTCCAGGAACTAATACCCTACCAGCAATGGGAATTTTTGTAACTAGCTTTGGTTTATCGGAAGATGATGGCGCTATTAGCTTGGGTGGTTTAGTTATGTGTGTGCTGGGGGCAGTTTTAACTACTTCCATACTTTTGGCATTGGTTTGGGGTGGTTCCAGTCTTCTTGACATCATCAAGACTTGGCTAGGTCGTTGAAATAGCAAAAATACTACTTAAGATCACGATGGCTCCCTTAAACACCAACCTCTATCTGTTCCTAGAAAATCTCCTCTTTTTCCTAATTGCCACACTTTTTATTGTGGTTGTAAATTGGGGGTGGAAACACACAAAGCCCTATACTCTACCTCTACCATTTCCCGCTTGGTATAAAATCTGGTTTGGCTCAGTGCAACTGCTAGGAGTACTGCTGCCATTAGTAGTTATGCTTTTGTGGGGTGTCTGGTGGGGCGATCGCAGTGTGTTAACTGTGCTTGGTTGGTATTTTATCGTATTAGGGTTGCAAATCATCTCTGAGAGAGTAACACTCAGGCAGTTGCAAAATGTAGTGTGGGTGATGGTACCTTATATATACCTGCCTTACCGCTTCTGGCAGTTGTATGAGGGTTTGACACTTTTGGATTCCAAAAGCGAGTTGCAGTGGGTACGATATTTGTTGGTTTTTGAATTGGTGCTGTGGATTGTTAACTACGCCATAGATGTATCTCAATTGCCACGGCTGTTTCGCTGGGAAGTAAAATCAGACTCTGGCCTTAGCTAGGGATTAAAATAATTCGTAATTCGTAATTCGTAATTCGTAATTCGTAATTCAGTTTTGTAACAGAGATTTAGACACTGCTACAAAACTTACCGCTTGTTTGCTTTTTACTGAAACCCACAGAATTAGTTAATCGCAGAATTAGCCATTTTTACCAAAGAAGTGCGATTGCCTGCTTTCAACCCAACAATATATTGCACACCCTGTTGTCTCCAAGTCAAGGTAGCATCTGAGCAATTAGCACCACAAGTAAAATCCACAAAATAGCCAGTAATGCCCTTAGCTAAGGATACAGGTTTACCAGTAAGGCGCGGTGTTTTGCGGGTTACAGCTTCAGCAGAAACAATGCCCAAACGACAGGCAGTTCCACCAGTACAATCGGGACTGAAACCCAGTAAAATTTCGTACTTTTTTTGCGTAGCAGCTTCTATAATTGCGTAAATTGGATTTTCCCCATCCGACTCAGGAATAAACTTCGGCAATAAAATCTTAATTTGAGTCTTTTGCTTTAATTTAGGCAGAATAGATTTAAAAACTGAGTGTGGCTGGGTTTTACTCTGCTGTGCTATCAATTGAGACTGGTTATTTATAGTAGCTATGGCTGACTTGTGAAAGCTGCCAACACTGACTAGTAAAAATACGGCACACACAGCACTGGTATTTCTGAAGCTTAAAATCATCTTTTAGAACCTATTTCATCTAAAGTATTTATTTGTAATACCCATCTTGGGTATCCAATTACGTATTAAAGAGCGCTTGGAGTCAGCTAAACTGAAGAAGAAATTGCTTAATAAGTTTTAATAATTCTGTTATGAGTACTGATTCACCTGTTAATTCCCCCGATAAGTCTGAATCCACATTAGGGAAGCGTTTGAGAAACTTTTTAATTGTAATGGTAGCGATCGCTCTTAGCGTTGCCCTCGTCTTAGGATTGCGAACTGAAACAACCTCGGCAACTCTAGCTAAATTAAGCGATTCGTCCACACCGTTAGAAGTAGCAATCAGCAATGGCAAACCATCTTTAGTAGAGTTTTATGCTGATTGGTGTACTGTCTGCCAGAAAATGGCACCAGATATCACTCAACTAGAAACAGAGTATGCTGACAAGATGAATTTTGTCATGCTGAATGTGGATAATACCAAGTGGCTACCCGAAATGTTGAAATATCGGGTGGATGGGATTCCCCATTTTGTATTTTTGAGTCAGCAAGGGGAAACCATAGCCCAAGCGATTGGGGATCAACCGCGCACGATTATGGCTAGCAATTTAAAAGCTTTAGTTACTGGTTCGTCTCTTCCCTATGCTAAAGCTAGCGGCAAAGTTTCCAAATTTTCAGCCCCAGTAGCACCAACGGCTAGTCAAGATGACCCCCGCAGTCATGGCAGCCAAGTGGTAAATTAGCACCTTCGAGGCATGGATTAGGAGAGCAGGGAGAGAGCGATCGCGCACTTTTATCTACAGCATCTCCCAATATTTGAGAACTAATCAATTTGTTCTCATCCAATTGGAGTTTTTCCATCCCCTTCATGCAATAGATTGCCGCTTGAGACGCTTATGAGCGTACATTAATTCGTCAGACTTGGCGATTAGTTGTTCTAGTGACATATTGCTTCCTGGTGAGTAACGCTCTATCCCCATACTCATCGAAAGTTCATAGCTACGGTTTTGCTGTTGATTAAAGTTGGCGATATTTGCTTGCAAACACGCTTGGATGCTATCAGCATCCTTAAAGTAGCTGGAGATGAAAACAATAAACTCATCTCCACCCAAGCGGGCAACAATATCTGAGTTCCGAAAACTTTGTTTGAGTAATCGAGCAGCATTAACAATTAAGGCATCTCCTATGTCGTGACCAAGGGTGTCGTTAATTTGTTTTAGTCCATCTAAATCAATGAAGATAACCCAGCACAAGACTCTCAGGCGATGAGCAATTTTTAATTGTTGTTCAGCCATCAAGAAAAAGCCACGTCGGTTATGCAAACCTGTTAGTTCATCAGTCAGCGATAAATGCCTTCCTTCAATCTCTGCTTCTTTGCGGTTGCGAACTTCCTGCATGAGTTCCATCTGAGCGATCGCCTGCCGAGTTAAGCGGCGCAGTGCATCCAACTGCTGGTAACTTAAAAAGCGAGGAATGGTATCGATTACACACAATGTTCCGAGGGGAAAACCATCAGGCGTAACTAGTGGGGCACCAGCATAAAAACGAATTTTAGGATTACCTTTGACTAAGGGATTGTTAGTAAAGCGATCGTCATTGATGGCATTGGGAACCACTAATATATCCTCTGGTTGAAAAATTGCATGGGCACAAAAAGACCACTCTCTGGGTGTTTCCCTAGCTTTTAGCCCAACCTTAGATTTAAACCATTGGCGATCGGCATCAACTAAGCTAATTAAAGCTATTGGAGTCTTACAAATATAGGCAGCAAGAGCAGTTAGGTCATCAAACGCTTCTTCAGGTAGGGTATCCAAAATATTGTAGTCCGCCAATGCTTTGAGCCTTTCTGCTTCATTCTCAGGTAGAGAAACAGCTTGCGTTTTCACAGATGAGTGTCTAAACCTTAGCCAGGAAAGTCTGGTACGTTGGAAATTTTGCAACAACCGCAGGATTACCTCTCCAGCATCAAGGCTGCGTGATAGAAACATCTCTGCAACGAAAATCAAGATTCGGTTGAATATAGAGAAATATTCTATTATGTGATGTTCTTCATGCCTTTGGTTTGCTCTGTTGTTCATGTCATCCTAGCTTTCACTGTGCAGATTCCCTGAGTATCTAGATACTTACAAGGTCTTGTGCCCAAAGCCAGTTTGAAAATGATCAATATAAACTAAAAATTATCAAAACTTATTATACTGTCAAAGTTCCGAGGGACGGCTTTCATCGGAACTTATTCTTTCATCAATCAATAGGCAACTAACCAGACTCACGGCAAAAATAAAAATGCGCGATCGCTAACACTAGTTCCTTAAGTTGAAAAACCCATTTTCTACTGACAAAGACCTTAGAGGATGTTTGAAAAGTATTTTTGGTAACATCTAAACCTAACCCCCCTAGCCCCCTTCTCTACAAGGAAATGGGGGTTTCAAAGCCTCTCGACCTTTCGGGGAGGCTCATGAGCGATCAACTTTGCAGCACAGTCCTGATTATTTCTGCATATAAGCGCAGAGATAATCCAATATAGGGAAACTCAAAGCCTGGAAAGCTTTGAATTAAGCATTGTCAGTTGTTGTCATACAATCTCAAATGGTTGCTCAAGCCTCAAGAATGCGATCGCACTCTCTCTTGATTCCTTCTAAAACCAGAATATTACACCTATCGCCAATTTTTTTGCGATAGGTGTAATATTTTTGCGAAAATTCATTTGCCCTTTGATAGAAGCAATTGGTGTGGAAACATCCTGATGCTCAGAAGTTGTCTCTGAATTCTTCTTTAGTAACGTTGCCTTGTACCAATTATTTTGGTACAAGGCAACGGTTGATACAGTTTGAAGAATCGGTTTCAGCTTTGATCCTTGATATGCAAGTAATATAAACCGTAGAAAACTTACCAACCAATTCGGACGGATGGGGAAATTTTGCCCAAACTAAAAATTAGTAATTTTACTCAGAGGAAAATGCACACAATATGAGCAATGCTGAACAAGCTGTGCAGAGATGAAATTACAGTTTTTAGAGGACTTCCAACTAAAAAAATATCCCATCGCTTTCTTGGCAGGGGAGCAGGGAGCAGGGGGGAGGAACAGTCGTGTTGAGTCCAGAAATTAGGATAATTTATTTTTTGGAGTTTCCTAGGACAAAAATAATGGAGAGAGTAATGATTACCGAAGAAGACTTAGCCCAACAATTTACCCTTATTATTGAGCAAGCTCACCCAAGAGTGTGGGAATTATTACGCCACTGCTATGTAAAAGTGCTAAATTCTAAATCAAAAGGAGTCTATATTGCTCATGCCAAATATATAAGGATTTACTGTCCTGATAGACTGATTGCTGCTGTAGTAGCAGAAAAAAATTTACTGATAGAAGTGGCAGAATATCTGGGGCTAGTTGAAGTTGTTTGCATGAATGCTACTAATCTGTTAAACGACCCCAAATCGAAGCTTAAGAATGTTTATCCTCAGTTGTGGTTAGATTTGCTGTGGATTGTTACGCAAAAGCAAGAATTATGAAAATTGGAGTTATCTCTTCTGCTGTGCATAACTTTGCTGCTAAATCTCTTAACACGATGGAATAATTTTCTCTCCCTGGAAGAATTTCCAATAACACATCAAGCTCGAATTAGTCCTTATATGACTCCAAAATTCCACTGCGAATCATTAGTTGTGGCCAAAACAACACAAAAAATCCCATCCACGTCATTACAGGGATAGAGACGAGAACTGTTAGCCAGATAGTTTTAAATAGTAACCAGCTACCACCAATTAGTGTTACACCTGTGAGAACTATAGACCAGGGTTGACACCACCAAGGTTTGTAGTTCCAGGGGCTTACGGGCTTTTGTTCAGACATTGGTTTTATTTAGTAAAACTCCAAATTTTCCTTTAACAATTTTTAGGGTAAATGATGTCCCAAAGTTCCAGAGTCGAACATGTTGACTTTGCCCGCACTTCTCTACGAGAGGCTGCGCACTAAGCGTAGCTATGCCGCAGGCTTGATAACAGAGCTACGTTACCATCGCAGGCATCGCTATCAATATTATCAAGGTTTTGGTAAAATTCGTGAGAAATCTTCGCCAAAACGACCCTTGAAGGCAATCTATGCAGCATAATCAATGTTTTACACGACATCACATTGATATGAACGTGACGCGTTGGCCAGATATGCATCAATCCTCAAGCATCTCTAATAACTGCGCCTCGCTTAATTGGTTAATTCCCAAGGAAAGTGCTTTTTCTAATTTAGAACCGGCTTCTTCTCCTACCACCAAATAATCTGTTTTTTTACTCACGGAATCAGTCAATTTTCCACCAGCTTTTTGAATCAAAGCCTTAGCTTCATCTCGCTTTAAGGTTGGCAATGTACCCGTAATTACAAAAGTTTTACCTGCAAACTTTTGATTAGCATCACCAAGTATTTTTGTTTCCTCTGTGGCAGTTAATTGTAATCCTTCAGCTTGTAAGCGTTCTATCAACCTTTGGTTGGCATCAATCCGAAACCACTGGTACACAGATTGGGCAATTTCAGCACCGATACCGTAAATTCCTTCAATATCTGATTGCTTTGCTGTAGCTAACTGGTCTACAGTAAAATATTTCTGAGTCAACAATTGGGCATTCACACTGCCAACGTGACGAATACCTAAGCCATATAATACCCTTGACCAAGGTTGGTTTTTTGATTGAGCGATCGCATCCACTAATTTCTCTGCCGACTTTTTCCCCATCCTTTCTAATGCACACAATTTCTCTGCTGTCAATTCATACAAATCAGCAACGGAATGCACCAAACTTTTATCAACGAGTTGATGCACCAGCTTTTCGCCCAAGCCTTTAATATCCAAGGCATCACGACTTACCCAATGTTCAATAGAACCTTTAAGAATCGCTGCACAAGAAGCATTGACGCACCGAGTCACCGCCTCACCTGATTCTCGTACCACTGGTTGACCGCAGACTGGGCAATGAGTGGGCATAACGAAAGGTTCAGTGTCAGGGGGACGGAGTTCTTTGAGTACCCTCAGCACTTCTGGGATGATTTCCCCAGCTTTGCGGACAATCACAGTATCGCCAATGCGAATGTCTAATTGAGTAATGCGATCGCTATTATGTAAAGTCGCGCGAGAAACTGTTGTCCCCGCCAATTGCACAGGGCGCATCTCGGCTAACGGCGTTAACGCCCCCGTTCGTCCCACATTCACAGCAATATTTTCCACACGAGTGGGTGCTTCTTCGGCTGCGTACTTTAACGCGATCGCCCAGCGAGGAAATTTCTGCGTAAAGCCTAGCTGTTCCTGAAGTTTAAAAGAATTCAGTTTTACTACTACCCCATCAGTCATGTAGGGTAAATTCAGCCGTTCCGTATCCCAGTATTCATAATATTTTGCCACTTCTGCGATCGAGGCACACAGTTTATGGTTGGGGTTGACTCGAAAACCCATCTTTTCCAATAACTCCAAAGCTTCCCATTGGGTATTGGCAATACTAGTGTCATCTCTACCAGGAATGTGCAAGGTGTAGCCAAAGAAATCTAACCGCCGTTTAGCGACAATGCGCGAGTCTAGTTGCCTGAGTGTACCAGCTGCGGCATTACGAGGATTGGCAAATAACTGCTCACCCGCTTTTTGCCTTTCCTCGTTAATTTGTTTAAACACTTCCAACGGCAAAAAGGCCTCGCCGCGTACTTCCACCCTTTCTAGAATTTCTAACCCTTCAAAATTCAAACGCAAGGGAATTGAACGAATTGTCCGCACATTTTGGGTGATATCTTCACCCGTCACCCCATCACCCCTAGTTGCACCCCTAACTAGAATGCCATTTTGATAGGTAAGAGCCAAAGCCGAACCATCAATTTTGAGTTCACTGACATATTCCACCGAGTCTATTTTCGGTACTTGTCGTCGCCAACGCTGATCCCACCCTTGCAACTCATCGATATTAAATGCATTCTCCAGACTGTACAGGGGGATATTATGCCGCACCGAGCTAAACTGCGTTGCTGGCCTCTCACCCACGCGCTGAGTCGGACTATCGGGAGTCGCCAATTCTGGATATTGAATTTCCAGTTGTTGCAATTCTCGATATAGCTGGTCATAGACTGCATCCTCCATAATTGGAGCATCTAAAACATAATAAGCTAAACTTGCTTGTTGCAATAACTGGCGCAGTTCTTCTATGCGTTTTACTTCCGGCTTAATCTGGGTCATTAGACTTATTACAAAATACCTAGGGAATAGAATAGCCTGCTTGTGCAGGCTTTGTTTTGGTAGCCGCGACTTGCAGTTGTTGGGATTTAGCGATCCCAGTCTTCGACTTCATATAAAAATCGAGTTTTGCCAATCAGTTTACGATTAGCAGAGGTACTTTAGACAAACACAACATACTTTTCTAGGTTACTAGGTTTAATACGAATCGTTGTATCCATCGGTAGACCTAACATTTCTCGTGCAGCGCCTCCTTCAAATAAATCACCCGTTGCCCGATCCATTAAGATAATTTCTTTTTGAGCCTGGATAGTTTCTGTTTTTGTAAATGATAAAGATTGGGATTCATGTAATACTAATTCGTAACATTATGGTGCATCTTTGCCACCAGTAGGTTCGACATTTTGCACAAAGTCACAGATAGCATCAACATCACCGGATATATTAAATGTTTTGGTGACATAAGTTGAGCCTTCGTCGCAGTAGTCACCATGAGCAATAATCCCAATCCGAATCAAGGGAATTTCATCTATCAGTCTGGTAACGGTATTTTTAATTTTTCGCCGTACCTGGGTAAGGCAAGGGTACATACTCCCAGTTGTATCAAAACTGAGAACAATTTCAATATAATTACTTGCCATCCGCTCACCTAAATGAATATTTAATTTTTAACTTACAAAATTACAAACGGTACCCAATTATGGTTAAAGATTTTACAGGGAAGCCCCCAATTATCATTGCTCACCGAGGCGCTAGTGGTTATCGTCCAGAACATACTTTAGCTGCTTATGAATTAGCAATCGCACTGGGCGCTGATTATATTGAACCTGATTTAGTTTCCACTAAAGACGGTGTTTTAATTGCTCGTCACGAAAATGAGATTTCCGAAACCACCGACGTTGCTAGCCATGCAGAATTTGCTCACCGTCGAACCACCAAAATTATTGATGGCGAATCCAAAACTGGTTGGTTTACTGAAGACTTTACTCTTGTAGAACTGAAAACACTACGAGCCAAAGAGCGAATTCCTGAAGTGCGATCGCAAAATACCGCCTATGATGGACTCTTAGAAATTCCCACTCTCCAAGAAATCATCGATTTAGTTAAGGCTAAAAGTGCCGAAATTAATCGGGCGATCGGCATTTACCCAGAAACTAAGCACCCAACTTACTTTAAATCTATTGGGTTAGCCCTAGAAGAACCCCTATTGGCAACTTTGACAGCCAACGGTTATCAGGGCGCTAATGCACCTATTTTCATTCAGTCTTTTGAAGTGAGTAATTTACAAGATTTATCTACAAAGACAGATTTACCTCTGGTGCAATTGCTGAATAACAGTGGTAAACCTTATGATTTTGTCGTTAGTGGCGATGAACGCACTTATGCAGATTTAGTCACTGCATCAGGTTTAGAAGAAATTTCTAAATATGCACAGGCCGTTGGTATTCATAAAAATTTACTGGTTCCGAGAGACAGCAATGGTAAATTGCGTAGACGCGGAGCGGCTTGTCGCCAGACATCGCCTACATCTTTAGTCATTGATGCTCATACGGTTGGTTTGCTGGTTCATGTCTGGACTTTCCGCAATGAGGACTGTTTTTTGCCACTGGACTTTCAAGGAGATCCCCAAGGGGAATATGAGCTATTTTTGAGCTTAGGTGTTGATGGCGTATTTAGCGACTACCCGGATACGGCTTTTGCTGTGAATGAAAATTTTCGATTTAAATTTTGTTCTCCATAAAATCAAATTTGCAGCCATCAAAAAGAAGATTCCCCACTTTTTAAATAAGTTGGGAATCTGAGTATATAGATTTTCACAAACTAGTCATAACCTGAGCTAATTGATTAGATAAATCAATTACAGAATCCTGGCATTTGTTAAATAAAACGCCAGCTAAAAAATAATAATCGCCAGAATAAAATGCCATCTTGTTTTTTCGGAGTTTTTCTATGTGGTTCTTTACCTTGGGATCAGAACTATAGTAGCCGAACTGCAAAGGTAACACCATGAAATTTTGAACACAATAACCGTTCTGTTTTGCTAGGTTTAGAGTACTTGTTGGATTAGAAAAACTAGATATTAAAACCAACACATTTTTATAACCTAACGACAAAAGATCGTTGGTAACTGTGGCTCCATCTACGCCCCCAAATAAAAGTGGCATATAAATATCATTATCTGGTGCGGGGAGATAGGGTGGATTGGCTACAAGATACTCAGCATCGGGTTGAGAAGAATTAAACAAACATGAATTATGGATTATGTATTTATTAGTGAGATTATATTCATCAATGGTTGAATTTGCGACTTTCCATGCAGAGGTATTTAATTCAAATCCCTGAATTACTCCATCAAACTTATTTTTCAATAAAGAATTAATTACAGGGCTACCATCTCCTGATCCAAACTCCACAATAGACTCGTAGCTTTTGCAATTTCTGATCACAAAACTGTCTAAGCAGTTTGAGTAGAAATTAGATTCTTCAGGACAAAAAAAGATATCTTTCATTTGACTGCAATTTAAGGTGTAAGGTATAATCATCAATGTAATAGCAAGTTATTTACTGCCTTAATATCAAGACAATAAACAACCATTCCTTTAGTCAAGAAGTCCTCACTAAAGAAATTGGGTTGTAGGTGGATTAGCAATAGGATGATTTAGAAACATCAAATTAGAAATGCCAGAAAAACTCTGCCATTTTTAATTTCTAATTTTTTAGATTTCTTAGATAAGTAAGGCGGATTGTTTGGCTTCGCGTATCGATCGCACAACAGCAGCACCAGCGCGATCGCTCATGAGTTTCTGCTGGTCGTACCCAAGCACCAGTTCCCATGCATCATTGGGATATCGTTCTGCTAATGGCAAAGCCACATCATCTAACATCCAACGGCCGTGGCGTTCATCTTCCCTGATGTGCAGTTCCCAATAACCCACCGCTACTTCTGAGAGTCCCAGTCGTTGCGCCGCCATCATATAATTTTTGTAAACCGCAGGGCCAGCCACTTCAAAATAGGTTAAACCGCCGCTGTAACGCAAGAAATAGCGTTTGCGTTCAGTCACCAGAAAATTATGATTTGTAGAAGCCAAAACTTCCCAAGGTACTAAATCGAAATATGCTTCTGGTTCAGTATTCATTCCAAATTCAGCAAGCATTTGGGCAAAAAATGTAGAGTGCTTGCGAGATAAACGACCATTGCCGTATTCTTCTATTAGTACTCGCATCAGGGTACACTGCACTTCATTAGCAACACCACCCAAAATGCGCGAAAGATGACTAGCTTCAACCAAGCCATCAAAAGAGCCGATCGCTAGCAGGTGACGATAGCCGGCTTCAGTCATTTCCTCACGAATATAGCGACTACTGTCCGACAAAGGCGGATCTAAATCGGCAGATGTGCGCTCAATTAGCGCTTGTTTTACATCTAATAGTTGCAATGCAGCTACATCGATTTGTGCCAGTTCCCACTTTTGCCAAGCAGCTTCAATTTGGTCACGACATGAACACAAGTAAAGCGATCGCTCATTGATATAGTGCCGCAAATCGTCGTACCAAAACAGTTTTAGCCGATTAATTCGATAAAGTATTCGTTGGAGAAAACGTTTAGCCTGTTCATCAGAGCGATCATTTTTATAGGCGGCGCGAATTGCCCTTGAGAGCGCCTGTTCAAACTCACTAGCTATTGCAGGTTTTACATCTAGTTGATGATCCAAATCCTCCATTGCTAGCAGTTCTATAAATTGTTCCTCAGCACGGTCGTAGTTGGTAATTGTTCTTTCTTCTGTTTGCGTGCTCTTTTTCGCAGCTCCAGCGTTAGGAAATATAACTAAATTGCTTTGCATGGAATCTTTGGTAGATTTGGAAAAGTAAGAAATTAGTTTCATCTCTAATACTTAACTTCCCACACGAGTAGCTTTCTCTACCTCTTTCCTTGGTTATAAAGAAAGATTAAGTCTAGAGGAAAAAAGGAAAAGGGCATTGGGCATTAGGAAGAGGAATTGGGGACAAGGGGAAGGGAAAGACTTGTTGCAAGTTCTCACTTAAGTCCCCTCGTCTCCCCTGCCCCTCTGCTTCCTCATCTCCCCACTCCCTACGGCGCTTTCGTCTGCTGCTCAATCTCCTTACTGGGCGGAATCTCCTCAAGAGGAATCAGTGCTTCGATCACCGACTTCACAATTGGTGCGGCGACAGTAGAACCATAGGCACTTTCTCCTTTTGGCTCATCCACCAGTGCGAACACTACATATCGAGGAGATTCCACAGGCAAAATAGCCACGAAGCTGGTCATTCTAGCACCCTTGATGTAGCCACCATTAGGACTTGCTTTTTGGGCTGTACCAGTTTTACCAGCAATGCGATATCCCGGAATTTGTGACGGCTTGCCGCTACCTTCATCAACAACAGTTTCCATCATTTCCACAACCTTTTGGGCTGTTGCGGCTGAGAAAATTTGGCGTGGTATGGTGCGAGAGGGTGAATCATGCATCTGCCCTTTGGTATCAATCAGCCCTCGAACTACATGGGGTGTTACCAACTTCCCACCATTGGCTAAAGCACCGTGCATTTGCACTAGCTGTAACGGTGTCATAGAAAAGCCTTGCCCAAAGGAAGTAGTAGCTGGTTCAATTGGCGAAGCGATAAATTCTTCTTGACTTTTGAGCCGACCACCAACTTCAAAAGGTAAATCTGTATCAACTTTTTGTCCTAGCCCCAAGCGTTCTAGCCAGTTGTAGTAGATTGAAGGCTTTAAACGTTGGATAATTTGCACCATGCCAATGTTGCTGGAATTTTGCAAGATTTGAGCAATGTTGATTTGCCCATAACCATTGTTCATAGCATTTTTGATGGTGTAATTAGCTACTCGAATGGAACCGGAGTCATTAAACATATCATCTGCTTTGATGACACCATTCTCTAAAGCGATCGCCACATTCAAAGGCTTAAAAGTCGATCCCGGTTCATAAAGATCCGCCACCGTCCAGTTTTTAAATAGCGAGATATTAGCTTTAGCGTATTCATTAGGGTTATAGGTAGGCTGAGAAACGAGGGCGAGTAAGGAACCATCCAACGCATCCATTACAATTACCGCCCCACGTTTAGCGTCAAACTTCTCCATCTGCTGTTTGAGCGCAACGCGGGCAATTCGTTGCAGACGGCTATCGATAGTGAGTTGCAGCCGCAAATCATCAAAATGTAAAAAACCTTCGGGCGCATGATCCGGCATCACGGCCCCATTACCCGACCGACTGAGCCGCACCGTTTGCACAGGACGTTCTAGCAACTTCTCTTGAGAGTATTCCACACCTGCTTGACCACGACGGTCAATATTCACATAACCCACCACGTCAGAAACCAAATCGTCTGGCGGATAAAATCGGGAGTATTTTTGAATTAACTCCAAGCCATTTAAGCGCAAAGAAGTGACGCGATCAATAATTTCTTCGGGTAGGGCTGGAGTAAGTATAATTCCACTTCTTTTGCTTTGAAAAGTTTTCACCAATTCAGCAGTATCTTTTGCCAATATTGGAGCAAGTCGCTCTGCTATCTCTTCATTAGACTTATCAAACAGCTTGGGATGAGCGTACAAAGTATATACAGGACGGTCAATCGCCAACAGATTACTATTGCGATCTACCACCGGGCGACGGGGCATAAAAGGTCGCAAATTCATCATTTGCTGGTTTCGTGCCTGCTGGGTTAACTTTGGGCCCTTGACAATTTGCAGATTATACAATTTGATACCCAAGCCCAACCCTGCTGCCATTAATATGCTCCATACTATGAACAGTCGGGACTTGGTGTTGGATGTTTGTTCTTGGATACTAGAGGCAAGTGTCCCCAAGAAACCTCGTTTAGAACCCTTCTGTCGCCTTTTGAATGCTGGATTCCGAAACTTTCTGAATTTTGTTCTACTTGGTGACTTCTGCATTGAGTTCGTCCTTTGTCATTAGTCATTTGTCATTTGCCACAAGTCTGAGTCGTAACGACTAATGACTAATGACTCTTAGCCTTTTACCTATTCTCCAAAATCAAGCTACAGATGTAAGAGGTGGGAACTCAGATTACAGCGTTCTTCATATAACTTTTGAACTACAATCTTTGCAAAGGAGGCACAGTTGCCCCTACAGTATGATTGAATTACCTGAAAATTGCTGTAAATCTGACCTTCTGAATTACGAATTACGAATTACGAATTACGATTAATATCCCAGTGGCGAGAGTGTTTGCTGTTGCGTTTCAGAATTGGGCGTTGTGTTAGACGATACTGGCTTAGGGCTATGAGATGCTGGAGGCAAGAAAATCATCCCTTGAGGAGTCGGGGATACCAGATTTGCTGTTGATTCTTCTGCGTCCTTAGCCATTTTATTTATCAACGTCGCGTTGGTTGTCGTCAGCAGCCGCTCATGACGTTGGAGGTTTTGCAGTCTGCGATATGACTTACTCCAAAGGTCTTGAGAATATACCGTCCAGCCATAAACAGCAAGTGTCGATGCTACTAACAAGAACGCTAAAACGGTCGAATAACGATGAAAGGTATACAAGCGCAGCAACCACAAAGGTGCCGCTCCAGAATTAGGCATTATGGGAAAGCGAAGAAAACCTACTCCCGGAGTCTTCTGGTTTGCACTAGACTGCTCATTGAGATTTGGCACTTGTTGTCTATCCAAGTGTTTCACCGATTTGGGTATAACTGCCTCATTTGTGGGAGAAACCGCGAGATTTTTCGAGGAACGCTGTCGTCTTTGAGAGGATACTGGTGCGGCTTTGGCAGCGGCTATAGGAGCGCTCTGGGCTGCCGACTCCAGACGCGCAGAGCGTCGCCTCCCTAAAGAAAGGATAGAATCTCGCCGGAACCAATTACCCCTTGTAGAAACAGCAGATTTACGAGCAACTACCATAAATTTTTTAGATGGGAAATACTGTACTTTAGATTGATTGTCTTAATTGTCTGTTTTTGCTTAGGTTAAAATCGCCTTCTGTGCAACAAGCACACATAACACACTACACCCTTTTAACTGTTCTGATAGGTAGCTGTACCAATGTTTGCATCCTCTAAATATTGCAATGTTTGCAATCAGCGATTAGCAACTGGACAGCTTGTACTTTAGGTATTGCAACTAAAGTATGGCAACGCGGAGCAGCAAGGTGCAATACTCCGTGAAAAAAATAAAATTTTTTGCTATGATAGCTCGGTTTGCTAAAAAATTTGGTAATCTCCGTTTTGCTCCTGAGTTAAGAGAAACTAATCAGATGGCTGTATGATAACCAATCCGAAAAAGAATACCCCAAAGGATTGTTTTTTTGAAGTATGTAATCTCACAGGATTAAAAAAAAAGCAATAAATACGGTATCGTATTCAACAGGTGAAAAATTGTTCTAGCCACAATTGGTGAAAGAGGAGTTATGAAAACAAAAATCTTTGGTTTGGCTCTAATGTTAAGTCTGGCTACAATTCTCGGAGCCTGTGAAGGTGGCGGTGATGGTGCTGGTACTAGTACTCCAGCTGCTACAGGTGAACCAACTGATGCACCTCCTGTTGGGTCTACACCTGCTACTACTCCCGCAGTGACTCCCGCTACCACTGCTACTCCTAAATAAGGCATCTTAAACTTTAGTTTAAATCACGCCTAAAACTGCTTAGTGACAAAGTTCCTCACTACATAGCTTGAATTAATTAGGTTCACGTGAAAACCTACATCCTTATGTTGGTGTATCAGAGCCTAGAGTTTGCTCAAAATCAGCTAAGTAGGGTAGGAAGTAGAGGACACTGGTGAAGAGGATTACGTCCTCAACCAAGTGTCCCACTAAAATTTGCACCTAACTGAATCTTGTTCCACGTTCAAACGAGTAGAGTTCTGTAAATCTAAGCTATCTTGTTAGGCAAAGTAGTTCTTTCGTTTGGTGCTGGGAATGCCTTAGATTCCTAAGTTTTGATCGGGCAAAACAATTAATCGCGATCGCTGGCAATTGCTCTTGAGCATTCCCTGTAGTCTATTCCGTATCAGAAGAGACCTGGTGATGTCCCTTGATATTGCCAGATTTTTATTGGGAAAATTCTAATGTCTAGTTTGAAAATTGGCCATTGGGTGCGTGAAAAACAGATTTTCATCCTGCGTTGTGAGCGCAGTTCAGGAGATGGGGAGAGTTAAAGCGAGAAAGTTAATAAAATTACTGGGCTTAATTGTGATTACCGCAACCTTTGTTATATTAAATAGCAATTGGGGATCAGTAGTAATAGCATTACCGCCACCAGAGGATACGCCAGAAGAAATATTACGCACAAAGATTATCATAGAAGCGCGATCGCCTATTGATGGAAAATTCCTAACAGCTGCCGAATACATCCAATTACAAGCCCAGCTGCAAAAAGCCCCGCCACCAAAACTAGATCCCAAAATTCGGGAACAGATTTTCTTGCTTCGCATACGTAAAACGTTACTTCAGTTTTTCCCATTTTTAAATTTTTGATAAATTACTCAAGGGTCAAAAGTCAAAAGCTTTCCCCCATCTCCCCCACTCCCCACCTCCTAAAAAGACTGATGTCTCATTCTGATGTAGGATAACGGTGGCGACAAAATTGCAAATAAATGTAAAGAATATATATAGATATTAAAAAAGTAGATTTAGTCAATCACGTTATTTCACTTAGGTAGCTTCATGTCCATGACCACGATCGCCCCTGAACAGGTTAACAGCATCGTTTGGAATCAGCATAACGATCCCTTTGAAATATTAGGTTCTCATCCCATAGAACAAGATGGCAAAACTGTCTGGGCTGTGCGGGCCTATCTACCAAATGCAAGTGCAGTATGGGTGGTTCTTCCTGAACAACGCAAGGAATACCCAATGCAAACAGTGCATCATCCCCACTTTTTTGAATGCACGATTGAAACCGCAGAACTGGCAAACTACCAGTTACGGATTAAAGAAGGGGAACATGAGCGAGTCACCTATGACCCTTACGCCTTCCGTTCTCCTAACTTGACAGACTTTGATTTGCATTTGTTTAGTGAAGGCAACCATCACCGGATATATGAAAAACTGGGAGCGCACCCCACGGAGATAGGCGGCGTTAAAGGCGTTTATTTTGCCGTTTGGGCACCCAATGCTCGCAACGTTTCATTGTTGGGAGATTTCAACCTCTGGGATGGACGTAAACACCAGATGCGTAAAGGCCCCACCGGGGTTTGGGAATTGTTTATTCCTGAAATCGGTGTGGGAGAGCATTACAAATATGAAATCAAAAATTTTGAAGGGCACATTTACGAAAAATCTGATCCATATGGTTTCCAGCAGGAACCCCGCCCAAAAACCGCATCCATTGTCACTGATTTAAATTCTTACAGTTGGAGTGACAAAGACTGGATGGAGAAGCGGCGTCACACTGACCCCCTCACCCAGCCTGTCTCAGTATATGAAGTGCATTTAGGCTCTTGGTTACACGCTTCAAGTGCGGAACCAGCGAAACTGCCCAATGGTGAAACTGAACCGGTAGTTGTCGTTTCTGAACTAAAGCCCGGCGCACGCTTCCTTACCTACCGGGAATTAGCAGACCGACTCATTCCTTATGTCAAAGAATTGGGATACACCCATCTAGAATTGCTACCCATTGCAGAGCATCCCTTTGATGGTTCTTGGGGTTATCAAGTAACTGGGTACTATGCCCCCACCTCCCGTTTTGGCAGCCCCGAAGATTTCATGTATTTTGTTGATAAATGTCACCAAAATGATATAGGGGTAATTGTAGATTGGGTTCCCGGTCACTTCCCCAAAGATGGACATGGTTTAGCTTTCTTTGATGGTAGCCACCTCTACGAACACGCTGACCCCCGCAAGGGCGAACACAAAGAATGGGGTACTTTGGTGTTCAACTACGGTCGCCATGAAGTCAGTAATTTTCTCGCAGCAAATGCCCTCTTCTGGTTTGACAAGTACCACATTGATGGGATTCGTGTTGATGCTGTTGCCTCAATGCTCTATAACGACTATTGCCGCAAACCAGGAGAATGGTTGCCCAACCAGTACGGCGGCAGAGAAAATCTAGAAGCAGCAGATTTTCTGCGTCAGGTAAATCACATTATCTTTAGTTATTTCCCTGGTATTCTCTCAATTGCTGAAGAATCTACTTCCTGGCCAATGGTATCTTGGCCCACCTACACAGGTGGACTGGGCTTTAACTTGAAGTGGAATATGGGCTGGATGCACGATATGCTGGATTACTTCAGCATGGACCCTTGGTTCCGCCAGTTCCACCAAAACAACATCACCTTTAGTATGTGGTACAACCACAGCGAGAACTTCATGCTGGCTTTGTCCCACGATGAAGTGGTGCATGGCAAGAGCAATATCATCGGTAAAATGCCGGGGGATACATGGCAAAAGTTAGCTAATATCCGTTGTTTATTTAGCTATATGTTTGCTCACCCAGGCAAAAAAACCATGTTTATGAGCATGGAGTTTGGGCAGTGGAGTGAGTGGAATGCTTGGGCAGATTTGGAGTGGCATTTATTGCAGCATGAAGCCCACCAACAGTTAAAAACGTTTTTCCAGGAATTGAATCATCTCTACCGTTCTGAACCAGTTTTGTACACCCAGGATTTTGCTGAACCTGGGTTTGAGTGGATTGACTGTAGCGATAATCGCCATAGTGTAGTTTCCTTCATCCGTCGTGACAAGGATTCTGATGATTTTGCGATCGTTGTTTGCAATTTTACACCACAACCCCATTCTCACTACCGCATCGGTGTACCGCAAAAAGGATTTTATACCGAGTTGTTCAATAGTGATGCGCGTCAGTATGGCGGCAGTAATATGGGCAATTTAGGCGGTAAGTGGACGGATGATTGGTCTTTGCACAGTCGTCCCTATTCGCTGGATTTGTGTTTGCCACCTTTGGGAGTATTAATTCTCAAGTTGGATAAGAAGAAGACTGCTGAGGCATTGGAATAACAATGAAGGGTGGGCGATGCCCCACCCTACATAAAATAAATTTCACCTATTCACAGCTACTCATCTCAGCTCTCTAGTAGACATCTCTAGAAATTAAATATGCGTTATCCAGAACTCTTGTAGAGACGTAGCAGTGCTACGTCTCTACATTCTTTTTTACCAAATCTATGGCGATTTCTCAACCTGACAATTCAGTCCATGTGGAAAAGCTAACGATTAACCTCCTTCCCGCATCGGGAAGGGGGGAAACTCAAAGTCTCTCTCCTAAAAGGAGAGAGGTTTTACAGATACCGTGAAAAGTCAGATTTCTTAACTAGCGATCGCGCTCTGTATTTACCAGTGTAATTTCGCGTGTTACTCAAGAAAATAGGAGCTTGAAAATTTCTCTCACCGGGCAGAAAGATGCGGTTATTTCTGTTGCGATTAACCCCGATGGAGAGACTTTAGTGAGTGGGAGTGCTGATAAAACTATCAAAATTTGGAATTTGCAAACAGGTAAGTTGCAAAATACTCTCAGCGGGCATACTAAATCGGTTTGGCGAGTAGCTTTGAGTCAGGATGGCAAGACTACATCAAAGAGGATTTTTATTAGTTGAAATCAAAACCCCCCAAACCAAATAGATAATTTGGCTCAGGGGATTTTGCTATGTGGTGTTCCGAGGAGTTATTCGGATCTATCACCTTAAAAAATAGTTGTGGAAATATCAGGTAGGAATCGGGTAAAAATCGGGTATATAATCAAAAGCCAAAAATTAAAGCTGCTTCAGGCGATAGCTTAGTCCGTGAACTGTCTCAATAAAATCATTAGCAGCTTGTAACAGAGGTGATAATATTGGCACTATTGTAACTAATCAAGTTTTTCAATTCCCATTCAACTATCTAAATATTAGCTACAAATTTGCTTTCGAGACTTTTTCAATTTGCCCAGTAAAGTATGCTTCCTGATGTTTGAGTTGTTGCGCTATTTCTAATCCTTTTTGAAAAGCTGTTAGTGCTTGAGGAAATTCTTTGCGTTCTAGATACAATTGCCCAATTTGATCATAAGCTTGCATCAGCCCGTAAAAGTTGGCGGCTTGTGCCTCTGTCTGCACAAGAATTTGGCTAGCCTGCAAAGCCTCGTCTGTTTGTCCTTGAGAACGGTACAGCGCAATTAACTTTTGCAAAGCTTCACCAGCCCGAACGTACTCCTGTAATTGCCAAGCTGTGATATAAGCTTCTTGATAATTGTTAAAAGCTTCTAGCAGTAAGTTAGGGTTTTCCGTTGCTAGAGATTCGTAATTTGAAGCGATCGCTAGCTTTAATTCTGGTATTTCAGTAAGATTATTTTCATTGATGTAAATTTCTGCTAATTTATTAAGTACATTCAATGACTGCTGCGGTTGTTTTGTCTGCTCGTAAATGTAAGCCAGCCGTTTCAGATATGTTACCTCGTTTACACGTTCGCCTTGAGAAGTAGCTAAAGCCAATAATTCCTCGTAGATTGGGGCGGCTTTGGGATAATCAAACCAACTCAAATGTAGTTCCCCAATTGTCTTGAGGTTTTCTACTACTGCTGTTGTTTTTTTTTGCTCTCGCACCACTAACAAAACTTGGTCATAAGCTTCAACAGCTAGTTTAGGCGATCGCACATTTTGGTAAGCCTCACCTAGCGATCGCCACAATTCTAGATCAATTTGGGCAGTTTTTTTCTGAGATTGTGCCTGCTTTTGAATTGCTTGCAATCGCTGCGTAATATATTGTAATTCTTGCCCATCATTTTGCTGCCAAGCGATCGCCCCGACTCGTGATAGTGCTTGCACCTCTGCTAATGAACCTAAAAAGCGTCGCAAGCGAAGTTCTCGGTTCCAAATTTCAAACGCCCCCACCTGATCTCCTGCTTGCAGTTTCGCTGCTGCTTCTTGATTTAATGCATCCAGCGCTGGTTCTAACTTTTGCTGTTCTTGGATAGTTAACGGCTGTTTATCCTTGGGCAAGCGTGGTAGCAGTGGATCGGGTGTGGTAATTTCTAGGGGATTAGGTGGAAATTTATCCGGTGGTGTGGGCTTTTTAGTCTGTGCCAGCGTCAAGGAACTGCTAAAAAGTATAGCAGCAGTCACAATCACAATTAAGCGCCTGAGCATGGTTACTTTACCTTGCCTTGAGTTAGTTACATGAGTTAATTATCCCCATGCCCTATTATTTTTACCTTATTTCAGCAATTCCTAAGCGTCACAGTCATTAGTCATTAGCCATTAACCATTAATTAAGTTAGTTATTCTTCCCCTTTATCAATTACGAATTACGAATTACGAATTACGAATTATTTTGTCATTAGCCATTAATTAAGTTAGTTATTCTTCCCCTGCTCCCCTACATTACCTGATGTCTCTATCTAGTCTACGTATTCAATAAGTCAATTTAATATCAAGCTAGTACAACTAAAGATTTTTAAGTGCAATTGCTGAGATTCCATAGCACATCCATATAATTTATGCAAGCGAAAATCTCTTGAAGATCGCTGGGGAAATATACTGAATAATTGAACAAAATTTATTATTTGCCTTCCTGATGAGTCAGAAAATATACGCTCACAATAATTAACTAATACAGGTATCCTTTATTAGAGCTAGTTTGCTCTAGAAGTTAAAAAACTTGGTATCAGCTAGCACGACTATGACAATTAATACCGTGAAAAACTTTTGGCATTGCTGATTTAGAGTATGGATCAAGGTTTTGACATTAAACAAAATCATTTTCATACTTCTTATTCAGCAAGCCAATTTTTTCATGGGTATTGTTTGGTGGAACGAAGATATAGCCGCTTACTGGGGCTGCTAGTCACCCTTCTCCTTCCGTGCAGGACGCTATGCGTAGATCCCCGTAGGAGTACGCGTCTTCTAAGTCGCTAACGCTGTACTAATGGGCTATTAACCTTCTACAGGGGTGGCTCAACGTTTTTACCACTTTAGTTAGCGGCTACTTTTTCAACTAGGAAGGTAAAAAATGGAATGGGCTATTTACAAAAAGAATACGGGCAGTTTTGTAATAGCAGTGGCAATTATGGCTGGTGTTGGCGTAGTCTCGTATCTTAGTTTGCTTCAGTATAGAGAAAACGCTCGATGGGTAACACATACGCGCGAGGTGCTGGAAAAGACTAAAGAAATAATGTCACAACTCAAAGATGCAGAAACTGGACAACGGGGCTATCTTCTTACGGGCAAACAACAGTATCTGAAACCGTATAGCAGTGCAACTGGCGAAATTGCTCAGAAACTTAAGGCTCTGCGCCAATTGACTGTGGATAACCCCAATCAACAACGGCGGCTCGATCGCCTTGAACCCATGATTGCCAAAAAACTAGTTTTGATTGAACAGGCGATTCAGGCGAGGAGCAAAAATTTAGAGTCCGCGTTGCGAATAGTTCAGACAGATCAAGGACAGCAGATCATGGAGGACATCCGAATGCTGACTACGGCTATGGAAAACGAAGAGAATGAGTTGTTGAAACAGCGGACAATGGAGGCGAACGCCAGCGCTCATCAAACAACTTTGCTGACTATTTTTGGCAGCGTTATAGCTTCTGCTATCGTTGGTTTAGCAGCCATGATCACCAATCAAGAACTCGTCAAACGCAAGCGGATGGAAAATTCTCTGCAAAAGGCTCGTGATGAGTTAGAAATAGAGGTTAACAAACGGACTGCCGAACTGAGAAACACTAACGAAGAATTGCAAACTGAAATTAATGAGCGTAAAAAGGCGGAGTCAGAGATTCTGCGCCTGAACGTCCAGCTTGAGCAGCGAGTTGCAGAACGCACAGCACAACTCGAAGCGACTAACAAAGAGATGGAAGCATTTAGTTATTCTGTGTCTCACGATTTGCGGGCCCCCTTGCGGAGCATCGATGGCTTTAGCCAAGCGCTACTAGAAGATTATGCCGATAAGCTAGACGGGGTAGGTCAAAACTACCTCCAGCGAGTACGTGCAGCCACCCAGAGGATGGCACAACTGATCGACGATTTACTGAATCTGTCACGATTGACGCGCAGTGAAATGCGGCGTGAGGAGGTTGATCTGAGCGCATTGGTAGAGGCGATCGCTACAGAGTTGCAAAAAATACAACCAGAACGCCAAGTAGAGTTTGCGATCGCGCCGGGATTAGTTACCAATGGCGATGCTCATCTGTTACGAATCGTGCTAGAAAACCTACTGGGTAATGCGTGGAAGTTTACAGGAAAACATCAAAGAGCAAGGATAGAATTTGGGCTTTTGCAGCAAGATGATACCCATGTATATTTTGTCCGTGATGATGGCACAGGCTTCGATATGGCTTATGTTGAAAAACTTTTTGGTGCTTTTCAGCGCCTGCACGCCATGACTGAGTTTGAAGGCACTGGCATCGGACTAGCTACTGTGCAGCGGATCGTTCACCGTCATGGTGGCCGTGTCTGGGCTGAAAGTGCAGTAGAGCAAGGCGCAACATTTTACTTCACCCTTTAACTATAAGGAAAATATACAACATGATTCTACTAGTAGAAGACAATCCTGACGATGAAGCGCTAACCTTACGGGCACTGAAGAAAAACAATATTATGAACGAGGTAGTAGTAGCACGCGATGGAGTACAAGCCCTAGATTATCTCTTTGGTAAGGGTGTGTACGCCGATCGCGACATGAGTGTTATGCCGAATCTCATCCTGTTGGATTTGAAGTTGCCTAAAATGGATGGTCTGGAAGTTTTGCGGCAGCTGCGAACCGACGACAGGACAAAAATCCTTCCCGTCGTCATTCTTACTTCATCCAAGGAGGAGCAAGACCTAATCAATGGTTACAGCTTGGGTGCTAATAGCTATGTTCGCAAACCAGTAGACTTTTCCCAATTCAGTGAAGCAGTGCGCCAACTAGGGTTGTACTGGTTTGTCTTAAACGAATCACCCCCAAGGGTGTAAATTTCCAATCCTCCAAAATCAGGTTATAGATGCAAGGCTGACTTTCTTAATTACGAATTACGAATTACGAATTACATGGGTATACCTCTGCGCGTATTACTTGTTGAGGATTCAGAAGACGATGCTTTCTTGCTGCTGCGTGAACTGCAACGTGGTGACTATGAAGTAACCTTTGAACGGATTGATACACCCACAGCCATGAAAGCTGCGATGGGCGTTGGCGGGGCTTCTCTCCGAGAGGCTTCGCCAACGCCCATCGCAGGGCAAAAATGGGATATCGTTATTTGCGATTATTCCATGCCCACTTTTAGCGCTCCTGCTGCATTGAAGCAAGTCAAGGAAAGTGGGCTTGACCTGCCATTCATTATCGTCTCAGGAACTATTGGTGAAGATACCGCAGTAGCAGCCATGAAAGCTGGTGCCCATGACTATATTATCAAAGGCAATTTAGCACGACTTATTCCTGCTGTTGCCCGCGAGTTACGTGAGGCGCAGGTGAGACGGGAACGTAAACAAGCAGAGGAGCAAATTAAAGCATCGCTTCAAGAAAAAGAGGTGCTATTGAAAGAAATTCATCACCGGGTAAAAAATAATTTACAGATTATTTCTAGTCTGCTCAACCTACAAGCAGAGTATCTCAAGGACAATCAAGCCCTTGAGGTATTCAAAGATAGTCAGAACCGGATTGAATCAATGGCTCTGATCCACGAGAAACTGTATCAATCTCAAGACTTGGCAAGGATTAATTTTGCTGACTATATCCAAGATTTAGTAACTAATTTATTTTATTCATACAACGTTAATTCCAACTCTATTACTTTGAAAATGAAAGTTGAGGAGGTTTTTCTAGCTATTGATGCAGCTATTCCTTGCGGTTTGATTATCAATGAACTTATTTCAAATTCTCTAAAGTATGCTTTTCCCGAAAGAGAACTGGGAGAAATTTGTATTGACTTTTGCTCTATAGAACCCAACTTATTTACACTTACTATTAGTGATAATGGTGTCGGTCTTGCCCAAGATTTTGACTTTCAAGCTACAGAATCATTAGGTCTACGATTAGTAAAAGGTCTCACACAACAACTCCAAGGCAATATCGATTTTATCAGCGATAACGGAGTGAAGTATAAAATTCAATTTTCGACTAAAGATTTCTAAATTTAAAATTTAAATAAAATCATGAATAGAGTAAATATATTAGTTGTTGAAGATGAAATGATCGTGGCAATGGATATACAAAGTCGACTAAAAAAGTTTGGATATACTGTTTTGGGTCTTGCCGATTCTGGAGAAGAAGCAATTAAGAAAGCAGCAGATAATTCTCTAGATTTAGTTTTAATGGATATTCATCTCAAAGGAAAGATGGACGGTGTGGAAGCCGCTCAGATAATTCATAATATTTTTAATGTTCCAATAATATATCTTACTGCTAATGCAGATGAATCAACATTAGATCGAGCAAAGGAAACAGAGCCATTTGGCTACATTATCAAGCCTTTCAAAGAAAAAGAATTAAAATTCACTATTGAAATTACCCTTTCAAAACATCGAACGGAAAAAAAATTAAAGCAGAATGAACAATGGCTGACTGCTGTACTTAAAAGTATTGGAGATGCTGTGATTACTAGCGACGCATCTGGAACCGTGACTTTTATGAATCCGATTGCGGAGGTAATGACGGGTTGGAATTCTTCAGATGCGTTTGGTAAAGAAGCAACAGAAGTATTCAATATTGCTCATGAAAAAAGTCGTATAATAATTGAAAGTCCGATAACGCAAGTCCTTCAGTCTGGCGTTACTGTCGGTCTACCAGAACAGACAATACTTATTGCTAGAAACGGTGCAGAAATACCAATTGATGATAGTATTGCACCTATTAAAGATGATAATGGTAACATCACGGGTGCAGTTTTGGTCTTTCAAGATATCACCGAGCGTAAGCAGATATTGGAGGCACTAGCGCGTCGCCAGCAAGAATTCAAAGCACTAGTTGAAAATGCACCCGATATTATTTCCAGATTTAACCCTCAATTGCGCTATGTTTACGTTAATCCAGCTATTGAAAAGGTTACAGGGATATCAGCCGAAACATTTATCGGCAAAACAAACGCAGAGTTAAATCTGCCGGAAGAATTTTACCGGATATGCGATCGCAAGCTCCAGCAAGTTTTCCAAACTAAGCAAGAAACCGAGTTTGAATGCAGTCTAGCGATCACTTCCCAAACAAGACATTACCATACCCGGCTTGTGCCTGAATTGGCTAACGATGGTTCAGTATATTTTGTCTTGAGTATCGCTCGCAACATTACTGCTCTAAAACTTGCAGAGGCGCAATTAATTTATGATGCCTTTCACGATATATTAACCGGTCTGCCAAACCGCGCCTTATTTCTTGAACGGCTAGAGCGTGCGCTCATGCTGGCAAAACGACGTACAGACTATAGATTCGCTGTTCTCTTTCTAGACCTAGATCGCTTCAAAGTTGTCAACGACAGTCTCGGCCATATGATTGGCGATCAACTACTAACTGCCCTGGCTCGCAGATTGGAGAATTGCCTGCGCTCTGGAGACACAGTTGCCCGTTTAGGGGGAGATGAGTTTACAATTTTGCTTGATGATCTCAACAACATCAATGACGTAACAGGTGTAGTGGAGCGGATACACGAAGCTCTGACATCTGCATTCCAACTCAGCGGGTACGAAGTATTTACCACCGTCAGCATTGGCATCACCCTGAGCAAGGGTAGTTATAACCATCCAGAGGAACTCCTGCGCGATGCTGACATTGCAATGTATCGCGCTAAGGCATTGGGTAAGGCACGCCATGAGATATTTGACTCAACCATGTACAGCCAAGTAACAAAACTATTAGAGTTAGAGATGGATCTACGACGGGCAGTTGAACGCCATGAGTTTCAGGTTTACTACCAGCCAATTGTTTTGTTAGAAACTTGCAAGATTATTGGCTTCGAGGCTCTCGTTCGCTGGCAACACCCGCAACATGGATTAGTTCCTCCTGACAACTTTATTCCATTGGCGGAAGAAACTGGGCTGATTATCCCTATTGGTTATTGGGTACTGGGCGAGGCTTGTCGGCAGATGCGGGCTTGGCAAATACAATTTCCTACTGACCCACCCTTGACAATCAGTGTCAATCTTTCCACTAAACAGTTTTCAAAACCCGAACTGATTGAGCAAATTAACCAAATTATCCAAGAGACTGGTCTGGAAGGCGGCAGTTTAAAGCTGGAAATTACCGAAAGCGTACTTATGGAAAATATTCAATTAGCAGCTTTTATGCTCTTGGAACTGCAACAAATGAATATCCAATTACACTTAGATGATTTTGGCATAGGTTATTCATCCTTGAGTTACCTGCACCGCTTTCCAAGTAATGCCTTGAAGATTGATCGTTCGTTTATTACTAAGATTGGTGCTAATGGAGAAAACTTGGAGATTGTTCAAGCGATCATCACCCTAGCACAGAGTCTAAATATAGATGTAATAGGAGAGGGCCTAGAAACTGTAGAGCAACTGACACAACTTAGAGCGATGAAATGCAAATACGCACAGGGATATTTTTTCTCCCAACCCCTTGATAGCAATTCGATAGAGACATTAATTGCATCTGGCATTCAGCCGAGACAAGGATAGCGTTACCTATACCACTCTGCTGTTCGGTTAAGGTTTATTTGATGAAAATCACAAAGACGGCGATTTATCGCGTCTCTTCTCTTTCCCCATCTCAGTTGTGGTCTAAATACCTAAAAATTGCTGTAACAATTCAAAAACACTGAAGTTCACGCATGTCATTGACTCTTTTTTTCTCCTCCGGCTCGTTCCCGTGTCAAGCTATCAATTGCATCACCCAAGGCAGTAGTCAGACTATTGCGGGTTTGGGCGTGGTTATCCTGCTCAATTTTCAAAGCTTGCAAGAGGCGATCGCGTTCTTTGATTACGGCGATGAGTTTAGCTTGCAAGTCCTCCACAGATTGTAGTTGTTCTATTTCTTGTTGGATCGCAATTACTGGTGTCCCAGCAGCCAATGTGTCGACCTCATGACCCTGGAGTTTATGTAGGTCTGCCTTGAGCGATGCGATCGCCTGTTGGGACAGTTGGGCATCTGTACGCCGTTGTTCTGCTTCTGTGTTGTAAAGTTGACGCCATTTTTGGGCACTTTCCCAAGCCGCATCGCGATCGTTTTGAAGTCCCGCCATCTGCTCTTTGAGTACCTGGATCTCTGTCAACCACTGTTGTGTTAAATCTTGATTCATAAATAAATAGTCATTAGTTATTAGTCAATGGTCATTAGTCATTAGTCATTAGTCAAGAGTCATTAGACTCCCCACTCGGTGTTGTTGCGGTAAAAAGATAAATGCGATCGCTACGCAAAATTTGGCAAAGTAGTTAATAAAGTCAACCAGTTTTAACTCTAAATCATGCCAAAGCCTCGTTTTTTTCGCTTCTTTCGCCACCTCAATTGGCGCACACTCAAAAAAACTTTTGCCAGGACAATCGAAAGACGACTGATGGGACTGGCCTCAGAAATCGCCTTCAACGCCATGCTATCGTTGTTTCCAGCAATTCTTGCTGTCCTCACAGCCATTGGTTTATTGGCAGAATCTTTGCAAGCCACCTTTAAACAATTGGCGGTTCAACTCAGTCAAGTCCTACCTGAAGAAGCCCTGATTCTGATTCGTGATTTTGCCACCACAGAAATTACCAATTCTAGAAATAGTGGTTTATTTTCTCTAAGCTTTGTATTAGCAATTTGGACTGCTTCTGGGGCGGTGAGTACCGCGATGACCGCCTTTGACCAAATCCATCAAATTCCTTCAGAAAAGATCCGTCCCTTTTGGAAAGCCAAGCTCGTCTCTCTGGGATTAACAGTCGGTACTATGCTGCTTTTAGTGCTAGCTTCTTTCTTAGTGTTTACCAGTGACCTACTGTTGGGAATGGTAGTACGCGGAAATGGTTCTTTGATTTTCTTGTTGCATCTTTGGCAGCTGTTACGCTGGCCTTTAGCTTTAAGTATTGTTGCTGTCGCCTTTAGCTTTGTCTATCGCTATGGCCCAAGCCAGTGGAACCCAGGCACGCCAATGATGCCTGGAGCAATTTTAGCAGCTGTTTTCTGGGCAATGTTGTCTGCCCTATTTCGGCTTTATGTGGCGAATTTTGGTAATTATAATAAAGTCTATGGTGCTGTAGGGGCTGTGATAGTTTTAATGCTCTGGCTGTCGATGAGCGCCGCTGTTTTATTAATTGGTGACCAGTTGAACGTAACTGTGGGCGAAGATATGCGCTCAAAAGCACAGTCACAATCTAACGAAAAATATATTAATTAGAACCTATCCCACTAATAATATTTTGTTAATCCAGAAGTGAATGGTAGCGAGGTCAATGAATGCGTCCAAATAAACCTTTTGACGTTCCCATCTCACTCAGCTGAGGCCACTTGAGACTAAAGACTGATTTCTCAATTGATTTCCACCAATAGGATTAGAAAATACTTACATTTTTTTGTCTAGAAAATAACAGATTTTTCAATTGTTACCATGCCCAATAGTGTTTTACCTCAAGAGGGTTCTCAACAACAAGTAACATCCCAAACTAGAGTAGTACAAGAGGACTCTGCTGATGGACTAGATCCAGATAGATTCGATTGGCAGGAAGTTTGGTATCCTGTTTGTTACATTGAAGACTTAAACAAATCTCAGCCAACTCGCTTCACCTTGCTAGAGCAGGATATTGTTCTGTGGTGGGATAAAAATGAACAGACATGGCGAGCATTTATAGATCAATGCCCACACCGTTTAGCGCCCCTTTCCGAAGGCAGAATTAATCATCAGGGATGGCTAGAATGTCCTTATCATGGTTGGGCTTTTTCGGGAACAGGTAAGTGTGAGTTTATACCACAGCAAACACAACGAACAAAAGCAGAAGTTTCTCAACGGGCTTGTGTAGCAACACTAGCCACCGCAGTTCGTCAAGGAATGTTGTTCGTCTATCCTGGTCGAGCAGAGAATGCAGCTAAAACTAAAGTTCCTATTGTTGAACCACTAGAACTTGACCCAGATGGGTGGATTTGCCTTAACACCTTTAGAGATGTACCCTACGATGCCCTGACATTAATGGAAAACGTTCTTGACGCCAGCCATATTCCTTACACTCATCACCGTACTGTTGGGAATCGGGCTAACGTGTCTCCAATAGATTTAGAGATTATAGAATCGGGGAAATGGGGGTTTAAAGGGACTTGGGCAGAAGGTCCGCGCAAAGGAACTTTAGGGCAGCAGGATACTACATTTATTGCTCCGGGATTGATGTGGCACGACCTCACCTCCAAGCAGTATGGCAGGACACTAACAGTGGTCTACGCAACTCCGATTCGCAAGGGAGAATGCCGCTTATTTGCCCGTTTTCCCTTCAAGTTCTCTTCTATTTTACCAGGGCTATTTCTGAAGCTGACTCCGCACTGGTATGCTCATATTGGTCAAAATCGCGTCCTTGAAGACGATCAGATTTTTTTACATTATCAAGAACGCTATCTGGAAAAGCTTGGTGGTAGCACCAACTTTACTAAAGCGTATTATTTACCAACCAAAGCAGACCTTTTCGTATCTGGGTTACGTTCTTGGGTAAACCAATACAAGGCTGAACCGTTTAAAGAAGTAGAGTGTCTACCACCACCGTTATCAAAAGAAATGTTACTCGATAGGTATCATTCCCACACAAAGAAATGCGCCAGTTGTAGAACTGCTTTAACTCGGGTGCAGCGCTTGAGAGTAGGAATAGCGGTGTTGGTAGCTTTAATTTGGGGGTTGCTTCCTTTATTGATATTGATTCAAAATCAGATTTCTATTATCACTATTGTTGTTTCAAGCCTAGTTATGATAGTTGGCCTTTTGATCTGGCTTGGTTTGGGCAAGTTAGAGCAACAGTTTTATCAAGGAGAGGAAATCCCACCTAGAAATCTGCCAGGGTAAGACATATTTTGCCTCAAGTAATAGAATTTTTCCACTACCGAATTTTTCAGATGGTTGAAGTCAACTTTAATGTTTGGGGTAACGGTTCTATCAACCGTTCTGGGCGCATTGCTTCTGAGGCACCAACCTATGTTGTTATTCATGGCTATCAAAGCACTGGTGGCAATGCAAGCAATAATTACAAACCCGCTGACTGGATGGAAAATATAGCCCAAACTATTCGGCAACGTGAGTCAAATGCTAATATCATTCTGCTAGATTGGGAAGAAGGAGCCAGTTCCTTGTGGTATCCCACTTCCGCCGCCAGAACACGCGATGTTGCTAATCAGCTGGCTAACTACTTAATAAATAATGGTGTAGATCCGACTTACACCAACCTGATCGGGCATAGTCTGGGAGCGCACATTGCTGGATTCACTGGTTCAACCTACCGTGAATCTACAGGGCGTTCTCTTGCTCAAATAGTAGGTTTAGATCCAGCAGTACCTGGGTTTGAAGGCAAAGCAGCAAGCGATCGCTTAGATCCAAGTGATGCAACTCGGATTGTCTCTATTCATACTAGTGAAGCTTTCGGCTATGATCAGCGGTTGGCTACCCTGGATGTCTATGCCAACTGGAACGATCTATTCCAGCCTGGACAGTGGAATTTTGCTGGTAATCATGGTTATGCCAATATTCTCTATACAGAATTACTCCAAGGCAATAGCTTTACCCAGTCCAACGGTATTCTCCTAAACTTGAATACAGTAGTCAATGCTGAATTTACTGGGCAGAACGATGCCAGTACAAAAAACAATTTGGCTATTGTTGCTCTGAATCTTTTGGGTACTGCTAACAACAACACACAAGCGGGTGGTGCAGCCAATGATACCATCCGTGGTAATGCAGGAACTGACTACATTACAGGTGGCGATGGTGACGATTCCGTGTTTGGGGACGATGGTAACGATCTTCTCGTGCTGCCTTGGGATTAACCCTGGAGGAAATTAGCGACTTCCTGCGGTTAACTGTCAAACACAATCTAACCTCAGATGGGATTTTAATTGATGCCGCTTTCATACCCCAAGCAGTCGAGTACAAAACTCGGTTACTGTCTCAAATGGGTATCGAGTTAGGTAAACCTGCGACAATCGCATTCGGCGGTTTGGATTTACTGCGAGAGTGGTTGACTCGGCGGCGGCGGCTATCACGCAAGAAGCGCGTGAGCTGCACCTGCCTCAACCGAAAGGTGTGTTGCTTGCAGGGCCGCCCGGTACAGGTAAAACATTACTGGCTAAAAACATTGCTAATATCCTTAATCTACCATTGCTTCAGCTAGACATTGCATCCCTCTTGGGCAGTCTGGTCGGTGAGTCTGAGGGGAATGTCAGACATGCTTTGAAAACTGCCGAAGCGATCGCCTACGGCGGGCGGTTACGCCATCGCACCCTGCGTTTTATGGGTGGACGAGATAGAAAAAGCGCTTTCGGGGACTGGTGACACTAGTGGAGTCTCACAGAGGATTCTGGGCAATATTCTCACGTTTATGTCGGAATCTCAGTGTGGTGTGTTTGTTGTGGCTACTTGCAATGACCACCTCATTCCTTACTCATCTAATTCTCATTTCTCCCCTACTTCTCCCCGATCACTCTGTAATTTAAAAAACATAAGCAGTGTGGGAGATACATCAAGTGCAAATTATACAAAATCTTAAAAAAGAGCTAAAAAAGCTGATATTGGCCTATCGCTTCATGCGAATCGTCCAGCTACCTTACGGTTCCTTTGGCGCAGGTGGCAATTTATCTGATGCAGCAATTGATCCTAAGAGTCTCAATCAAATTGTCCAGTTCCTCTCGCGCACGGAAAGGGGAAGAATTGCCCTGGCTGAAAAAAAGCCCCTGGGTAAGATTGATTTACAGCAACTCCATCAATTACCTAGCAACACCTTGGGCTATATTTACGCCGATCATATGCTGAGAAACGGCTTAACTCCGCCGCCAGTACGCGAACATACCTCAGATACCTATAGATATTTGTTCAATTATGTGATGGAAACTCATGATATCTGGCACGTAGTTACTGATAGCAATACAGACAAAGCTGGCGAAATTCAAGTAGAGACATTTTCTTTAACTCAGTTCTATCCGGCGCGGTTTTGGGTGGTATTACTGGCGAAAAATTTCCTCAAAACTGCGATTGAAGATATGGATTTGTGCAGTCAGCACATGGAGGCTTTTGTGCGCGGCTGGATTATGGGACAACAAGCACAACCTTTGTTTGGTGTTCCTTGGAATACTTTATGGGAACAGCCTTTAGACGAAATCCGCGCTGACTTAAATATTCGTCCTTATTTAGGTTCAGAATTAGAAGCTGCTATTAAGTGGCGAGGTGAGGAAATTACGGCTAAATCTGAATTGGTAGGAGCCAAATGAGACAGACACCAATCGATGCAAGCGTGACTACTTTGGTGGATCTGTTGGAGTATAGAGCCAGCCATCAGCCGCAGCAAACAGCTTATACTTTTCTTGCAGATGGAATTACCGCCGATAGCAGTTTCACCTATGGGGAATTACATCAAAAAGCCCAAGCGATCGCAGCATATTTGCAAAGCCAAAAAGCTTACCAAGAGAGAGTTTTATTACTTTATCCGCCAGGATTAGATTTTGCTGCGGCTTTCTTTGGCTGTTTGTATGCAGGTGCAGTTGCGGTTCCCGCTTATCCTCCGCGCCCCAATCAATCTATCTCACGACTACAAGCGATCGTAGCGAATGCTCAAGCTAAGATTGCACTCACCACTCAAGCAGTTTTAGCCCTGGTTCAGCCGCAGTTACAAGAGTTTGCTGATTTGCGATCGCTACAATGGCAAGCTAGCGATAATCTCAATCAAAACTGGGCGCAGGATTGGCGGCGAGTGGAAGTTAGTAGTAATAGCCTCGCTTTTTTACAATACACTTCTGGCTCCACCTCCACACCAAAAGGTGTGATGATTAGCCACGCTAATTTACTGCACAATTCCTCGTTAATTTATCAATCATTTCAGCATTCCCCAGAAAGTCTGGGTGTAATTTGGTTACCTGCTTACCATGATATGGGTTTGATTGGCGGTATCTTACAACCGCTTTACGGTGGTTTCCCCGTCTTCCTGATGCCACCAATGATCTTCTTACAAAAGCCTTTTTACTGGTTGCAAGCGATTTCGAGTTACCGAGCAACTACCAGCGGTGGCCCTAACTTTGCTTATGATTTATGTGTGCGGAAAATTACCCCAGAACAACGCGCCACCCTCGATTTGAGCAGTTGGGAAGTTGCGTTCAATGGTGCAGAACCCGTGCGCGCAGAAACAATGGAGCAGTTTGCTACTCTGTTTGCGCCTTGTGGCTTCCGTCGCGAAGCGTTTTATCCCTGCTATGGGATGGCTGAAACCACCTTAATTATTGCTGGGGGAGATAAAGCAGCTTTACCCATTGTGGAAAAGGTAGAAGAAAACGCCTTAAAGCAGCATCAAGCGATTCCTAGCGACAATCATCTTGATAGTCAAAATATTGTCAGTTGTGGTCAAACTTTAGTAAATGTGCAAGTTGTTATTGTTAATCCAAAAACTTTAACTCCATGTTCGCCCAATGAAGTCGGGGAAATTTGGGTGTCTGGCGCTAGTGTGGCGCAAGGATATTGGCATAATCCCCAAGCAACAAAAGAATATTTTCAAGCATACTTAGCAGATAGCCAACAAGGGCCATTTTTACGCACAGGAGACTTAGGCTTTTTATATCAAGGCGAACTCTTCGTTACAGGCCGACTCAAAGATTTAATCATTATTCGGGGACGCAATTATTACCCCCAGGATATCGAATTAACGGTTGCTCAAGCTCACCCATCCCTAAGACTTGGCGCTGGTGCAGCTTTTACCATTGAGCGCGAAAATGGAGCGCGGCTGGTAATTGCACAAGAAGTTGAGCGTCAATACCTGCGCTACCTCAACGTTGCAGAAGTGGTAGGGAAAATTCGGGAAGCGGTTTTACAACAACATGAGTTACAGATTCATACTGTAGCGCTGATTAAAACCGCTACTCTTCCGAAAACTTCTAGCGGTAAAGTCCAGCGCTATGCTTGCCGAGAGCAGTTTTTAGCTCAAAAATTAGATATTTTGGCAAATTTAGCGCAAGTTCCAAGTGTAAATCATCTTTTATCTAGATAATCGCATCAGTAATAGAATATGTTGCAATACGGTTCGGATAACACAAATCGATTAATGTTTAAATCCTGTAGAGACACGATTCATCGCGTCTTTACTCCACAGATTTATTGCTGGATTAGTATCACGCAGAGATGCAGCGAAAAGTTCTGAGCGGAGGAAGCCTCCGCTCAGAACTTTTCAAGACAGAGCCACAGAGAATAAAGACATAAATATTGAGAATATGGAAACCAGTGTTAGCGTTGAATCCGCATTATTAAAAAAGAGAACCATGAGCAACAGCTACATTAAGTTGTTGCAAAAACGGCATTTTTTATTGTGTGACGTTCTGCCTTTTGTTGGATTGATTGTAGCGATCGCCTGCTTATGGGGCAAGCCCATCACTGTAGTTGATATCACCATTTTTCTAGGGATGTGGTTTCTCACCTCTGTCGGAATTACCGTTGGCTATCACCGCTACTTCACCCACCGCGCTTTTCAAGCACATCCAATTATCCGGATTCTACTAGTAATTCTCGGTTCTACTGGTGCGGAAGGCCCTGTACTTTCTTGGGTAGCCAACCACAGACACCACCATCGTTATAGTGATGAAATTGGCGACACACATTCACCGCATTTACACGGTACAAGTTGGATAAATCAACTTTACGGATTTTGGCACGCTCATCTGTGGTGGAAAGTTGAATACGATTATCCCAACCCGCTTTACTATGCGCCAGAACTACTGCGAGACAAGACAATTTACAAGCTTAACCAACTGTATTTTGTTTGGGTAATTTTGGGGCTAGTTTTTCCGGTGCTTGTCGCGTTTAGCCTTACAGGAACTTGGAATGGTGCTTGGCATGGTTTTTTGTGGGGTGGAGTTATTCGCCTGTATTTAGGACAGCAAACAACTTGGTGTATTAACTCGATTTGCCATCTTTACGGTACTCATAGTTTTGATACCAAAGATAAAAGCACAAATAATCTGTGGCTAGCTTTACCTACCTTTGGCGAATCTTGGCACAACAACCATCACGCTTTTCAAAACTCAGCTAAGTTTGGCTTGCAATGGTGGCAAATTGATATTGGCTATTGGGTAATTGTGGTATTGCAATACCTAGGTTTAGCGTGGGATGTAAATCAACCGACACCGGGAATGATCCAATCAAAAAGCGTGCGATCGCTATAAGTGCATTTTACCCTTTTTTATTGCTGCCGCAATTTTGGTAGTTTATGTAGCTACAAATCATTTCCTCAATCCGATAAAAGCGCAAAATAATTCTGTGCAGGGTACTACCTCGGTAACGCAATGGCACAAAAAGTTGTTAAAGGGGGGAGGAATCTAAACGTAGTCGCAGCAAAAGCCTATGTTTGAGTGAAATGATCACAATACTGATTGCTTTTCATCAAAATCACTACCGGAATTTTAAGCATTTTTATTTGAATCACGTCAAACAGCAATGGAATTGTGCTTTTCCTGGGCTTCCCACTACGCCTGCTATCCCTCTCCCCTAGTTCTCCCCGATTTACCTTTAATCTGTAAAGTATCAAAGCAATCCGACTGATACTTAATAAGGTTTTCACGATGGAAGTCACCAGCACTATCACCAATAATTCAATAGAATCGCAACAAAATACTCTGAGTGCAGAGGTAATTCAAGAATCGATAGTTGCTTACATTGCCGAACTTTTAGAAGTTGAGCCACAACAGGTAAATGTCAAGGCTTCTTTTACTCAATATGGTTTAGATTCATTATCGGTAGTCAGTTTGATTTCCCATTTAGAAAGTTTAACTGGGCAGGATTTATCACCCACTTTATTATATGACTTGCCTAGCATAGAAGTTTTATCACAACGTTTAGCATCAGGCGCAACAAAACTTGAGATTGCTATCTAGATTTTAAGTCAAACTATCAATTAATTATTCACAAAGAGAAACATCATGACTACCCTAAATACTGTAACTCCTGGGGCTTCACATCAAGCGATTCAACACCATTACGATGTTGGGAATGATTTTTATCAAATTTGGCTAGATAGTACTATGACTTATTCTTGTGCTATTTGGGAAGAAGGCGAAACAGAGTCAGCATTAGAATTAGCTCAAATTAGAAAAGTAGATTTTCATATCAATCAAGCCAAAGCCAAAAATACTAAGCGAGTTTTGGATATAGGTTGTGGTTGGGGTACAGTCCTGCAACGTTTAGTAGAGGTGTATGGAGTTGAGCAAGCTGTAGGATTGACATTAAGTGAAGCCCAAAAAGATTGGATTTATGCTAAGAAGCATCCGCAAATAGAAGTTAATCTCGAAAGCTGGTTAAACTATTCACCCGCAGAACCTTTTGATGCCATTATTTCTATTGGCGCTTTTGAACATTTTGTGAAACCAGAATTATCGAGTAATGAAAAAATTGATGTTTATCGTACTTTCTTTAATCGCTGTCATGAATGGTTAAAGCCTGGAAGTTCGATGTCGATTCAAACCATCGCCTATGGTAAAAGAAAAGCAGAAGAAGTACAAAAAAGTTTAGGCGCTCAGTTTGCCAATCAAGAAATATTTCCTGAATCTGATTCCCCACGACTCACAGAAATTACCGCCGCCGCAGAAGGAATTTTTGAAGTAATTTCAGTTCGCAACGATCGCATGGATTATGTCCGCACTCTCCAAGCATGGTTAAGTAAGTTAAGAAGCAAGCGTACAGAAGTTATAAATTTGGTTGGTAAGACTGTATTTGAGCGTTACGAACGTTATTTATATCTGGCACTTTTAGGTTTTTTGACTGGGGATTTACTACTTTTACGGTTAACGTTTCGTCGTATTGATTAGATATAGCATTTCTCAACACAATGAGGTATAAAGAAGAGTAATTAACCGCAGATGTAGATGCAAACCGGCTTCCGATAGGGTACGCAGATGAATTTGTACCTTTTCTACTAAAAAAAGGCTGTATTTAGCGGTCGGTGAATGCGACGTTGACTATCTAAAAATAGGATTTTATCGGCAATGGCAAACAATTTGTTAGGTACTTGGAAACTTGTTAGCTGTGAAACTAGAACAGCAAATGGTCAATTTTTTTATCCTTTGGGTGAAAACCCCAGTGGGTACATCATTTATACAGACAATGGCTATGTTTCTATAGCGATGATGAGAGCGAATCGCCCTCAATTTCAAGCTGGGGATATTGCTGCGGGTACTGTGGAAGAAAAGGTGGCGGCGGCTGATAGTTATGTTTCCTATTGTGGAACTTATGAAATCCAAGATAATCAAGTTGTGCATCATGTGGAAGTGAGTTTTTTCCCGAACTGGGTAGGTGCAAATCAAGTCCGGCATGTGCAATTAAATGGTGATTTATTGACTTTGAGTACGCCTCCTATACTTGTTAATGGTGTTGAGATTGTTGGTAGCTTAGTTTGGCAGAATGTAGATAACATAAAGCCATAAAAAGAATTAGTTACTTCTCATGTCACAGTACATTAAAGTTGGCGAATATCGATTA
This sequence comes from Nostoc sp. UIC 10607, assembly GCF_047228265.1. Lineage (NCBI taxonomy): Bacteria > Bacillati > Cyanobacteriota > Cyanophyceae > Nostocales > Nostocaceae > Nostoc > Nostoc sp. UIC 10607. The sequence goes on along the minus strand of NZ_JBIQNW010000039.1, from coordinate 6,974 downwards.
ATAGCGCTAGCTGGAAATCAAAAGCAACCAGGAATACCAATTATTTTTCTACATGGAATAACGCTATCTGCTAACTTTTGGATACAGAATTTACCTACCATTGTTAGAGAAAATATACCTTGGTATTCTCTGAGTTTACCTGGTCATTATCCAGACTACTATCAACCTGAATTATTAACATCAGATATATTAGCCGATATTCTAATGAATGCAATTCAGCAGTTGGTAGGTAAGCAACCAGTGACTTTAGTTGGTTATTCAACAGGTGGGTTTGCTGCTTTAAATCTCGCGGCTCATTTTCCTAGCCAAATTAAAGGTATATTCTGTATTTCTGGCTTTTCTCAAGGAAAATGGCATGGTTTTTTGGGATGGTTACAGCAGCAGGCGCAAAATGGTGTAATGGGTAAGTTACTTTGTAAAATCCTCTGCAAAGCACTCACGCTCAATCAAACTAGCTACAAGTTGGGGTGTAGTATAAACGCAGGCGATCGCGCAGCTTATTGGAATGCACTTACCCTAGAAACCACTGTTAATGCAGTGTATCCAGATATCATCAAGCACAATCTCAACAATATTGTTGACTTGTTTGAGTGGTTCGCAGACATCGATATTAGCCATCTGTTACCAAACATTCAAGCGCCTACGTTGATTTTAAGTGGCGATCGCGATCCAGTTATCCCCCTGGCGCAAGCACAATTCATTGCTAGTCAAATTCCTGAGGCTGAATTAATTGTATTCGAGGGCATGGGGCATCTGTTTTTTGCGGAGCGATCACTAGCTTACCAAAATCTTTTAACAAGTTGGATAATAGAAAAAAAGCTATAAAATGCCGCTTTGATTATTAAGTTTATCTGCTAGGAATTTTTACAAACCGCAGAGAACGCAGAGAGAAAACATTAAGAATAAGAAATTTTGAGGAATTAATAATATGATTTTGGATCGCGTTTGTATTATTGGTGCTGGTTCATCTGGAATTGCTGCTGCTAAAATCTTGCATGAGCGCGGTATCCCCTTTGACTGCTTTGAAAAAGGTTCTGGGATTGGCGGTAACTGGCGCTACATGAATGATAACGGGATGTCTTCAGCTTATAAGTCCTTGCATATCAATTCATCTAAGGGACAGATGGCTTACTCCGATTTTCCCATGCCAGAGGATTACCCGCAGTATGCCAATCATAGCCAAGTTCTACAATATTTCGAGTCTTATGTTCACCATTTTGGGTTTCGAGACAAAATCACCTTTAAAACAGAGGTTTCTCGTGTTGCGCCAGTTGGTGATAGTACTTACGATGTGACTATCAAAAACGCCAACGGAGAACGAACGCAGCGCTATGGTGCAGTAATCGTTGCTAATGGTCATCACTGGTACCCAAATATGCCTAAATTCCCTGGAGAATTTACCGGGAAGACAATGCATACCCACGACTATAAAACTCCAGAAGGGATGGATGACAAGAATGTTTTAGTTGTGGGTGTGGGTAATTCAGCCTGTGATATTGCTTGTGAAACTTCACGAGTAGCAAATCAAACTTATCTTTCAACTCGTCGCAGTGCCTATGTGTTACCGAAGTATATTTTAGGCAGAACTCTTGATAGCTATCTCACACCTTTGTTTTTTGCCTTGCCATTACCCTTGCGGCGATTATATGGTCAAATCCTGTTATATCTAGCTCGCGGGGCCCAATCTGCCTATGGTTTTCCCAATCCTACACATAAATTATTGAGCGAACATCCCACAATCTCCTCAGAATTACTGAATTTTGTAGGCTATGGTAGAGTAAAAATCAAACCAAATATCAAAGAACTTGCAGGCGATCGCGTGCGTTTTGAAGATGGTACAGAACTGCCAATAGATATCATTATTTACGGTACGGGTTATAAAATTGCTTTTCCGTTTTTTGACAAAGACTTCATTAATCCCGAAGACAATGAATTTCCTTTGTACAAGCGAGTAGTACACCCAGAACATCCCAATCTTTACTTTATTGGTTTGTTGCAGCCCATAGGTGCAATTATGCCTTTAGCTGAGTGGCAATCGAAGTGGATTGCGAAAGTGATAGCTGGAAATGTAAGTTTACCCAGCAAAGCAGTGATGCTACGGCATATAGAAAAAGAACGGCGACTGATGCAAAAACAATATGTCAATTCCAAACGCCACACAATGCAAGTAGATTTTTGTCCTTACATCCATGAAATTCAAAAAGAAATCAAAAAAGGACGCATACATAACAATTCAAAATTCAAAATACCCTTTGGCAAGCGCAAAGAGCTACAAAATTCAAAATTAATAAATCCAGATTTTCCCAGGAGTTCCGAGATTTAAGTTTTTCCGTAATCTCGTTAGTCATCAAATTTATTTATGGTTATGAGCATTGATTTTTCAGCTTGCCAATCGCTATCATAATCAAATTGCTAGACTTCTTGCAGAAATCGGGAACTCTTAACAGGGAATAATCCCAAGTTTTTCCTGTTGGGGAGATCCAAAAAATAAAATGCCCAGCCTGATCGCATATATTTTCTTGAAAACCTAGTAACTGGTAAGTGCCTTGCCTGTTGCCTATTAAGAGTTACCTACCATAAAACCATCGGAAGAGCTAAAATTCCTTTAGTTCGGTTCCACTCTCAGATAAAATTGTGTAGCAATAAATTTAGTATCTCTCTTGGTTGGATCTACGTTTTCTACTACCTCAGTTTTATCTACAGCAATCAAACCTTTACCAAAAATTTCGCTTGTTGCTGCGTCAAGTTGTTTTTGTGTTGCACCCGCTTGACTCAAATCGATTGACGAAACTTGAGAAATCTTTGGCTTATTTAAAACCAACTTATCTGTGGAGAAGCAAGGAGTTGTGATACAGCGAATACCATTGTCTTTTATGGCCACAAAAGTACCTTTTGCTGGGGCATTTGTCGCGGCATAGAAGGCTTCTTTTACTCTCAAATTCCCAAACTCACCGAATCCAGGAAATGTTACTGGAACGATGTTACCTCTGAGAATCACACGGCTACCATCATCATTTTGAACTTTTACCAGTTCGTAAGGCGAGACTTTCAGGGAACTCCAATCAATTGCAGACACATAGCATTCGGAGCGAAAAACACCATCTAAGCAAGGAGTAGCTTTCAAGTTGACAAGCTTTATAAAATACCCACCGCATACTGGAGAAGCACATTTGCGAAAATCTCTTCGCACCATGTAATATCCCCACTGTGGAAACTCTTGGTTTTTGACAGTGACTGCAACAGAATCAGTAGTCTCTGGAGCAGAAATATTTTGCGCCGATACTTTGGAGAAAAATCCGTTGGTGACTATTATTGCACCTAATAGAGGAATAATTGAGGCTTTGTAGTTCAATGATTGTTTGTTCATGGTAGTTTTCGATTTTATTTGAGGGTTAAATACCTTTGTTAAGAGCAGAGTTGATAGCATTTCTGGCAAAAACTGCCAAAATTACCTATACACAAGCTCGTAGTTGGCAAAGTAGATTGAAACACCATAACTCTTACACTACTGACAATAGGTTAAAAAACCTTACGGGAAACCTTAAAGGAATTTTAAGGACTCATTGTTTTTGCCAACTTTGTCCCAGAATCACCGGACTGTACGCCCAATCTCTGCATTTAGCCAAAACTGCGATGGCGCGAGCGCCCTCCGGAGGCGATCGCACAAGAACAACAAAAGCCGACTCAAGCAGATCGTTGAGTTTGCCCAGCTATTTCAGAAATCGCTAGAAACCTTAGACCTAATCTTCCGCAACGGCATCGACTGGGATGCTTTCGCCTACTCCTTCAAAAAATTAGAAGTTGAGAACCAAGGCGCACAATTGGATGTCCAAAGCATTGAGAAGAAAGGCGACGGCATTCTTGTAGTTAGAGTGGCTGTTGCGCCTGATGCAGACAAAGCAAAAATCCACAGTGAGTTCATGGAGGGCTATGAATTTGCAAGTAAAGCATTAGAGGCGCAGTACCAAGCAAGACTTGAGGATAAGGATACGCTAATTTCCAAACAGGAAGCACAAATTAACCGCCTATTTGACATAGTGGAACAGCAAGGGTCAGTCCAAAAAGCACTGGCAGAAAATCCACGGAAAGTTTCTAACTACGATCAGCGTTGGTTATTGAAACTGATGTATCCCGTAAGTTTCAATACGAACACCAGCTTCAGTCAGAGGAACGCACACTGAATGAGCTTGGTAACAAATTGGATGCAATTGAGCAACAGTTGCAAGCGGCTGATAATTCTGGGGTAGAAGCAAACACAGACATATATATTGAACGACCACCAATTGAGGACAAATGCTATAAGGCTACAGTACAACCAGGAGTGCGACCATTTTTCAGGATCAGGGACAAGCGCGGCGGAACCTTCACCCTCATGATCTGCTTTGATTTCTACGCCCGAAACCGAGTTTTCAACCAACAACAAAGCGGGATTACCTGCTTCTACTTGCCCCTGAGTTTTATAAGCGATCGCAGAATTTAAAGATTTTTCATTTTGTGCAACAGGCGCGGCGGAACAAGCACCTTCATGACAGCCCCTCGATTCAACGCCACAGTCCTGATTTTCAGCCAACAACGAAGTCGATTGATGGTGCAGCATCTGCAAGCGCCAGCGTCGTGCAATCCATTGCCGTAGGCAAGTCTTTCTCTTTCTCTTTCTCTGGCACGCTTTCAACAGTCTGAGGCGAAGCGCCCCCCAAGGGCGCGTGAGCCGTCTCCTCAACTTGCAAAATCTCATTTAGCGTGTCAGAGACACAGTTCACGAACTCAAATGATGAGTTCGTGAACTGTTTCTGAGTAGTTTGTGAGGGTTTCAGAAACCCTTGTTCTGACTCACTTTTACCTAAAATAGATGCTTCATACAAAGCACCCATTTCTTCAGAGCCAGCATCTTTATCTAAATCCCCAGCATTTAATTCTCGTTTTTCAGCATCTAGTTCTCGTTTCGCAGAATCCCCTTTTTCCCAAAAATCCTTCATCCGACTGCCATGCAAATTTTTCACCATCCAGCTAACCGTTTCTCGGCCGTCTTGAATCGACTTGTCGGGTTTGAAAATGAACAGTCCACTTTCAGAGAGAATTTTCTTTGCAGAGATAAAAGTACTGTACCCCAAAGCAGAAGTCAGAGGCATCCATCGAGAACCGTATGGGTCAGCAGTCCAACACTCTTGCCACAATTGCGACACTTCCTCAATTCAATTGCAGGAAGTATGTCAACTCTCAATACTTGTCGGTTAAGGGGAAAAGGGGAAAGGGAAAAGAAAAAACCTTTAAGCTTTAACCTTTACCCTTTACCCCAAACCCAATTCCGAGTTAAAAATGCAAAACCCGAGCAGTATTGTGTCAACTCTTAAAAGAAGCGTTCCACTAAATAAGCCGCATATTCCATACCATAAGGTACGCTCACCCCAGCAGTCATTTCATTAGCAAAGTAGGTGTTTTGATTACCTTGCAACATTTCTAATCGTTGATAAATACCATCCTTGAGGTCTTCGGCTGAAAAATGAGAGAACCACTTCCAAATTAGGGGTTGCCCCATAAGTGTCACTTGAGTACCTCCGAGCTTTTTGACACAATCGGCTACGTTGCTTTCTAACTCTTCAACAGTTGTCGTTTCATCCATGAATGGATAAAAATTGTAGATTTTACTGCCTGGATCAACCTCGTAGATAGCTAATGGATAAGTAGTTGGTAAAGGCTGACTTAAAGTATTTCTGATGACGTAGAAAATGTTTGCAGGTAAACCCTCTACTTTACAGGTAATAACTGCTCTTTGAATGGTACGTACCCTAGAAAAAATATCTGCTTCTTCAAGGGAAGCATCAGCTACGTCAAGAAAGTCATCTACAGGAGCAGTCCAAATTAAACACTCGAATTCCCACTGATTTGAGGCAGTTTTGACTAAAATTGTTTGACCGCGAGAAACACGCTCAATAGTTTGTCCTAGACACAAGTTATGGGAGGCCGCTAAACGATTCCATAATTCTTGATTCCCTTCTTGCAATTGAGGCATATTCAGAACCAATTTTTTCAGGAAATTGCAACGGTTCAATAATGCCAGTAGCCGAATCACATAAGCAGTAGAAGCTTCTTGTTCCAAATGTCCAAATTGTGCCGCATTCGCAATCGGCATTAAAGCATCTCGAATAAAATCCAAATCCTGTTTGTTAAACCATTGAGGTGAGGATTCATTCATACCTCGGTAAGCAGGATTCATATAGCCTGGATCTGAATACTGAGTATACTTGTCTAATTCTTGGAAGAATTTCCTCAACTGCCAGAGTCGGCTGAATAAAGAATATTTGGACTCCACTAAAAACGGGCTAGAAACTTTGCCAGTCCCTAAGTCAAATACTTGCACCCGTGGCATCACATGAACCGATGGAGAAATGCCATACCTTTTTCTATATTTTTTGTACAAGGGGCTAGGTAAAATCCAAACAGTTCCACCCTCGTAAATACCACGGGCTTGAAAACTTGGGTCTGCGTATCTAATTGAATATGTTTTCCCACCTACACGATTTTTGGCATCAATGATGGTGGTATTTTTGTATCCAAGATCATGTAATTCTTCGGCAGCCGTTAAACCAGTACATCCAGCACCAACGATACCAATACGGATTGAAGGTTCATAGGTTAAACAATTAATTCGCATGGTGATTCTTAGTGAGAATTTCAGCCCCATTTAATTGTACTAATTTTATATTCAGCATTATATGTCTATACGGTTCAGCCCCTTTAAGGTTCAAGATAGGGATGGCACGTTTGATATCGGCAAATCGATTATTCATAAGGCGCTACAATTGCCTCATGTGACCATTTCTCAGAAAGTTAACTACATTGCAGGGTAATGCTCTAGACAAGGGTATCTGGGTATTAAACAGCAAGCCCAAACTCTTCTCTATCTGAATGGAGCAAGAGGACTCCCGTTACAGTCGTCAGACTTAACGGGATTATGAATTGCGACCAATATAAAA
>NZ_JBIQNW010000038.1:0-64338 GCF_047228265.1 Nostoc sp. UIC 10607 | reverse complement strand
AATATACCCGTTCACTAGTCGCCTCAAAATAGTTTCTTTTATTCATAGCGGGTGGCAGTGCCGCCTGTGCAGTTGCTTCTAAGAAACCAGATTTTCTGAGGGCTGAAGAATAAGAGTCGTGTATGGTCAGTTGCCTTCAGCCCTGATGGACACATTTTGGCTAGTAGTGGTGATGACCAAACAGTAAAGTTATGGGATATCCACACAGCACAATGTCTTAAAACTTTGCAAGGGCATACCAGTTGGGTGCGATCGGTCAGTTTCAGCCCAGATAATTGTATCCTTGCGAGTGGCAGCGAAGACGAAACAATCAAGCTTTGGGATATTAAAATCGGTGAGTGCCTAAAAACTCTTAGAATTCAGAGACTCTACGAAGGGATGAATATCACCGGGGTAACAGGGTTAACCACAGCGCAGTTGTTGACGCTAAAAGCTTTAGGGGCAGTGGAAGATGCAGAGTAAAAATAAAAGGTAAAAGAATGAATTTTGCCGAGTTCCTTCATCCTTTTACCTTTTTTATGTACCTGATGCTTATTTCATGTTAGCCCTTGCGTCCTTCACTGCGGCAAAGAAAAATAATCCTGTGAGTGGAATGCTCAATGCCAGGATAATTGCCGTGGCTGTGACACCAAAATCTGGTTGTCCGTAACTGAGTTCAAAAATCGAACCGACAGCTGCGATCGCACTCACACAAGAACCACCCAGAAATAAACCGCTTTTTGGAGTTAAATACACTACTAGCCCCCTATACTATTGGTTTCACCGCTTGATACGAGAAGCCATTCTTAGATAGCTCCTGGGCTAAAGTCAAGGAGTTTTCTACACGGTCTACAAATACCACGCCGTTAAGGTGATCCATCTCGTGTTGAATACAGCGTCCTAAGAGGTCATTAGCCTTTAATGTCCGGGGACGACCATACTCGTCTTTATAGGCTATTTCTACGACTTCGGGGCGCTTTACGTCTAGGTATACGTTGGGAATGCTCAAGCATCCTTCTTGAGCAACGGAGATATCGCGGCTGACTTGTTTAATGGTGGGGTTAATCAACACTAAGGGCTGATTAGCTGCATTCTCTGGTTCTAGGTCGATGACAATTAGTTGTTTGTGAATTCCCACTTGGGGTGCAGCCAAACCAATGCCATCTTTGCTATACATAGTTTGCAACATTTCGCGCACCACTTGGCGAAGTTCGTCATCAACTTTAGAAATCCGCTTTGCAGCTTGACGCAGCACGCGATCGCCTAAATAATGAAGTTCCAAAGGTGGATTTTTTAACTTTTTTTTCTCTACAGCAATTTCAGAGGGCATGAGTCTTGATGGCTAGATGGTGAAAATTCCTACTACTTTAATTCTACCAATCTCAGCTAGACCCCAGATGTAATGCAAAAATTTACCTAATGGAATTTTCTGGCTTGCTTCCGTGTATACAAAAACTTAGGTAGTCTAGAGAAGCAACAGCCTATTACTTACTTTTTGTAACACAGTACTTGAAATCCCAGGTTTCGATGAAAGCCCAATTGGCTTGTCGTTGACGTTGTGCATTCCCCGTTGTCATAAAGCCCATAACTACGCTCTGAACTAAATACAATAATCACAATACAACATCCGCGTTATTACCAAAAAGTGCATTTATACCTGGGGTAATAATTATAATTTATGAATCATGAGGCGTTGATTAAAATAGCTTTTGGGTAAGAAACAGCGATCAAGTAAAAAAGGATTGTTGGTATTTTCAGATAATAAATTGTGTGGCTTATCTCGATGACAGAATGGTGGCACAATTCCCCAATCTTCTGCCAGCCAAATCCAGTATCCTATTTCAATTCTGCCGTAGTTTGAACCTGTGAGAATCTCCCCAACACTATTGTTGATAGATGTTAGTTTTGGCGATGATTTGATTTCAATTAACAGCCAAGCTAACTCTTCTACAGAAAAATAATAGCCATTCTCGGCAGCTATGTTTACAAACTGCTGTGGATCTTTAGCTATTAGCAATTCTTCTTTGAGATATGGCGTTTTTTGTGCAAAATCAAAAAGATCCCAAATCTGTCTTCTCGTAATTAGAAACCAGGCAAGTTCTTCTGCGGTTAGGCTGTAACCATTTTCTGTTGCTAACTTGAGAAACGGCTCAAGACTATCGGTTTCTGCTAGTTGACTTTTCAACAGGAAAGTTTGCTCTACTAGTGACAAAAAATCAATAATCTTTTGCCATGTAACTTTGTCAAAACTTTTGTTAACTTTTATTTTGTCTTTCCAGTAAATGTATTTATCTTCTTTAAGAAAGAAATTCCAAATTTGATAATACATGGGTCATCTCGCCTAAGCTTTAAGCTTGGTAGAAGTTTGTTATTAATGAATACCAGTGTAGTAAGTATAATGTGTTTCTTCGACAGTACAAAATTTACTACCTTATGTAAATGAAGTTACACAGTGGCTAAGTATAAAATTTATGTAAAGTTTGTCACCATAAATAAAATATACTTAGAAAAATAGGTAGATAGCGATACCTTCGGCGGAGTGTGCGATCGCTCTTTATTGCTTCCCATAAAATAAAGTTAAGGCAGCATCAATAAGTAGGATTAATGCTATGACTGAATCCACTGCAAAACAATCTGCACGTCGAGGTAGAATCTTTCCAGAACCGCCTACGCACTTCAGTTGTTTTTAAACGAACTGCAAAGACGCAGAGAACACAAAGGTAAGAAAAGAGATATATTTTGCTATTTTTGGTTAATGGGTAAATCGCGGAGAAAGTAAAAGTGATCGCTATTAAAATTAACTTACTTTAAATTTTGTTATAACAAGGTTAAAGCTCTCAATAAACTGTAAATATAAATCATGAATATTCAAATTGAACCTGAACTAGAGCAAATTATCCAAGCCCAAATTGCTACAGGTAGATACGCAAATCCTGAAGAAGTTATTAGTAAAGCATTGAAGTTGCTATTAGAGTGGGAAAAAGGTTATCAACAGTGGGTTGAAGAAACACGAGAAAAAGTTGAAGTTGCTATTGATCAACTGGATAGAGGGGAAGGTATTGATGGAGAAGTTGTAATTGAACAATTGCGAGAAAAACTGCGTAAGGCGAGAGAATTATAAGGATGACTCAGCATATTATCTCTCCAGAAGCTAGTCAGGATGTATCAAAAATTATTGATTATTTTGTCAGAATAAATATTGATGCTGGGGAGCATTTTATTGAAAAGTTTGATAAAAAGTGTAAATATTTAGCTAATTTCCCCAATATGGGACGCAGCTACGGAAATATTAAACCTGATTTGCGCGGTGTTCCTTTAGATAATTACATCATTCTTTATCGAATTATAAATAGTGGAATTGAAATTGTCCGTGTAGTTAGTGGCTATCAAAATTTGGAATCTTTATTTGCAGATTCAGATGAGTAACTTGGTGTTTTAGTTTGCTTCCAATTATCTTTTAGCAACTAATAGGTAAATCGCGGAGAAAGTAAAAGCGATCGCTCTTGCAATCACTACCTTTAATTCGCCCTAAATAACCTGTTAAGGGTGAAGAAAGTTCAATCAGTAAATCGTGAACGACTTCATCATTTAGCCGGGGATTATGAGTAGCATTATAATGAACACGAATTTCTGTAACGGTGAAGCTCTGATGTGTAGCTTTTAAACTTTCGTTGTCTTGTTCAGAGAGTTCTTTGACTACTGTGATAATCTGCGATCGCAATTTAATCTCTCTCTCAGCTTTATCAATATATTCATCAATTTTATAATCAATTTGCCCAGGTTCTAAATATTGCCGTAATTCGACTAAATTAATAGCACCTGGATATTTTGCTTTGAATTCAACTAGCTTTTGTAGAGTCATTACATTTATAATACTGATTTTCGATACTTCAGCAGATTCTTTCAAATTTTTAGTCGGTTTACCTGGGCCAATAATCAACCTTACAGCTTGAAGATAATTTTCTTTTAGATGCCTTTTGCCAATCCTATCTAATTCTTCTACTGCACGATCTGGAATGCTTTTACCTGCTTTACATTCGCAAACAAGAGGATAAGGTTGTGAGCAAAATAAGTCTAAGCCACCTGCACCACCTTTGTCGTTTTCTTCAACTTTGAATCCTAAGAAATCAAGGCTACGGCGTGCGATATCTTCAAAGTCTGTACCAGCTTGGTAGTTGCTTTTACCCTCATCTTTTTCGATACTGCGATCGCCCAATTTTGCAATATCATTTATCCAAGCTAAATCTGGATCGGTTTGCTTAATGAGCTTGTCACTACTCCAACCCAGAAATACTTTGATATCATTGTCCAATTGTTTAGCTGCTGGTTGGCTAATGGCTAGGGATGCGATCGCACTCTGCAATTCTTCCAATTCAATATGCAGTGGGGATTCTAGCTTTTCTAATTGGCGTTTGCGTTGGGCGAAGGTGCGATCGTTTAATACTGGGTTTGCTTCAGAAACCGTTAGAGAATTAGGTAAACTAACAAATTTTCCTAGCTTTTCCTGAATGTTGGGATTGACTGATATTTCTTGTAACTGAGGTAAATGATAGACACGCAAGTAAGCTAGGAAAAGATACTGTTGTTTTTGTAATCTCTCCTTTAATACTTTTGGTGTGCATATTGTTAATTTAGACAAAGTATCTAATGGCTTAGTCTCGTCTAAAATTTGGGAAAGTTCACATTTAGCCCAAGCTTTAATTGAAACTGAAGAGTCAGCAGGATAAAGTGCAAATCTCTGCCCAGGACGAATAAACATCCTGGGTAAAGCTGCAATTGTTCGTCCCTGTATTAAAGCTTCAATATCAGGGACGGGTAGACACAGCGCTGTTGGAATCGAAAACTGCTGATTCATTTCTAATTAGCTATAGTTTTAGTTCGATATTATCGGCAGTAGCAACACTTCGAGGTATACTAATAGGTAATCCATCATCAGTTAAATTTGTAGGTTCTTGCCCAGAAGGATCGCTGAGAATTTCTCGAATTAAAGGATTGTTGATTGCTAGTTTGTTCTGCTCAATAAAATCAACTATCTGTTCACCTGTAAGTTCATAACTCTCTATGTTACGGCAAACAAAATAGATGGCTAAAAGCGGTTTAATATCTTGACTTTGCAAGCCTATCCACTCTCCACCCTTTTCTTCCAACAGTGTTCTCAAATTCTTTCTAGCTAATCCTGCACCTTGATTAATATTCTTTGAACGCAATAGGCAACCACGAGTTAGGTCAAACTTTTCATAGTCAATTAGTCGCTTCAAAGCAGCACCAATAAACTTGCCATCTTGCTGAACTACACTTACTCCGATCCTCACTTTCCCTTTATTACCGACAATTTTAAAATCGATAAATCCTTCATCTACTGCTTTAACTAGTACTTCTTCAATTGATTCGATTGTTACTCCTTCTACAGTTTCGCCTATTAAATTATTGAAAGCCATCCAAAGAGCAGTACTAATAGTTATTTCTTCTTGCATTAATGAGTCAATAGAAGCTTCTACATTGGCTAATTCATTATCGAAGCAAGGTTTAACAGGATGGATGTTCTTTTTTGGAGGATCATTAGTAATAAGTTTAATAGGTACAAAGTTTTCTGCACACCATTTCAAAACTGACCTAACTGTAGGCCTACTCTTGCCAAGTTCTCTGAGTTTAGTTTCATCAAATGGGTATAGAGGATGAGGCGGGGTTTGCTGATGTTGCTCATAAAAATCTTGTAACCATTGACTAACTAAAGCAACGATATCATCAGAATTGAGGAAGCTTAATTTTATAGGCTGTCTATCAGCTTGATCACTTACTAATCTATCTATAACTGCTTCAGCTTCTGGTAAAGCCTTGATTTGGTCTTCCCAGGTACGAGGATACATTGCCAACAGTAAAACACCTTGTTTAAGACTGTTATATAAATCCTTAACTAAGCTTGCAATAACTTGTGCTGCTAAAAATCCATTATCAGCAGCATCTGCAATATCTAATTCGTCAAAACAAATCACAGGGATTCGATAATTACTAGTGATGTCTAGAATTTGACGAACAGTGCTTAATGCTTCAGCTTCTCTATTCTCAATTTTAGGATTTGGTAATCCCATTGCTTCAGCTTGTTCTTGTGTTAATTCTAAACCAGATAGCCAGTAGGTTGCAAAGTTAACGTGGGCTGTAGAAAGCGTCCACAAAATTGCTTTCACTATGTAAGGGTTGGTTATTTCAGGCTTGAATTGCAGAACTATTTCCGTCAAATGATCTATTGCCTTAGTTGAGTGTTTGCTTAACCAACTTGGATACATACTAATATACTGTTGTGGCGTATAATTCCATTGCTTTGCTTCGTTAATTAAAGCTGCTGCAATCTCTTGCCATTGCATTAACTTTTGGCTACCAAATGCTCTAAGGCTAGAGGCAACTGTTTGGAGAAATTGATACTTAATCTGATTCAGATTATCATACTTACTCATATAGATAAATAAGCTACCATCTTCTGTCTGTAATCGATGGCGTATTCGACTAATAATATGGCTTTTGCCTAACCCTTTTTCTGCTGTAATTGTGATACCTACAGTTTCACGTTTTCCTTTACGGACTTTATCAACAGCCTCAAAAACTGCATTAGAAGCATGAGCATTAATTGAAATCACATCAGGAAAACTTTTACCCCAGATTTGTTGCGGTCTGACCACAATATGTCCTGCAAAAGGGTTTTGATTTCTAATAAGATCATCAATGGTAGATGTGGTAAGAGTCATAGTGTTGTGAAGTTAATATGTGAAGAGTCAAATAAGGTTTAAGGTTTCAGGCGTGTGGCGTAGCAACGTAATCCATCTAATTCTGTAGCTACCGAATCTTCAATTTTGTCGGGTGCGCTGTCTTCTACACTTCCGCCTTGCAGTTGCAAAATGTCGTCGGCTTGCGTTTCCAGCAGCCAATCATTAAAGTCTGTACGACTCACGCGATCGCCTATTGTTCTCCTAATGCGGTAAATTGGCACTAGATTGTTAAAGTTGTATTCATAGTTCAGCTTGTCGTAGACTTCCAACGCCACTGACTTAAATTCGTCGTAAGATGCGATTCCTTTGGAAAGCTCCGCTAACGCACTCTTCCCATTAACTGGTACATCTGCACCAGTTACCGCAACATCAATCTGACTAATCCACTTCACCAACGCATTCGCCGCCCAAGTACCGACAATCGTCCCTTCAAATTTAAAATCGCCACTTCTCAAACCCTCACCTAACACCTCGAAACCCTTGGGAGATGTTAGAGAGTATCCTTTTTTGGAGATTGCGATCGCACCCTGATTCTGTAATTCTTCAAATGAACCCTGATAATCTGCTACCTTCTGGCTTTTGGATACAATCCGCTTAGTGAGTTGACCCTTCTTAACTTCCTGCTGCGTTCCTCCCAAATCCCACAAAGCCAAAAGGAGACGAGTTCTAGTTTGGGGTGTATTTTTTGATGTCATATTTGTGTGTATTATTTGGCAAAGATCATCATAGTAGCTGTATCTTTTTAATTTATTTACACCAAAAAAATAACCGAGAAATTGCTGAATATTTCCGCGTTTCAGCTAAATTGATTAATCAAAAATCAACAAGTTATTTCCTTAGGATGAATGCAGTTTCTCTCAAAGGCGGGATGGAATACTTGAGAAAATCGATCATCATGACAGTGAAACGTTGTAGCTATGCAGTTGTAAATTAAGTGGTAGATGTTCTTTCAATTCCAGGTGAAATAACAGGAATTCCAACTTTGTATTTGCAACAGCAAGGCTTTTAGTAAATACAGGTGATGACGAAATCCGATGAACACAATATATAAAGAACGTAAAATAGTTTCGCGTCTATTTGCAGTGCTGCTTTCCGCATTGCTTATGGTTCCTCTGCTGAGTAGCTGCGGAGGTGGTTCTAAAACTGCTACGCCACCACCTGTTGATGACACCATTGGTAGAACAGTGAGCGATCGCACCACAAACCAACCCGAAGTTAAGAAGGGAATGGGTACAGGACAAAAAGTGGCTATTTTGGCAGGAGCTGCGGCACTTTATTACCTCTACAACCAGCATAAGAATGCTCCACAAGAAGGAGCGCAAGGTAAGTACTATCTTTCCAAGAACGGGCGTGTATATTACCGCGATGCTGAACATCGTGCTCACTGGGTTACTCCACCACCAGAAGGAATTCGAGTACCGGAATCTGAAGCGCAAAAGTATCGGGAATTCCAAGGCTATAACAGGAGTTCTTCAGGTCGCGATCTAACTGGCATAACTTCATCCGCAGCTCCAGCACTCTAGATAGCGAAGCGTGTGTAAATCTAAAGCGGGTTTCCCGAAGGATAACGCCGATCGCGCACGTGGGAGACACGAACTTAAAACAGGAGATAGATCATGGTAAATTTCTTTTTGCGAAAGGCGAAGGATCTCTTCTTTGGAGGAAACGGCGATCAAGCTGAAGATAACGAATACCGCAATCGCAATGTACGTCCAGCCAGCGAAGACCCCTACGGTGATCCCGCAGACCCGGCATCTTATGGCAACATCAGCCCAGCTAGTGAAGACCCCTACGGCGACCCCGCAGATATCGCCTCTTACGGCAACGTTCGCCCAGCTAGTGAAGACCCTTACGGAGATCCCGCAGACCAAGGGGAGTTTGGTAACGTCCGCCCAGCTAGTGAAGACCCCTACGGCGACCCCGCAGATCAGGATTACCGCCGTTAACGCTAAACCTAACCCCCAGCCCCCTTCCCTAGTAGGAAATGGGGAAAATTCCAAGCCTCTCACCTAGAAAAAGAGAGGTTTTCCCAATTTGATTTGTAATACCAATTTGAAAAAAGAATGCGACAAATAGACCATTTGTAGAGACGCGATTCATCGCGTCTTTACCCAAGGATGTGTTGCAATAATTAATTGAATTGGTATAAGGCAGCAGGATGTGAACCTACTGCCTTTTGTTTTTGCAGTTATTTCGACAAATTACGAATTACGAATTACGTTAGCGAGTCTTGCCTACGGCACGCCAAGGGCGAACGAGCATCATTACGAATTATTTATTTCCTGCGATCGCTCAATACTTTTACGCACAGATTGAGCCGAAGTATGCAAACCCTCTATTTCGCCATCAGTGAGATTTAATTCCAAAACACTTTCAATTCCACCGCATCCCAACCGACAGGGAACACCAATCACAACATCTTCTAAACCGTATTCACCTTGCAAATAAGCCGCCACAGGCAACAACCGCGACTGATTTAGCAAAATCGATTCTACCATTACACTAGTAGCCGATGCCGGAGCAAAAAAAGCACCACCCGTCTGCATCAATTCCACAATTTCTGCGCCACCGTTGCGAGTTCTTTCAACCAAACGTTCAATTGTGGCTGCATCCAGCAATTCAGTGATAGGAATGCCGTTAACGGTAGCATAACGAGACAAGGGCACCATTAAATCGCCGTGGCTACCCAATACCATCGCTTTGACATCGGCGGGCAAAACTCCCAATTCTAGGGCAATGAAGGTTTCAAAACGGGCGGAATCTAACACGCCAGCCATACCCATAATGCGATCGCGTGGTAAACCAGTTGCTTGCCAAGCTAAATAAGTCATCACATCCAACGGATTAGTGACGACAATAAAAATAGCATTGGGAGAATGAGCGATCGCATTTTTTGCCGCTTCCACCACAATTTTGGCATTGGTTTTTAGCAAGTCATCCCGACTCATCCCTGGTTTGCGGGGAAGTCCTGCGGTAATTACCACGATTTGGGAACCAGATGTATCAGCATAATTATTTGTGCCGATAATTTGGCGATTATGTATTTCAATTCCCCTGGCTTCCATCAAATCCAGCGCCAAACCTTGGGGCATTCCCGCGATAATATCTAGTAAAACTACATCTGCTAGATTTTTCTCTGCAATGCGTTGAGCTAAAGTACTACCAACCCTACCCGCACCCACGATGGTTACACGGGGTAAATTACACACAATTGGGGAGTTAAGGGAAGAAGACATAATTATTAAAGTGC
This sequence comes from Nostoc sp. UIC 10607, assembly GCF_047228265.1. Taxonomy (NCBI): domain Bacteria; kingdom Bacillati; phylum Cyanobacteriota; class Cyanophyceae; order Nostocales; family Nostocaceae; genus Nostoc; species Nostoc sp. UIC 10607. The sequence continues at coordinate 54,348 of NZ_JBIQNW010000038.1, read as the reverse complement.
AATTTTTATCAACAAGAATTCAGTTGACTGTTGACGGTTAACAGTTAAAGTGAAATCCCATCCCCTTTTAGGGGTGGGATGAGCTTATTGATGAGCTTATTATTTAAATTCTTCGAGTTGATCCACACGTAACCAAACGTTTGGCGTTGGTACTTTCCCGAACTTAACAAGGGCGTAATCACCTTTGACATCTAAAATTTCGCCCTTGCTGTCAAACAAATAGGAAGGAAAGCGAGCATCACTGGCTTTTGCTTCCAGACTGTTTTCCAGTTTCTCGCGGATAGCGCGAACCATATCTCCTTTTTTGACTGCCATGAATTCCCCTCTCAAATTTCTAGATTAGACTTATCCGCATTTTAAGAGACTTCCGAGGTAAAAACTCCTAACTCTTGTACAGACGCGATTAATCGTGTCTCTAACTCTTGTACAGACGCGATTCATCGCGTCTCTCCTGTTTGACACTGGGGGCAAAAGTGACTAGATCGCCCAGCTAACCTAATCCGTTGAATTGTTGTACCACAAACTCGACAGGGTTCTCCAGCGCGGTTATAAACCCAAGCAACACCACCATAGTTGCCGTTGACACCCTTAACACTTAAAAAATTACTAAAAGTCGTACCACCAGCCTCAATGCTGGTTTCTAACACTTGAATTATGGCTGTTCGCAAACGCTCAATTTGCTTTAGCTGTAAATCTATACACAAAGTTTCAGGTAAAATTCCACTCTTAAACAATGCTTCATCAGCATAAATGTTACCTAATCCCGCCACCACCGATTGATCCAGTAGCGCAGTCTTAATTGGACGGCGGCGATTTTGAAGTTTGCTTGCTAGATACTCGACAGTGAATTCGGGTGAAAATGGATCTGCTGCAAGTTTTGCCAAACCAGTAATAATACTTTCTACAGCAACACCAGGTGGAACCCACCACATTTTACCGAAGGTACGCTGATCAACAAAACGCAATTCCTGGTGTTCCCCAAAGAATAATCTAACCCGCGTGTGCTTATGTAATGGTTCATCTCGATGCAGCCACAGTAATTGACCGGTCATTCGCAGATGAACCCCTAGCCAACCTGTGGAAGAGGAAGAGGAGAGTTCTGCGAGGAGATATTTACCACGACGATGCCAAGTAGCAATAGCTGCGCCAACCCCTCCGGGGTACGCATTCTTTTTAATTCCATCAACAAACTCACCGACAGAAAACGGGTAGGCGATGGTGCGATCGAGCAACACATCTCCACCCGTGATTTCTTGGTTAAGGGTCAATTGATTTAGACCCCTGCGGACTGTTTCAACTTCAGGCAGTTCAGGCATTCAAGCAGATTAAGCAGGCAATTTTGATGTATTTGAGGGTTCAAGAAAGAAGAGATGAAGTAGTACTTACACATCCGTAAGTGGATCGTATTACTACCCAAGAGAAACCGTAAATACCCGCAGGGCAGCTTCTCATAGATTAGGGTAGGCTTGGATCAAAGATGAATGAACTGAAATTTTCAGACTTCATACTTCAGACTTAAGACTACCCTTCATCATCGCATCAAACAACCCCCTTGTAGCTTTGCTGCTATTTTTTAGGTGGTTTAGCCTTTGGTGCTTCTACCTCTACTAATTCATCCTGAGCAAAGTTGTTGGTATTGATACCAGAGTAATTGACCTTTTCAAAGCGGACAATTACAGGGTATTTGATGCCGCTTTGGTCAATGGAAGCCACAGTTCCTAGATCCTGAAACCAGTAGGATTCAGGGCGGAGAATACGTACTTTAGAACCACGTTGAACCATGATTATTTTCCCTTTTAGTTATCAATCGCCAATCTAGAGGGCTAATTGATTTCACTCTACAACCTGAAGGTCGCTGCTAGAGTCTTTGTTAAGTTATTTGTCTGAATTGGGTATTAGCGGCTGGGGACTGGGGACTAGGGATTGGATTGGGCATTGAATATTAGTTATTCTTTCTCCCTTATCTCCCTTATCTTCCTCACCCCCCCTACTCCCCACTCCCTACCCAAATTTAAAACTGTATTAGACCTACTTGACAAGGTACACGTTATAGCTTACCTTCGTTCGCAAACAGTATTTTTGCATAAACTTATGTTTTACTCAGTACGAACACGCTCCCCTCGTTACCTCTGCCGATCCGCAGATCGTTATCTATATAGGTGATATCTAACCAGCCTTGCTGTTTATCACTCTTGATTGCAAAATCAATCCCCGGAAATTTTCTACCTGCTTCAATTTGTTGGATAAAAGTTACCGGAGAATTGTATTCTATTAAACGTTGTAAGCCGATAATAGAACGCTCAAATTTCACTTGGACACGCCGACCTGAAACTGGCTCAAATTTTGCAGCAACGCTGACTAATCCTTCCAAAAAAGGTAGGCCATAAATCTCAGCTATGTTGTAAACACTGGCAGTATCTACCCGGATACACTGATAGATTTGACCCAGTTTGCACAAAGGTAAACGATCTAAGTTTAAAAGAGCCTTGCTAGTGGTGTATAGTAATCGCCAATTGCCATCTAGCAAATTGTTAGCTTCTACCGGACGGGGTGTAGGATTAAAATCTTCTAAATTGGCGATCGCTGCTAAGATAGCCTGTTTCTGTGCTTGGGTCGCCAGTAGACCGCGATTTGTACCAGCGATCGCATCTATTAGAGCCGCTTTTCCCATCATCGCCTGTCACCTCAAAAATCAGTCCTTTCCATCAGCATAAACAAGATATTCATGACCTATGTGTAGTGCCATAAAAATTACTAATAATCGCTTGACCTAAGCGATATGCCTATTAAATAAAAAATTTCTATCTGAATGCGGATTTATCAACTAAAGGGTTGAAAGGATAACTAAATTAATCCGTGTCAAGTGATAGACTCTAAATGTCAACTTACGTAAACCTTTTCTTGTCCTCCTCGATATGTTGAACTCTCCATTACGTGAAGTACCCCGTAATCAGCGAGCTGATGTCATCCCCTTAAAGCAAGAGTCCTCTTTATTGGACTGGTTGCAAACCAACGGTAGGATCATCACGCGTGACGTTCACGAACCGGATTTTCAAGATGACGAAGAAGAAATAGACTCCCTAATGGGTGTAGAAGATGGAATTGGCTACGACCTGGATGATGATGACGATATAGGAATCGCCGAGGATTAGCCTTTTCAGGCTAGGGACTTGGTAGTATCCCTAGTTCCTGGTATTCAGTTTTATAAGTGTGGAGTGAAGGGAAACTTCTGTGGACGCTAAATTATCTCCTGAGCAAGGATTAAACATTTCTGGAATCGTTCTAGCCTCTTTATTAGCCGTAGGGCTAGGTACAACAGCATTTTTCTTAGATTCGATGGCCAATAGGCTACCCTGGCAAAGTATGTCGTTAACCCTGCCACTACTTTTATGTGCGCTGGGTTCAGGTGTCGTGGGCTATTGGGTAATACCCCTACTCCAAGCACTCAAAACTGGACAAATAATTCGCGAAGATGGGCCCCAAGCACATCTAAAAAAGGCAGGCACCCCAACAATGGGCGGTATATTTTTTATACCTGTAGGTGTGATAATTGCTTGCATATTGTCTGACTTTGCTACAGACGTACTTGCAGTTTCGGCTTTGACAATCAGCTATGGATTGATTGGCTGGCTCGACGATTGGCAAATTCTGCGCCGGAAATCAAATAAAGGTATATCTCCCCGAACGAAACTGGCTTTGCAGGTAAGCTTTGCGGCTGTGTTTTGTCTATGGCTGATGTTTAATCAACCTTCTAATATTACAAATATTGCTTTGCCTTGGGTGAGCTTCACACTACCCTTAGGATTCCTATTTTGGCCTTTAGCAGGTTTTGTGTTAGTTGCAGAAAGTAATGCGACTAATTTAACAGATGGTATTGATGGCTTGGCAGCAGGAACAGTAGCGATCGCACTTTTGGCTTTAGGTGCTTTAGTCGCGCCTACAGCACCAGGGTTAATGGTTTTCTGTGCTGCTTTAAGCGGTGGGTGCTTAGGTTTCTTAGCCCATAATCGTAACCCAGCCCGCGTTTTCATGGGAGATACCGGTTCTTTAGCACTGGGGGGCGCTTTAGCGGCTGTAGCACTATTGACAAACACCTTAGTAGCTCTGTTCATTCTCAGTGGTATCTTCTTCGTAGAAACTCTTTCAGTGATGGCGCAGGTAAGTTATTACAAAGCCACCAAAGGCCCTGATGGCAAAGGCAAGCGCCTCTTCAAAATGGCACCCTTACACCATCATTTAGAACTGACTGGCTGGTCAGAATTGCAAGTGGTTGGAGTATTCTATGTCATCGCTGCTATATTGGCTGCCATCTGCTTGGCGTAGGCGCAGCCCGCCGCAAGCATCGCTCCATTCTGAATCGTTTAAAAAACTGCTCGAATACAAAATGACAACTCCCACATCTTCAAGGAGTTGTTTTTTTATACAGAAAATTTATGAGTTTCTGATTTCATACTGGAAAGTTTGACATTTGATACCGACTGAAGGGCTGCTTATTTACCACTTGAGGTTTTTTGAATTATCAATTAATAATAGTTGTTTACATATTCCATAACCCGATTCTTCCCTGTTCGCTTTGCCTCAAGCATCGCTTGATTTGCCCGATCTAGAAAATCCTTAACCGTAATCCCTGGTTCTGATACAGCTATTCCAAAAGAAGCAGTAATGCTTTCGAGAATACGATCGCCGTCCTTCAATTGCATTTGTTCAATATCTATCCTGAGTTGTTCTACTCGCTTTCTGAGGGTTTCCAGCGTCATATTAGGCATCACAATCACAAATTCTTCACCACCCCATCTGCAAGGAATATCAAAAGAGCGAATAGATTTTAACAGCAGCTTTGCTAATCCTTGGAGAACAATGTTGGCAGTTACGTGCCCATAGCGCGAGTTGTAGGATTTGAAGTTATCAATATCAAGGAAAATAACACTAAGAGGTTGTCCCAACCTTTCAGCTTCGGCTAGCCTCTGTTCCGTTATGCTTTGCATATAGCTTTGATTGAATAGTTGGGTCATCCCATCCCGCAAGCTATCATGGGTTAGACGTTGTTTGATCGATAGATTATTCAGTGCAATACCTAATGTTCTAGCAATAATCTCAGTAATTTGTTGAGCTTCTGGACTGATTTCTTCAAGCGTATCGATGTGTAAGATCCCAACTACTTCGCCTTGTCCAAACAATGGAACACACAAATGTGTGCCGCTAAGAGGCTGTATTAAGTGACTGCACATTAGTCCTGAATTATTATGGGGCGATAAAAGGTTTAATTTTCCTCTCCGCAATGCCCAACAATCGGATAATGAAAATATTTCTTTACTGCTTCTTTGACCTCCCCAAAAACTATTCATCTGAACATAATTCTTGGAATTAGCAGTTATATAGATAGAACCACTCATTTTAGGAAATAGCTTAGAACAGGTTAAAGCGACCACTTGATACATCTCATCTTCAGACTCGCAGGAATAAAGCATATCCGCCATATCTGAGAGATATATAAGTTCTCGTTTTTTTGCCTCTAATTCCAGTGCTTTTTCTTCTAACTGCCGATTTAAGTCAGTTAGCGATCGCTGTGCTTCTATAGATTCTGTAATATCGATACTGATCCCACCAATACGGTAAGCGCCCGTTGCGTAATCGTTAAACGGAAACTTAAACGATAGCCAGTAGCACGGCTGATCATGACCAGGCATCTTTACCTCTTCAATCAGCCTTAAGGGGCGTACAGTCCTCAAAACGACTTGATCGTTTTCCATTACCCGTCGCGCCTCTTCTGGATCTGTCAAAACTTCACTATCTGTTTTTCCCACCCATTCTTGGGGATTTACCGAAAATCTAGACTGTATTTCCTGGTTGTAGTAGAGCATTCTGGATTGCTCATCTTTGATATAGGCTAGAAATGGCCCCTGATCTAGGAATAGCCGTTGCATCTGCTGGCTGCGTTGAAGTTCGCGGGTATCTTCTTGAGATTTCGCGATCGCCTCTACAATTTGATAAGCAGTTGGCATCATGTAGAGTAAAGCAGACAAGGAAACAAACGCCATTACATCAAGTACACCTAAGTGCAACAGCGACACTACCGAATGTGGTTCAAAGATCGCCAGAAGGTGATGAAATCCGCAAAATAGTACGAATCCACCTGATAAGAAAAAGGCTAGCCAAAACTTAGAAGGTATAGTTGCCTTAGTTTTAGCAAAGAAAACCCCTATTACTGTAGGGATGCCAAAGTATGAAAATGCAGTAATGCTGTGAGCAATTATGCAATTCCAGTAAATAGGCTCCATTGTTGACCTGATATTAATATTTCATCCGATTCACTATAATTCTGGGTAGCCTGAAAATGTAAGCATAGAAAGGATGATTTCACTTCCTCATGCCTTAGTTTTACCTGATTCAGCAAGAAGGCTTACACTGAACTGTCAGGTCAGTATAGCTAGTTCACAAAAGTTATCATGGTAACTTTTTGAAAGGCTGCTTATTTCACTTCCTTACAAACCTGACTTACCAAGTGAGTGAGTTCGGGTAAAATCAGTTTTTCCATAGCCAGTCGCACAGCATTACTAGAACCAGGAAGCGAGAAGATTAATTTATTTTGATAAACACCAGCAACAGCGCGAGAAGCGATCGCCCGCGAACCAATTTCTTGATAACTTAAAAAACGAAATAACTCACCAAATCCCGGTAAAGTTTTCTCTAATAACTTCTCAATAGCATCGTAGGTGGTATCTCTTGGTGCAATACCTGTACCACCACTGAAAATTACAGCATCCAAATTTGAGCTTTTACCTAGATTTTCTATCTGCCCTTGAATTTGTGTTGGTTCATCTTTGATGATCGTGTAGGCTCCTATAGCATGATTTGCACCAAGGAGTAACTGCTTAATTAGTTGACCACTTTTGTCTGTTTCCAAAGTGCGTGTATCGCTGACAGTAACCACAGCACAAGTTACCGTAATTTTAGACGAGTCTGGGTGGGGTTGTGGCATTGTAGGTCAGTCATGAACTTTTGAGCATGGATAATTGGGGATGGCGAATGGCGCATTGGGCATGACAATAATTACCTATGACCCAATGCTCTATGCCTTATGCCCTATGCCTCATTTTTGCTCAGTCCCAAATCGTTTTCTTCAGCATACCGCTCCATGAAACGCATAAAGCGCTCCCATTCTTGGGCAGATTTCATCACGTAAAGTGCTTCTAATGCTTCCGGTTTACCGTTGATAAATTTAGCTTTAACTTCACGGGTAATTATCTCCCCTTCTTCATCAATCAGGTACATCCCGGTAATATCTTCGGTGCTACCTTGATCTAAAATCTTCGGATTCGTAAAAATAAATGTCGCTGTACCACTGTCGCCAGTGCGCGATCGCGTCAAGCGCACCTCTGGAGTTACCTCTTCGTCAAGACCTTTAGAAAACTGGATTTTCGCCATGATGAATGAATTTAAACTTTTGTGATGGTTAATTTAATATTCTCTCATCAATTAGAACACCACGGTCTAGAGACTACTGTTATTCAGTTTTTAGTGTATATACTTAAATCGCTTCTTTTTCAAGTAATAAAGTTACGGGGCCATCATTTTCTATTGTAACTTGCATCATTGCACCAAATTTACCTGTTTCTACCTGCAACCCGCTAGCTCTTAACTTGATAACAAAACGATTATACAAATCTTCTGCTGATTGGGGAGCAGCTGAACGGTCAAAAGAAGGACGGCGACCTTTGCGACAGTCACCATAAAGTGTAAATTGACTGACGACTAACAAATCGCCACTAATTTCTTGTATAGATTTTTGCCAACGGTCGTCTCCTTCTTGGTCAGGAAACAGCCGTAATTCCAAGCACTTACGCACCATCCAGTCGATTTCAGCATCAGTATCGGTATTGGCTATACCCACGAGCAAATTTAACCCCCGCCCAACTTTACCGACAATTTCACCATTAACTGTAACTTGAGATGATTGAACTCGCTGGATAACAACGCGCATTTTAACTAATTCGTAATTCGTAATTCGTAATGATTGGCGAAACACTCGCTCGTAAACGCAGGGGAGTGAGGAAGCGATGTCTACGACGGGCTACGCCTACGCTATTCTTTGATTTTCATTGTTCAAAATCGATGGCGGAGCCATTAGGAATGCATTCCCAGGTTCTACCTGGGAACGAGTATAATTAATAAACTTTTAACTCCTAACGTTTGTACAGACGCGATTAATCGCGTCTCTAACTCCTAACTTTTATTTGCCAAACCCTTTACCGCGAGAGGTTGAAGGTAGACAAATGCAGTTTTCGAGTTGAGTAATTAAAGCCTCGCGATCCAAATTTTGACCAATCAGCACTAGCTGGTTTTTCAATTTACCTTGCCATTCATCATCATCCAAGGTGAAGCGTTTACCGCAAAGGTGGAAAATATGACGCTTCGGACTTTCATCAAACCACATAATCCCCTTCGCTCGGAAGATATTTGAGGGTAGCTGGTTATCTAAGAAATACTGAAACTTCCTAATAGAAAAAGGCTTGTCACTTTGGAAAGAGATGGAAGTAAAACCATCATTTTCTAAATGGTCAGAATGATGGTGGTCATGGTGGTCATGGTGGTCATGGTGGTCATGGTCATGATGATCGTGACCGCATGTGGAGTGATCGTGATCATCATGATGATCGTGATGGTCGTGTTCATCCACCACTGTGTCAAAATATTTATCAGACTCAAACAGACCAACACTGAGAATTAACGGGAGTGGCACTTGCGATCGCGTGGTGCGGAGAATTCTCGCTCCTTCCTTAACTTCGTTAATTTTTGTTTCTAACTCATTCAAAGTGGCTTCATCAACCAAATCAGTCTTGTTCAGCACAATTACATCACCATAGGCAATCTGGCTGTATGCTGCCTGAGAGTTAAATAAATCTAGGCTGTAATTTGCCGCATCTACTACTGTAATAATCGAATCTAAACGAGTTAAATCTCGCAATTCTGTACCCAGAAATGTTAAAGCTACTGGTAGCGGATCTGCCAATCCAGTTGTTTCCACTACTAGATAATCTAGATTTTCTTGGCGTTCTAAAACTTTGTAAACTGCATCTACCAAATCATTATTAATAGTGCAGCAAATACAACCATTATTTAACTCCACCATGTTCTCACCAGTGGAAACAATTAGCTCGTTGTCGATGCCAATTTCGCCAAATTCATTCACTAGAACAGCGGTTTTCAAACCCTGTTGATTGTTGAGGATATGATTAAGTAAAGTCGTCTTGCCACTACCGAGAAAGCCCGTAATAATTGTTACTGGCATTCCTTGTTTAGGCGTATCCATTGCCGAAGATTCGGGTGTAACTGCTGATTGCATAGCGCTGTTATCAAATAGTCAAAAAATAGTAATGTAGCGCAGATAGTCCAGAAAACACTAGCATAGGGATGCTGGACTGTCATCCCAGCTGCTTTACCCTATTATTACGTATCTTCTTATTTCAGCATTACTCTGTTATGACCCTAACCCTTTACAATACCCTCACCCGTCGTCAAGAACCGTTTGAAACAGTCGAACCAGGCAAGGTTAAGATGTATTACTGCGGCGTAACGGTTTACGACTACTGCCATTTGGGTCATGCGAGAGCTTGCATTGTTTGGGACGTAATCCGCCGATACCTCCAGTTTATCGGCTATGAAGTCCGATATATCCAAAATTTTACCGATATTGATGACAAGATTCTCAATCGAGCCTGTGTTGAACATTCATCAATGGAAGCTGTAGCCGATCGCTTTATCAAAGCATATTTTGAGGATATGGCGCGGCTGGGAATCAAAGAAGCTGATGAATATCCGCGTGCTACCCATACGATGAATGGCATTCAGCGGTTAATTCATGAGTTAGAAAATAAGGGTTTTGCTTACCCTGCTGACGGCGATGTGTATTATGCAGTGCGGCAGTTTGCTGAGTATGGCAAGCTTTCGGGACGCAAGTTAGAAGATATGCAAGCAGGGAAAAGCGAGCGCGTCAATGTAGAAGATCCAGAGTACCAGAAAAAGAAAGACCCCTTCGATTTTGCTTTATGGAAGGCAGCAAAACCAGGAGAACCAGCGTGGGAATCACCTTGGGGCGCAGGTCGTCCAGGGTGGCACATTGAATGCTCGGCAATGGTGCGCGATCGCTTGGGTGATACCATAGATATTCATGCTGGTGGTGCTGACTTAATTTTTCCTCATCACGAAAACGAAATTGCCCAATCTGAGGCTGTGACAGGAAAACCTCTGGCGCGTTACTGGCTTCATAACGGCATGGTGAAAGTAGATGGTGAAAAAATGTCCAAATCTTTGGGCAACTTTATCACTATTCGAGAATTACTGGATCGAGGAGTTGACCCGATGGCAGTGCGGTTGTTCGTGCTAACGGCTCAATATCGTACACCCATAGATTTTACCGACGAAGCGATCGCCGCAGCAACCAACGGTTGGCACACCATTAAAGAAGGTTTACTCTTCGGCTACCAATACGGCAAACAACTAGGCTGGGGAGTGGAAACTGCTCCACTACTCGCTGAAACTGTTGAACGCTTTCAAGAAACTGTGAATAACGACTTTAATTTTCCTGGTGGGTTAACAGTTCTGTTTGAATTAGCCAAAGAACTGCGCCGTGAAGGAAATATTATTGTGCATGAAGGGAAAACCGAAACTTCACCTGATGAATTAAAGCGTCAATGGCAAACTCTTGTTACATTGGCTGGAGTTTTGGGCTTAAAAGCCGAGATAGAAGCGGAAAATTGCAAGAGTAATGGTTTAAGCGATGCGGCAATTGAAGCGAAAATTCAGCAAAGGCAAGAAGCACGTAAAGGCAAAAATTTTGCCGAAAGCGATCGCATTCGTGACGAACTCCAAGCAGAAGGTATTACGCTAATTGATAGCCGTGATGGTACACGCTGGCACCGGAATTAAATTTTAAATTGTTATGTGGATTACTCTAAAAAAAGCGATCGCTAGTTTCGACATTCCTGCTGATTGGATCGGTATCAGAGCCGTAAAGGAGACTTCTACAACCCGTTCAGTCCGTGACGGCTTACCCCAGGTAAATAGCAAATCCTTCACCATAGGAGCCATGCTGGAAGTTTTGGTAAATGGCTGTCTGGGTTATGCAGCAACTAACTCCCTGGAACTGTCTTCCCTCCAAGCTGCTGCCCAAACAGCTTATAAACAGGCACTAGCGGCCACTGAATGGTGGATACATCCCTTCCGTGAAAGTGAGCGCCCGAAAGTGGTTGGTGAATATAAATCTCCATTCCTTGAGCCATTAGATGCTTTGAGTCCTGGAGAAATCAACGATTTACTGGTTCGAATTTGCCAAACGCTGAAAGTTGACGACAAGATTGTGCAAACTATAGCCAGTGCTAGCACCATTGAGAGGGAGTCTTGGTTTATTAGCAGCAACGGCTCAGAAGTCTATCAAAAAACTCTATCTATAGGCACTCATTATGGAGCCACCGCCCAAGATGGGGTGGTTGTACAGCAACGCAGTAACAATGGTTCTCAGGCAAACTGTTATCAAGGTGGATTAGAACTTTTAAAACAAGAAAACTTATGGCATCGGGTGCGGCAAATTGGCGAACAAGCAGTAGAACTATTGACAGCAGATGAATGTCCTAGCACCCGTACCAATTTAGTTTTAGCCCCAGATCAAATGATGCTGCAAATCCATGAAAGTGTCGGACATCCCCTAGAAATTGACCGAATTTTGGGAGATGAGCGTAATTATGCTGGGGGCAGCTTCGTTAATAAAAGTGATTTTGGCAACCTAGTATATGGTTCGCCGCTGATGAACATTACTTTTGATCCCACCGTGCCTGGTGAATTTGCTAGCTATGGCTTTGATGATACTGGTGCTGTAGCAACGCGGGAGTATTTGGTTAAAGAAGGTGTACTCCAGCGAGGTGTAGGCAGTCTGGAGAGTCAAGCAAGAGCAGGTGTACCAGGAGTTGCCTGTGCCCGTGCTTCCTCATGGAATCGACCTGCGATCGATCGCATGGGTAACTTGAATTTAGAACCTCTAAACGCCAGCTTTGAAGACATTATTGGCGGGATAGAACACGGCGTTTACATGGAATCTAACCGTTCTTGGTCAATTGACGATCGCCGCTACAAATTTCAATTTGGTTGCGAGTACGCTAAATTAATTGAAAATGGTAAACTCACCAAAACCCTCCGCAATCCTAACTATCGCGCCACAACACCAGAGTTTTGGCACAGCTTAATCCAAGTAGGAAATGCTGACAACTGGCAAATGTATGGTACTCCTTATTGTGGTAAAGGAGAACCAAATCAGGCTATTTGGGTAGGACATGGTTCACCTGTTTGTGTATTTGCTAATGTCGAAGTTTTTGGTGGAGGAACTTGAAAAAGTGCTAATTGCAAAGTTAGGAGCGGAGAATGTCCGGCTTCGCTCCTAACTCTCATCCCCTCTCTTTATTTCCCTATTAATATTTAATATCCATGAAAATTGAGGAATTATCTGCGTTAGAAGTCAGCTTTAATCAACTGATTGAAACTCTGCTGATTAAAAAAGGCGAAAGTGAACAATTTACTGTGAAACTCAGCAGTGAAAGAAGTCAATTTATTCGTTTTAATCATGCAAAAGTGCGCCAAACTGGTTGTGTTGCTGATGGTTGGATCGAACTGACTTTGATGGCAGATCAGCGTAGCAGTGTTCGGCAGTTTCCGTTTACTGGAAATTGGGACGTAGATTGGCAGTTAGCATATGCCGCTTTGCAAGAACTACGTGACGAACTTATTCTATTACCCATCGATCCATATCTAGTTTTGCCATCAGGAAATAATTCCAGTCGAGAAATACATTCTGGGAATTTATTAGCGGCGGAAGCAGTAGTACCAACTCTGCTAGAATTAGTTGCTGAATTGGATTTTACAGGGATATATGCAGGGGGAGTGGTAGTTAAAGCTTATGGTGATTCCAACGGACAAAAACACTGGTTTGCTACTGATTCTTTTACCTTAGATTATTCTCTATTTTCCAACTCTGGACAAGCAGTTAAGGGCACATTTGCAGGAAGTGACTGGGATGAATCTGCTTATATAGCCAAAATCAGCGAAGGCAAAAAGCAACTCGAATTGCTTTCTCGCCCAGCGAAAGAATTGCCGCGGGGACAATACAAAACTTATTTTGCACCTGCTGCTGTTGCAGATTTATTATTAATGCTTTCTTGGGGAGCAGTAAGCGAAGCTGATATCCAACAAGGAAATAGCGCTTTAGCTGCTTTATCGCGTCAAGAAAAACAACTGTCTCCAAGATTTAGTTTGAAAGAAAACTTTCAGCGGGGATTAGTGCCGCGATTTAATGAATTAGGAGAAATAGCAGCACCGGAGTTACCTGTAATAGAAAAAGGACATTTGGTAAATACTCTGGTGAATTCTCGGACTGCTAAGGAATATCAAAAAATTGCCAACGGTGCTAATAGTTCAGAGACTTTACGAGCACCAGAAGTGAGTACTGGAAATTTAGTATTTGAGCAGATTCTTCCGAGTTTAGATACAGGATTATATGTATCGAATTTACATTACTTGAATTGGAGCGATCGCCAAACTGGTAGAATCACAGGTATGACCCGTTATGCTTGTTTTTGGGTAGAAAATGGAGAAATTATTGCTCCCATTGAAAACTTACGTTTTGATGAAAGTCTCTATCGCTTCTGGGGAGAAAACTTAGTAGCTTTGACAGATTTTCAAGAATTCATTCCCGAAGTAGGTACATATGATAGTCGTCAACTTGGAGGTAGTTTAGTTCCAGGTATGCTGGTAGAAGATTTTACTTACACCCTGTAATTAGATATTAAATTGCGTCAATGGGTAGGTGTTGGCGTAAGCTAAAATTTTAAACCTATTCAGAGGTAGATTTAGCTTCGAGTATCAAAACCCAAAAGTCTTCCTTGATAAAAATTGCTGGGTTAAGCAATAGCGAAACCCAACCTATAATTTTTCCCCATCTCTCGTTAAAACTCCTATCTTTTTTTGCCAGGAGGTGAATTGCGCTGTGTGAGGTTATCAATTTGCAATTGTTGTCGTCCGTTGGTGATAATTCGCAACATATCCTTGAGATCCTGCTCAATATTTCCCAGGATGCCATCGGCGTATGCATCAGCCCCATCTTCAATTTCTTGAGCGTGAGCGATCGCAGTTTGTCGCATTTGGTCTAACTCTTGCTGACAAGCATACCGCTTACGGTCAATCTCGGCGAGGGTTTCTTGCATTATTGCTTCACACTCTTGTTGTACTTGTCGCCGCAGTTGTTCAGCTTCTTGTTCTGCTTGGTGAATAATATCGCTTTCAGCTAAAATTTGCGCTCTTTTTGCTTGCGCGGCCTCAACAACCTGCTGTCCATACTCTTCCGCTTCCAGGAGAATTTCGTCCTTTTGGTCGAGGATAGCTGCTGCTTCTTGAAAAAGTGATGGTAAGGCAAGCCGGATGTAATCAAGCTGATCCAGTAGCTTTTCTTCATCTATGAGAGTGCGTCCCGTCAGCGGAATCCTGAGACTAGAGAGAACCATTTCCTCTAGGCGGTTGAGTTCCTGCTGAATATCTATGCTTCCCTCTCCACTGAGATACTCTTGAGGGGGGGGATTGCTTCCGTTGAGATTGGGTTCAACATTGGAGATTTGTGATTGTAGCATTGGTATATATCTAGGGCAATGTGTGGGGGAACGAGATGATCGATAGAGCCACCAAACCTTGCAATCTCTTTTACCACACTACTACTTAAAAAACTATACTCATTTGAGGTTGCAAGAAAAACTGTTTCTATTTGGGTAGAAAGAGTTTTATTGGTGTGAGCCATTTGCAGTTCCACTTCAAAATCTGACACAGCCCGTAAACCCCGCAGCAAAACTTGTGCTTGTCGCATTTGGGCATAGTTAACGGTAAGACCATCAAAGCTATCTACATCTACATTAGGTAGATGTTGTGTAGAAAGACTAATCTGATCTAGCCGTTGCTGCACGCTAAAAAGTGGCATTTTGTTGGGGTTCCGCAGTACAGCGACAATTACCCGCTCAAACAGCCGACTACCGCGCTGAATGAGGTCAAGGTGTCCCAAGGTGATGGGGTCGAAGCTACCAGGATAAATAGCAATCACAATTTTAGATATATCAAAGTTGTTTAGGTGATTATATCGAAACTCTTTTGTGTAACTTACTCAAATCTACCATCTTGCGCTCTGAGTAAGGATGCTAAACTCAATTGTTTTAGTGGCGCAAGTTATGCTCAACTAGGCGTTAGGAACTAGACTCCTAAATATGGATACTGGTTTTTTACCTATGTCCCCACAATTTTGTGGAGAATTGAAGTGCAGTTCCAGTATTCAAGACCAAAGAAACTCCGTACTTAGCAAAGTGCGCGGGTAGTTAACGAACTTTTCTAGGTAATTTTTCATGGCACTGGATTTTTCCACCTTGCCTTTGGCATTTCAATTTACTTCTCCAGGACCGATTCTGGTGAAATTAGGGCCATTAACTATCCGCTGGTATGGCTTATTGATTGCCACAGCAGTGTTAATTGGCGTCATCCTTTCCCAGCATTTGGCAAAGCGCCGTAATGTTAATCCTGAGTTGCTAGGCGATTTGTTTTTTTGGTTGTTGATTGGGGCGATTCCTGGCGCACGGCTATATTACGTTTTTTTTGAGTGGTCAAAATATGCCCCAACTCCAGGAAAAATCTTTGCTATCTGGGAAGGAGGTATTGCCATTCATGGAGCAATTCTTGGTGGCGTTTTGGCTGCATTAATCTTTGCCAAAATTAAGCAGGTTTCTTTCTGGCAACTAGCAGATTTAGTAGCGCCTTCGCTGATTTTAGGGCAAGCGATCGGGCGTTGGGGCAATTTCTTTAATTCTGAAGCTTTTGGCGATCCTACTAATTTACCTTGGAAGCTGTATATTCCACCAGACCATCGTCCTCTAGAATATGCGAGTTTTGATTACTTTCATCCCACCTTCCTGTACGAATCTCTATGGGATTTAGCGGTGTTTGCACTGCTCATAACATTGTTTTTCCGGTCTTTATCCGGTAAGCTACGTTTGAAGGTAGGCACGCTGTTTCTAGTTTACTGGCCAGCCTACAGCTTAGGACGCTTGTGGATCGAAGGTTTTCGCACTGATAGCTTGATGCTGGGGCCGTTACGGATGGCACAAGTAGTCAGTAGTCTAGGAATTTTATTTGGATTAGCTGGATTAGCTTGGCTTTACTTACTCAAACGCCCTTTACCCGATGTAGTTCCTACTCCTAAGGGAGATGGGGAGATGAGGGGATGAGGAAGCAGGGGGAGCAAGGGAAGAAAGAATAACTAATGCCCAATGCTCAATATTCAAAAAATAAAAAATGCCCCAGAGTATTCTCTAGGGCTTAACCAGGGTGCATCTACCATTACTCTCTACTAGGGAAAGAGGGTAAATCCGGAAAGATACTGAGAAAATATCAAAAAAGTTTTTTGAGGGATTGCCGTGTGTTCTTCTAAAAGTGAATATACAGAAAACCTGAGTTATGAAAAAACACTATATGCCATAGAACCGTCTGTGTATATTGTCGGAGCAGGCCCTGGAGATCCTGATTTATTAACGGTGAAGGCGCAGAAGCTACTGGCTGTTGCTGATGTGATTTTATTTGCTGATTCTTTAGTACCTGAACAGATTTTAGAACTTTGCCGAAAAGATGCGGAAATAATTAGGACTGCTAATCAGACTTTAGAAGAGATTTTGTCAATCATGATCGATAGGGTGCGATCGCAAAATAAATCTCTAGTCCGTCTCCATTCTGGCGATCCTAGTCTCTACAGCGCCATCCACGAGCAAATGCACCTCCTCGCAGAGGCAAATATTCCTTTTGAAGTCATACCTGGTATCAGCGCTTTTCAAGCTGCTGCTGCCAAACTCAAAGTAGAACTAACTGTCCCAGGTTTAGTCCAAACCATAATTTTGACACGCATTAGTGGACGTACAGAAGTCCCCGCCACTGAAGAATTAGCTACTCTTGCAGCACATCAGGCTAGCCTCTGCTTATATCTCAGTGCGCGTCACGTCGAAAATGCCGAAGCTAAACTACTCGAACATTACCCAGCCGAAACCCCTATTGCAATTTGCTTTCGCATCGGATGGCCCGATGAAAAAATTAAGGTTGTTCCCCTGAATGAAATGGCCGACTGCACTCATAAAGAAAAACTAATTCGCACTACACTTTATATAATCAGTCCAGCCCTCTCGACAACAAAAGGGCGATCGCGTTTATACCATCCCGAACATAGTCATCTATTTCGCTCATCTCATAACTAAATGTTGGGCATGGCGCATTGGGCATTGAAAAAATACAAAGGGGCAGGGTGCTGCTCTTGCAGAGGGAAAACTCTTCTTCCTTGCTTCCCTACATCTCCCCATTGCCTCACCTAACGATAAACTTAACAATGTGAATAAAATCCCAAATCCCAATTCAGTATTATGCCATTAATTAAAGTGCAAACTTCTGCATCGGCTCCTCAAAAAGCTGAAATTGAATCAATGCTTTTAAACCTATCAGCCAAGTTAGCAAAACATTTGGGAAAACCAGAATCCTATGTAATGACTGCTTTTGAGCCAGAAATTCCTATGACTTTTGCAGGGAATACAGACCCAGTTTGCTACATTGAAATTAAAAGCATCGGCACAATGAAGCCAGATCAAACCGCAGCAATGAGTCAGGACTTTTGCCAGCAGATTAACCAAACTCTAGGTGTGCCGAAAAATCGAATTTATATAGAATTTGCAGACGCTAAAGGTGCAATGTGGGGCTGGAACGGCACAACCTTTGGGTAATTTCCCGTCTTCTTTGGTCAAGTCTAAGTTAATCTCGCAGGTGTAGGATAGAGATCCTACATCAACTCTTGATTTTTTATGTCTGCTACGCCTTTTGTATCTCAAGTTGAGTTACACAACCCAGTAAAATCAGAATTAATTCCCCCTCTTCTCGGTGCTTCTCTTGCGGAGTTAAGTACTTGGGTGGAGCAGCAAGGACAACCTACTTACAGAGCAAAGCAGCTGCATGAATGGATCTATGACAAGGGAGTGCGATCGCTAGCTGATATTTCTGTCTTCTCCAAGCAATGGCGTGCACAAGTAGCAGAAATCCCCATTGGGCGCTCAACTTTACATTACCGCTCTGAGGCACCCGATGGCACAGTCAAATATCTTTTGCGATTAGCAGACGATCAAATTATTGAAACTGTTGGTATCCCCACCTTTGCAGAAAGGGGAGAAGGCCCAAAAGCCCGTTTGACAGTTTGCGTTTCTACTCAGGTGGGTTGCCCAATGGCGTGTGATTTCTGCGCTACTGGTAAGGGAGGCTACAAGCGCAACCTAGCACGGCATGAAATTGTCGATCAGGTGTTAACTGTGCAAGAAGATTTTCAGCAACGGGTTAGCAATGTCGTGTTCATGGGACTAGGTGAACCGTTGTTGAATACTGAGAATGTATTAGCAGCCCTGAAATCCCTGAATCAAGATATCGGTATTGGGCAGCGATCGCTTACAGTTTCTACAGTTGGTATTCGCGATCGCATCCGTCAGTTCGCGCAAAACAATTTGCAAATCACTCTCGCTGTTAGTCTCCACGCACCCAACCAAGCACTGCGAGAAAAACTCATCCCCAGCGCCCGCGCCTATCCTCTAGAAGATTTATTGGCTGAATGTCGAGAATATGTAGAAATCACTGGCCGCCGCGTTACCTTTGAATATGTTCTCCTGGCTGGTGTCAACGATTTACCAGAACACGCATTGGAACTTTCAAAATGTATGCGAGGATTTCAAAGTCATGTGAATTTGATTCCTTATAATCCCATCCAAGAAGTAGACTACAAACGCCCCAACCGCGATCGCATTCAAGCATTTGTCAACGTCCTCAAGCAGCAAAATACTGCTGTTAGTGTCCGTTATTCCCGTGGTTTAGAAGCCGATGCGGCTTGTGGACAACTGAGAGCAAGTAAGAATTAAACCTCTTGCAGCCAATTTTATGAATAAACATGGAACCGCAGATCAAGACAGATGTCTTCTGAGAACTGATCTCTGTTTATCTATGGTGTAAAACCGCCTGAAATCCTTTATAAATAATGTTGACGTTTTAAGGGTTTAGCGATCGCTCAACCCAACCTATAACAATTGAGGAAATAACTGCATGTTGAACCGCTTATTAATGGTTAAAGCATGGCTACTATTGATTGTGCTTGCCAAAGCTTTATCGATTAATTCTCCTGCCTATGCACAAGTAATTCAGCCAAATCCTCAACAAACTGAGTCCTTTCAACAAAGAATGAGGCGACAACAAGAGGAGCGAAATCAGCAAACACAAGAGCAATTTAAGGAAACATGGCTACGGCTATACCTCCAGCAACCACAATTACAACAACAACTGAGAATACAACAGCAGGAATTTACACAACAACGGCAAGAACTGAGACGCCAGCAACAACTGAGACTACAACAAGAAGAATTTACACGACAACGCCAAGATTTTACACGACAGCAACAACTAAGAATACAACAGCAACAACTCAGACAAGATCAACAAATTAGACAACAGCAAGAATTGAGATTACAAGAACAGAGACGACAGCAACAACTTAGACAACAGAAGGACAACCTGTGAAGTGTTCAAAGTTTATGATAAGTAACTTTATTATTAAAAATTAGAGAATATTTTCTCCAATTTTTAATCTTTAATTACTAGCGCTGCTGTGCATAAATTCCTGGTGCGTAAGCCTCGATCACTTTGCCAGTGCGAGTGCAACTAATCATCAAGTAGTCACAACTAGGGCATTGTGTCCGAGTTAATTGACTATCAGAAATATAATAACGTTCTGCTTGGCAGCCGCAATTTGGGCAGTAAATTTTTTGTACTGTCTGCATTTGAAAACCCCTGGTTGTAACTATTTTTATTTGAGAAAACTGCCAGTTAAACTAGCAAAAATTTTGGTTTGACCCAACTTAACAAACGGCGCTAATATTGGCTGATTATTTTAAACAAAATTTCAGGTTTGAAAACTTTTTCATATCTCTGTCTATTATCCTCTAATTTAAGTGATCTTACCCTCCTACTTTAGATACATAAATTAATTTTTAATTAAATGCTGTTTAGTTATTTACTGATCCCTATGAGGAATGCCTTGAGAAAGCCTTATTTATAGTCAGTTCAGACGAATACAAAAAAAGCCGTTCTTGTATTCAAAAATTAAAACCAGGAAATTACTGTATATTTAGTAACAAAATATTTATCTTAAGATTTAGTTAATATTCGCTAACAAGATTTATGAGATTAAATTGTGGTGAGAGAATTTAATCAAAACTACCGCACTTATCAAAGACCGTAAATTTACGGTTTCTATACAGCTTAAATTCTCACAGACAACCTTAATTAAATCATCTGTGAGAGTGGAACTAGTAAACTATGGCAGAAGTTTACCTACCTTAAACAAGGGGCAAAATCCCCTTGTTTAAACCCCAAGTCTTGTTGAGATGGTAACTGGATTTACGCCGTGTTGTACTAATCTCCTCAAGCAGGATGAAAATAATCGTAAATTTCTTGAGCTAAACGCGGCCCGATTCCTGGAACCTCAGCGAGTTGTGGGGTTGTTGCTTGCCGAATATAATCAACTGAGCGAAAATGCCCTAGTAGCTGCTTTTGTCGATGATGTCCTAAGCCAGGAATTTCATCTAAACGCGATCGCTTCAATTTATCACTGCGTTGCTGACGATGGAAACTCACTGCAAATCGATGCGCTTCATCCCGCAACCGCCGCAACAACTGCACCCCTGGTTGTTCTGCATCAGTTGTCAAGGGTTTAGATTCTCCCGGTAAAAAAATCTCTTCTCGCTGCTTCGCTAAACTTACAACTCGCAAGTCTTCTAATAAATTCATCTCTTGCAAAACGGCGACAACTGATGATAATTGA
Source organism: Nostoc sp. UIC 10607 (assembly GCF_047228265.1). NCBI lineage: Bacteria > Bacillati > Cyanobacteriota > Cyanophyceae > Nostocales > Nostocaceae > Nostoc > Nostoc sp. UIC 10607. The sequence continues at coordinate 33,392 of NZ_JBIQNW010000038.1, read as the reverse complement.
CCTTTACCGCCATCGATCATGATTAAATCAGGCCAATCTGGATTACCCAAACGTGATAACTGAGGATCTTCTCCATACTTGCGGAACCGCCGCCCAATAACTTCAGCAAGACTAGCAAAATCATCTGAATGTCCCGCCGTTACAGTGGGATTTTTTATTTTGTAGTGGCGATAGTGCTGTTTGGCGGGTAATCCGTCGATAAATACAACTTGTGAAGCTACAGCATTTGACCCTTGAATATGGGAAATGTCATAACCTTCGATGCGGTGGGGTACATCTGGTAAATCGAGAATGGCTGCTAAATCTTGCATTGCTTGGTGATTGCGATCGCCAAATTTTTGCATTCTTTGCAATTCATACTGGGCATTTCGCTCTACCATCTCAATTAATTCTGCCTTAGTTTGCCGCAAAGGAGTCAAAATTGTAACTTTTTTGCCTTTACGTTGAGTTAAGACATCTGCCAATATCTCGCCATCTGGTAACTCATGCTGTACCAAAATTTCTAAAGGTATTTCCACTGAGTCAGCAGTTTGGTAATGTTCTTCTAAAGCTCGTTGTAAAATAGCTCCCGGTTCTGCATGAGCATCCGCCACAAAGGCTAAACGTCCTACTAATTGCCCAGCGCGAATCTGGAATATTTGAATACAGGCGTGTTGTTCGTTGGCTGCCAGTGCGATCGCATCCCGCGAAACTGTATCATCTGGTAAGGAAACTTTTTGGTCAGCCGTCAGCGACTTTAATCCAGAAATTTGATCGCGAATCCGCGCTGCTGACTCAAAGTTCAGCGACTCAGCTGCTGCGTTCATCTGTTGAGTCAAAATATCAATCAGTTCCTGAGTTCGCCCTTGGAAGACCATCGCTATTTTTTGCACAATTTTGCGATATTCTTCTGGTGAAATCATCTGTTGACACACGCCCGGACAACGCCCTAAATCATAATTTAAGCAAGGACGGTCTTTAAAAAGTGGTTGAGGTCGTTGTCGCTGTGGAAAGATCCGCTTGCAGATGCGGACAATCTCTCGCAATAAACCAGCATCAGTATAAGGCCCGTAAAATTTATCCTTTTCTTTGCCGAATTGGCGTTTACGGGTAATAAAAATTCGAGGATAATCTTCTGACCAAGTGATGCAGAGATAGGGATATTTTTTATCATCTTTGAGCAGCACGTTAAAGTATGGTTGGTGCTGCTTGATCAAATTGGCTTCTAGCGCTAGGGCTTCGGCTTCAGTATCAGTGACAATGAATTCAATTTCTGTCACCAACTTAACCATCGTGGCTATGCGTTCAGTCTTGTTGTAGCCATCTCGAAAATAGGAACGGACACGCGATCGCAACTTACGTGATTTACCTATATATATAATGCGATCGCTCCTGTCCCGCATGAAATAAACCCCCGGTTCCGGTGGAATTTCGGCTAGACGATTTTCCAGTCGTTCTGGCTCTTTAACCAGTGGTAAAATTTGAGTAGATATTGTCACAACCAAAATTAGGTAATCTTTCTCTATTTTAAGAAAAATTATTTTTTCGTGCCGATTTAACAGAGTTATTATCAAGTAAATATAAAGTAGGCAGGCTTTTAGTCCACACACAGAGAAGTCTATAAACGTTTCTGCGGCTTCCCGCAGGGGGGCTTGGTTTCCGACCTAGTACAGCAAGCATGGCGTAAATCCAGCTACCATCTCAATTAACAAGGCTGGGAGTACTTAAGGAAAGCTAGGTAACTTCTGCCACAGCGTACTAAATGCCCTGCTGTAAGCATCAAAATTTTGGAGCAGACGAAAGTTTGTCTAACCGTGAACTCAGTCCGCGGCTGGTACTGTCAGAATAAAAACTTGGCTTCTTGAATCTATAATTAAGATTTTAAAATCAACAAAGATTTCTTATTTGGAAATTCATTTTTATATAGAAATTATTTTTTTATTGATTGAGTTAAGCTTTTATTTTTATTATTAAAGTTAATTATTGTTTTTAAATATCGATTATATAAATATCATACAATATCCTGGGTTTTGTATGAACTTATAATATTAAGCGATTTAACGGATTTAGTAAGGTAAATTTACGAATATGATTGGAAATATAGCAATTATAATAATTTCATTCAACAGCTAAACTATGAATTTGCAAGACTTTGAATCCCAGTACCGGGAAGCTATGGCTGAAACGCTTAATGAGCTGCAAACAGCAGTTTTGTTGTTAGCGCAAATACAACATAAAATTTCAAAAATTGGTAGTTCTATACAACATATTAGTGAGCAAGTTGAAGAATTTATTGTAGAGCAAAAAGCTGAATAAATGAACGCCCAACAGAAAAGTTTATCTGTGAAGATAAGTCAACTCTTCTTCGATTGTAAGTATCAGCTCCTTGAGTTTTAGAGGTTTGACAAAATAGCGGCGTGCGCCCAAACTTAGAGCTAGTTCTTGATCTGCTTTAAAAGCAAAAGCTGAAACTACAATGATAGGTATTTTTGACAAATCAGGTTTTTGCTGGACTTGTTTTAAGAGTGAATAACCATCAATATCTGGCAGTTTCAAGTCTAATAACATTAAATCTGGTTGAAATTTCTCTATAGTCGAGAAAAAAGCAGACCCTTCTGATAAGCTTTGGACATCGTACCCACAATAATTTAGATAGTCAGTCAGTAACAACCTATTGAGATAATGGTCTTCAACTAGCAAAACTCGTCTAACTTTGTGTGACCGCAATGGCTGGTCTATATTGAATAATCGTGCTGTCATTGCTATCTATTATCTTATGTAAAAACCAACACTTCTTACCATAAACTAGAACGGTAGTGCATTTAAACTGTTAAAACAATAGAAATTTGGCTTATATAATCTAGCCAAATATATTAATAAATTAAATTTAGGTGCACTTCAATACTTAATAATAGTATGCTTAAAGAAAATATTAATTAAAAATTAATATTTTCTTTACGAGCTTTTTACAATTTATAGTATTAAATAAACTACTACTTTTAAAAATTGAACTGTCCAAGCTTTATGCGTGAAACTACTTAAGTAGTACTGTAATATCAAGCCCAGCTAATTACTTATCATTTATGATTGCGAGTGTAACGAAGTAAAACGTTCGCCTTTGGCATTCCCGTAGGCTAGCAATCCCAAAAACTTTGTGATTGCTTCCCTTTTTTAGCAGAAGTACTTGCAAACGGTTGCAATGACGGTTATTTAAGCTGACATATATATAACTAATGGTAGACTAATTGCCTTTCCTAAAACAGTTTACATCTGGATGTTAAGGTAAGCCATACCATTTTGCGAAATTGCGTTACAAATATGTTGGTAGTGGTGTAGATATGTAGACCCTTACAAACGGTTTGTTGTAAATGTTTTTGTAAATATAGGACTCATATTTGATTTTTGAAAAAACTCAGCCCAATTTAAAAAACCTTCTTTCCCGTTGCCTATTGCTTGCTGACGCAAGTAAGTTCAGAAATCAAAATGGATTGCTATAGCTAGAAGAAAGTATTCATAAAAAAAGGGAGCTGTTAGCTCCCTTTTTTATTTGTAGTTTTGAACCCGTAATCTTAAATAGATGCTTTTTTAAATTTGCGTTGGGTAGCAAACACACCAGCAACACCCAGCAGACCGAGGATTATTGATGGTTCTGGCACTGCTGCGGGAGGTACACCTTTTATGCTAACTTCATAGTTGCCACTATGAGAAAATTTATCAGCACCTGATCCTAAACTGTTCGTTAGCTCACTTTTGGTAGCAGAAAAGCTGTAAAGGAAATCAGTCTTGTCATTGTAGGTAACTTTAACAACTTCACTGGCTTGGAATCCATTTTTGAGAAAATTACCAAAGCCTCCTAATAGAGGAGCATAGTAATCTTTTAAATTGAAGTGACCAGCTAACCCAATTTTAATTTCGCCAGTGGTGTCATTTTGATTAACGTAAGAGATATTAGGGTCGCTGGAGCGTTGGAAACCACTTATACCATAAAACGCGTTAAAGGCTAGCTTGCGGATAGCCGAGCTAGGAGTAAAACTTGGTAGTCCTATTGCCAATTTAATTGCAGATTCATTGGTTGCTAGACCAGCTGCATTATAAAATTCGTTAAACCAGGTATTTGCAAAGTTATTTGCTCCATAGCTTGTACTCAATCCTGACCCAGTACTAAACCAATCTGTTGCTGTCAGACTGCTCAGAGTAATACTTTTGCCACCAATTTGCCCCGTCAAGGTGGTATTTTTGGTGAAATCAAAACCAGGCTGCTCAGTGGTGGCTCGTAACTCTACGTTTCCAGTGGGATTTGTAGCATTACCATCCAGAACTTTCTGGACGTTTGTCTGGGTACTTGGCACAAGTACAGTACTGTTACCTGACACATCATAGACAGAATAATCACTTGCTGCTGTTCCACCGATACTAGCACCAGTGAGTGTTCCAGCTTGTGCTGGTACAGTGGTAAGAGCGCTCACACCAATAGCCATTGAGGCACCAATTACAAGTTTCTGAAAAGTCATCTTCATTTTTTCAAGTCTCTGTCAGTTTGGAAGTTAAGTTTTAAACTACTGCCGTTTTTAGGCTTGGGCTGTCTTGACTACAGGCTTTTTGGCAATACGACCGCTTAAAAACGCGACCTGCATTGTTAGCCATCTTTGGTATCTGAGCGTACAAACCTAGTTTAAGAAACGGGGAGACTTGATTGGGTAAAGTTCCTTCTGATTATCAATAAAAAAATGAAGAATATTTTGATGCTTTTATACGTCGAATTACATATTTTCTTTAAAGTATATTGTATAAAAAATAATATAATATTTTGATGTACAGTATAATACGGTGATTAGTAAGGACGCACAAATGTGCACCCCTACCGCATGTTCTATTCGTGGACTTTGCCGCCAAAAATCCTTAGCGTTTAGTTTGAGAAGAAAATCAATGAAGGAATTGGGCAATTCTTTCCACAGCAGTTTCTAACAAAGGTGGCTCATGCACCAAGGCAAAACGGACATACCCTTCTCCAGATTTGCCAAAGCCAGCACCTGGGGAAGCAGCTACACCAGTTTGTTTGACTAGCTGGGTACAAAATTCTATGGAGTTTTGATTCCAAGGTGAAGGCAATTTCGCCCAGATGTACATTGTGGCTTTGGGAGTAGGAACGTTCCAGCCAATGCGGTGTAAAGCACTGATAAAAGCATCACGGCGCTGCTGGAAGGTAGCGACAGCAGATTCTACCCCAGCTTGAGGCCCAGTTAGAGCAGCGATCGCACCATTCAAAATTCCCCGATACTGATTAAAATCAACAGCGGCTTTTACTTGACGTAAGGCGTTAATTAACTCAGCATTACCGATGGCGTAGCCAATACGGAAGCCGCCCATATTGTAGGACTTGGAGAGGGTAAAAAATTCAATTGAGACGCTTTTTTCTGGGTCTGCTTGCAGAATTGAAGGTACTAAGGATTTTGGATTGGGAGCAGAAAAATTCTGCTCCCCAGTCCGCTCAAATACCAAATCTACGTAGGGGAAATCGTGAACTAGGGCGAGATTGTGTTGCTGACAGAAGGCGACAGCTTCTTGGAAGAAAGATAAAGGAGCGATCGCAGCGGTGGGATTGTGAGGATAACTTAATACCATCATCCGCGACTGGGCCAAGACTGGGGCGGGAATGTCAGCAAACACAGGTAAAAAAGCATTTTCTGCTCGTAGTGGCATCGGGTAGATTTGACCACTAGCTAAATAAACTCCCCCAGCATGGGAGGGATATCCTGGATCGAGCAAGAGAGCGAAATCTCCTGGATTGAGTATTGCTAGGGGTAAATGGGCAGTGCCTTCTTGAGAACCAATCAGAGGTAGTACCTCAGTTTGGGGATCGACTTTGAGTCCAAATTTTTGTTCGTACCAGTTGGCTGCGGCTTGGCGAAATCCTTGGGTACCGTTAAACAACAGATAGCCGTGGGTACTGCGATCGTGAAGAGATTCGGCGATCGCCTCGATGACATGTGCCTCGGCTGGTAAATCAGAAGACCCCAACGACAAATCAATTACTTGTTGTCCAGCAGCCAAAGCGACTGCCTTGGCTCTGTCCATATCAGCAAATACATTTGATTGCAGGGGTTGTAAACGTTTTGCAAATTGCATGTTAGTCATTAGTCATTAGTCATTAGTCATTAGTTATTTAGTCATTTGGACTATGAACTTTTGACTAATTACTATTTAAGTGTGTATCTAAAAGAGCAAGTAATTTTTCTTTGCCGATGACTCCCTCAGTGGAGATCAAAACTTCCTGGTCTTGAAATAGTCTTAGGGCTGGTACACCTTCCACTTGGTACTGCTTAACAGTAAGTGGATTGGGGTCAATTTCCATTTTAACGATTTTGAGGCGATCGCTATATTTGATAGCAGCTGAGTTAATTAGGGGGGACATCAATTGACAAGGCCCACACCAGGAAGCCCAAAAGTAAACTAACACAGGCTGTTCAGCTTTTAACACTTCTGTTTCAAACTCAGCATCAGTTATGGTGATTACAGCCTTACTCATTGCAGTCTCCATCAGGTGGCGATCAAATTTGGCACACACAATACTTTATCCCAAAGTAGTCAATAGTCCATAGTCAATAATTCATAGTTATTTTGATTGTTAACTATTGACTAATGACGTAAAATCCCACAGCCAATAGGTGTGGGACTAGCTCAATTAAGTTTTCTACCAATTTTACAGTTGATCCAATTGCTTGCGTAGGGAATCCAACTCGGCATCAACCACCTCATTAGACTTAGGAGGAGTGGTTTCTTGTTGCGGTGGCAGTTGTGCTTGAGTGACTGGAGTAGCAGGTGGTAGCATTTGCGCTTTCAAAGCTGCCAATTCATCATCAACATCGCTACCACCTTCCAACTGGGCAAATTGGGTTTCTAAATCTGCACCTGCTAACTCTCCTTGTGCCTGGGCCCTGGCTTCTTGCATCAAGACTTTTTCTTCCATCCGCTCGAAGGCAGACATTGCACTGCTGGTATTCATCCCCCGCACCATACCTTGAAGTTGCTCTTGGGCTTTGGCAGTGGTGATCCGAGCTTTGAGCATTTCTTTCTTGGTTTTAGCTTCAGAAATCTTGCTTTCCAGCTGGATTAAGTTGCGCTTGAGGGTTTCAACTTGAGTGCTTTGGGTATCTAAACTAGCTTTGAGGGCGGCGCTGGTATCAGTATAAGTTTTTTTGCGCTCTAGAGCTTGTCGCGCTAAGTTCTCATCACCTTTTTGCAGGGCCAGTTGGGCATTGCGTTGCCACTTATTGATTTCATTTTGGGCATCATTGTACTGTTTCTCACTACGTTTTTGGGCGGCGATCGCCTGGGCTACTCCCTGACGCAGCTGAACCAAGTCTTCCTGCATTTCCAGGATGGCTTGTTCTAGCATTTTTTCAGGGTCTTCGGCTTTGTTAACCAGGTCGTTGAGGTTAGAACTAACTACTCGCTTAATGCGATCGAATAATCCCATAACTTTGTTTTTCCTTGTGTGGTTTACGCTTTTTGTTGGACAGTTAGCTTTTTTACTTTTTAATAGCTACCTATTTCAATGTAATCTTTCCAGTTTGAATCAGTACCTTCTAACAGCTCTTAATTGTTAAGATATCTCCAAAGTGGGGTCATTAGCAGAACTTCAAGAGTCCTGAGTTTTAGGTAACTGCTGTTGGGGAGGCGGCTCTGTCTTCTGGTTCTCCTGGGTGAGGAGACTGTTGTGCTGTATGTTTTCTGCCTCGTTTAAAGCCTGCACCTTCATTGCTGCCAATTCGGCATCCACATCATTAGTAGATTCCAAAGAAGTAAATTGTGTTTCCAAGTCGTCGCTGCTAAGTTGAGCGATCGCTTCTGATTTAGCTTCTATTTGCGAAACTTTTTCTTCCATGCGCTCAAAAGCGCTCAGACTGCTGGTGGTAGAAGCTCCGCCAAGCATTTCTTGGAGGCGATAAGACGCTTCGGCAGAACGGGCGCGAGCAATATACATATCTTTTTTTGTTTTCGCCTCGGAAATTTTTAACTCTAGCGATCGCATATCCTTTTTTAGCCTAGCTACTATATCGTTTTGCTGCTCTATCTGGGAAAAGAGGGCTGTAGTGGTTTCTTTATAGGCTTGGCGCTTAGTCAAAGCTTCCCGTGCTAGAGGTTCGCTGCCTTGTTGTAAGGCCAATTGAGCGCGGCGATACCATTCTTCTGTTTGAGACTGGGCAGCCGCTGCTTGTCGTTCGGTGCGTTTCTGGGTAGCGATCGCTTGTGCTACGCCCTGCCGCAACCGCACCAGATTTTCCTGCATTTCCAAGACAGTTTGCTCCAGAATCTTTTCTGGATCTTCTGCACTGCCGATCAAACTATTGAGATTAGCGCGAATCACCCGCAGGATACGCTTGATTAATTCCATGTCGGCTCTCCATTCACGAAATTCAGTGCTGAGTAATGAGTTTTGATAATTACTCATCACCGCAGATTATGTAGATGCCACATCCCAACTAAACTTAGTGCTGAGTATTAAAACTCTTGACTTTACCAAGAGGACGCGGAAAGTAGTAAATGCGGCAACGCGGATAATTAAAATGTCCTCGTGTCCTCCTGTACCCATGTCCTGTTTACGCAGGACTCAGCACTCATGACTCAGGACTGTTATCTCATCGTATCGTAGATTTTTGCAACTTATGGCTGCTGAATCCGTGCCTTGATTCCCCTTGCCTGTAACAATTTCAAATGTTGTTGTACTTGCTCTTTAGTCTTAAAAGCACCCAAATAAACCAATTCTTTGTTGGGTGATAAATAAGCATCGGGAATTACTTGCCGTGCTGAGGCTAAAGCCGCGTCTTTATTATCTATCACTACATGATAGAACCCATCTGTTGCTGGTTTGATTTCTGCATCCGGCTTTGGTGAGGTTGCGATTGGGCTGGGCGAGGTTTTTGGCGGTGAAGTGGGAGGCAAATTTAGGGGAGGCAAAGGCTGTAGCATCGGTACTGGTGCTAAAGCGATCGGATTTGTCGGTTTTAGGGCTGTGTTGGGTTCAGGCAATGCCGCTTGTGGATTTGCGAGGTTTTGGGGAACGACTGGATTAGGTACTACTGCGAGGGTTGGTTGGACTTTGGGTTTTAAGCCAACTACATCATTAGGGTCTCTCACCTCAGGAAACTCTTTAGCAGCTAGATTGGGATACTTGGGTATAGATGTGCTTGGTGGCTGGCTCTGAGGTTGGATATTACTGCCAACTTCTTCAGTATTTTCTGGTGCAGAAGACGAGTTACCGTTAAACAAATTGGCTAAATTCCATTGTGACAAGCTTTTGGGATTGAACACTACATAACCCAAGGTAAGACTCGCCACCAAAAGCAGCAACATTGAGCCGATACCCAAAGGTGATAGCAGACTATCGCTAGAATTGCTGCTCGGTTTCTTAGTTTCTGGTTGTTCTTCTGTCAGACTTCGCAGCAGTGCTTCACTGGATTCCAAATAGTCATCTGGGTGCTTAGGGGTGTTATCTGGCTGTAAGAGATTTTCGCTCTTAGTATCTTTAACAACTGCTGGCACAATGCTGCTACTAAAGTTGGGCGGTGGTGGTGGAAGTTGAGTTTGTGTTCTAGCAGAATCTGAGGTGGAGGGCACATTGAAATTATTTAGTTCCTCAGTTTTTGCCGTAGCTAACGCTGGGTTTTTTTGAGGATTCGCAGCTACAGAAGATGCGGGTGGTACGTCAATTTTTGCCGTAGCTGGCGCTGGGGTTACCTGATGATTCACGGGTACAGATGCAGGCGGCACGTTGGTTTTGATTTCCGTTACTGATGACTGAGTTGTGCCCGATGTTGTAGAGATGGCATTCAACGGCTGGGGTTGACTGCTCATGTAACTTGCGACACGGGACTGTTTTGATGACACCAAACCAGTTCGCGTGCGTCGGTATCGAGCTAACTCTTGATCTAGCGGCACCTCTAAACTCGCTAGTGCTGCTGCTAGTGCTGGTTTCAACCCAGGTGTTTTAGATGATTGAGTACCGGAATCGTTCAGGGGGTTTTGAGTCATTGTCTCTGTGCCTCAAACGTAGACTGCTGAAATTAACTTTAGATATATTTGTGACAATAGTAGCGAAAATTATCTAAATAGATAGACTGGGCATAGGGGCAGGTAGGGTGCTGCTCTTCCAGAGGGGAAAACTCTTTTCCCTTGCTCCTCACTCAGCACTTTGAATGATGTCGTTGAAATCAATTAATGATATTTTAGGCGTTCTAGAAAAGCAGGCTAAATGGCAGAAGCAACCATTTCAACGCCTGCTCAAGTTTTGGCCAGAAGTTGTTGGCCCAGTAGTTGCCGCCAATACTCGACCATTATCGATTCAGCGCGATGTTTTGTTGGTAGCAACTTCTAGTGCTGCTTGGGCGCAAAACCTGACTTTTGGCCGCTCGTCTCTGCTTTTAAAGTTGAATAAAAACCTGCCAACACCTTTGGTTGATATTCGCTTCTCTACTGCTAACTGGCAGAATCCATCGGTGGAGAGAAAACAGCAACAAACGGTTTCGCCTCATGAGCATCCCAGTTACCTTGGTGATGAGATTAGCCGCCCTGATGTTACACCCACTAAGGATGTAAATGCTGCTTTTGGGCATTGGACAAAGATCATGCGATCGCGATCGCATGGCTTACCCCTTTGTCCCCAGTGTCAATCTCCCACCCCACCCGGCGAACTCCAGCGTTGGGAAGTCTGTTCTGTCTGTGCGGCTAAACAGTTTTGAAGGGAATCAGTCCTAACCTAAATTAAAAACTAAATAGTTTAGCGATTATTCGTTGAGCATAATTTATCCTAAAGTAACTTGTTACTGCTACACAAAATAGTTCTGATTCTTAAGAAAAAATGTATTTCACCGCTAAAATATGCCTAACGTGGTATCAAAGGCAGACAATTTATCTGAAATTATCTGCCTTAAGCTATCCTTAAGGAGGAAGTTAAAAGGCTAGAGAAATCAAAAGCTTTGGTTTTAGTCTTGATCCCTAATAAGTTTTAGCCAATATCTATAGGCAACCACTCTAAGCATTATTTAAAAATATAACAAGAATATAAAAATATCCTAAAGTTTATTTTTTCGTCGGGATCGCTGAAACCTATAGAAAACAATGGCTTTTTGGCTTTTATCCGTCTTTATATATAGAAGCAAAATATAAGGATGAAATTCAGCCGGAAACGGCACTAAAGATGAATCCAAATGAAACCCATTAAATTTTTAGCATCTGCCTGTAGATATTGCCGTCATTACCAGCCAGAGGGTCGCCGTGGCGGAACGTGCCAGCAATTGGGAGCACCAGTTCAAGCAACTTGGAAAGCTTGCTCTTTGGCGCTTCCACCTTTTGCACCTTCTTGGGAAACCTTGGAAGATGCTTGGAGTTTGCCAGATGCTGCCCCAGTTTTAACATCTTCTCACTCCTTAGCCTCAGATTTAGAAAATGCTGCTCTTGCCCCTGTAGAGGAAATAGCTGCCTCTGTATCTGAACAGGTAAAGAATAAAGCAGTGGTTATTTAGTCATCCATTATTACTGAACTGATTTTGTAGTTTGCTTAAGATAAGATTTGTTTTTAAGATTTTTAGTGCTGTAAACGTTGACATCTACAAAAATCGCACCCTTTAGTGAGGTGCGATTTTTGCAGTTTTAAGGTAACCAAGGAAAAGAGCGGAAATCTGGTGGCCGCTTTTCGAGAAACGCTTGTTTGCCCTCAGACCCCTCTTCTGTCATGTAATAGAGTAGGGTGGCATTGCCAGCGAGTTCTTGTAAACCAGCTTGTCCGTCACAATCAGCGTTGAATGCGGCTTTGAGACATCGAATTGCGATCGGACTTTTTTCTAAAATCTCCTGCGCCCATTGAATACCTTCCGCTTCTAGTTGTTCGACTGGGACGACACAATTAATTAAGCCCATTTCTAGGGCTTGTTGTGCATCATATTGGCGGCAGAGAAACCAAATTTCTCTAGCTTTTTTTTGCCCGACAATGCGGGCGAGATAGCTGGCTCCAAAACCACCGTCGAAACTGCCGACTTTCGGGCCAGTCTGTCCGAAAATGGCGTTATCGGCAGCGATGGTAAGGTCGCAAATTAAGTGTAGGACATGTCCACCACCGATCGCATATCCAGCTACTAAGGCAATTACCACTTTCGGCATGGAACGAATCAGGCGTTGTAAGTCCAACACATTCAAGCGAGGGATGCCAGTGTCATCCACATAACCCGCATGTCCCCGCACACTTTGATCGCCACCAGAACAGAAAGCATATTTGCCATCAGTGTGTGGGCCATAACCAGTAAATAAGACAACACCAATAGTAGTATCTTCACGAGCATTACAGAAAGCGTCATACAGCTCAAAGACTGTTTCAGGACGGAAAGCATTGCGTTTGTGGGGACGGTTGATGGTGATTTTCGCAATGCCATCAGTTTTTTGATACAGGATGTCTTCGTAGGTTTTGGCAGTTTGCCAGTTAATTTGCATTGGTATGGAGTGCGCTGTTGTGCTTGAGAATTTTATCGCGGACGCAGGGACATGCGATACCTGCGGTGGGCTACGCCTACGCTAAAATTCGTGTCGCCTTTACAATCTGGTAATTGTCTGGGTGTTGAGGAATAAAAATGCGACGTGACACCATCTTCTATAAATTATTTAAGCAATTTCCCGGTTTGCTATTTGAATTAGTAGATGAACCACCCCCAGAAGCGGAAAATTACCAGTTTGAATCAGTTGAGGTGAAAGAAACGGCGTTTCGGATTGATGGAGTGTTTTTACCTCCCGATAATGCAATTTCCAAAACCGTCTTTTTTGCAGAAGTGCAGTTTCAGAAGGACGAAGACTTATATCACCGCTTCTTTAACGAATTGTTTTTGTTTCTCTACCGCAACTCTATCCGTTACCATGACTGGTTTGGAGTCATAATTTTTGCTTCTCGCAGTCTTGAACCTTCTTCCTCTTCGATTCACCGCGCTTTGCTGGAAAGTGGTCAAGTCAGGCGGGTTTATCTGGATGAGTTGGGGGATTTGCGACAACAACCTTTGGGATTGGGTTTGATGTTGCTGACAAATGTTACTTCTGAAACGGAAGCAGTGGAAGGGGCGCGGTTTTTGCTACAACAAGCACGGCAACAATCGGAGCAAGCGATAATTGATTTAGTGACGACGATAATTGTCTACAAGTTTTCTACCTTAAGTCGAGAGGAGATTGCAGAAATGTTGGGACTGAATTTGGAAGAACCACGGGCGATTCGGGAAGCAAAGGAAGAAGGACGAGAGGAAGGAAAGATCGAAGGAAAGGTTGAAGGAAGAGAGGAAGGAAAGGTTGAAGGAGAAAGATCGCTCATCTTACGACTGTTAAACCGACGGGTGGGTGAGGTTCCTGAGCCGCTTCAGCGCCAGATTCAGGTGTTGTCGCTAGAACAGTTAGAAGCTTTAGGTGATGCTTTGTTGGATTTCTCTACTCTTGCTGATTTGGAAGGGTGGTTACAACGTCAACCAGGAGGGTAAGTTTTACCTCGTTTAACGTGGAATGTTGTGTACTGTATTGGCGTTAAGCAATAACTTAAATAAATGGGAATTTCGTTTATTTAATGCAACACGATAATAATACTCAATTAAGTCTTAACCTTTGGGGGCAATTTGCACTTACTTCAGATTTGCAGGTAGAGAAGCTTTCCGTTCCTGATGCAGAAATTATCCTCTACCCAAGCTATTTTACTGAAGAAGAAAGTCACGAAATACTCCAAAGGTTATTTATAGAAGTTAATTGGCGACAAGACAAGATCAAATGCTATGGGAAAGAGATAGACTTACCCAGGTTAACTGCCTGGTATGGCGACACTGGTAAATCCTATACATATTCAAACATTGCGATGAATCCAATACCTTGGACACCAGTGTTGTTGTTCATTAAGGATAAAGTTGAAGAGACAGCCCAAATCTCCTTTAATAGTGTTTTGCTTAATCTTTATCGTGATGGTAAAGACAGTATTTCTTGGCACTCTGATGATGAGCCAGAATTAGGTAAATATCCAATAATTTATTCTGTTAGTTTTGGAGGTGAAAGAAAACTAAAGTTCAGACATAAATTTAATAAAACTTTAGATAAATTAGAATTAAATTTAACTAACGGTAGCCTTTTAATTATGAAAGATAAAACACAGGAATATTGGCAGCATCAGATACCTAAAACTTCAAAACTTGTGACGCCCAGAATAAACCTAACTTTCAGAGTCATAAAATGAATCTTTTTTAGGCAAGGTTTAGCTTAGTATCAGAATAACTAAATCGCAATACCCCCTGCAAACTTTCTTAAATTATCCTGTCGCCACTTAGCATCTGCTTTACGATTTGTCTGCAACTCAAAAACTCGAATTCCTGTAGCTGGTAGCGGGTTTAATCTTTGCTGCAACTGCTGCCAAGAAGTAATCAATTCATGTTGCACATTATAAGTAGCGCATAACTGAGCAAAATCAATATCCTGGGGAGTGCCAAAAAACTCTTCAAATGGTGGATCAAATTTTGCAATGGGTAACATTTCAAAAATCCCACCGCCATTGTTGTTGATTAACACAATCGTCAAATGTCCGAAAAACTTATTGCGGATTAAAAAACCATTGGTGTCATGCAATAAAGCTAAATCTCCCGTTAACATCACACTACTTTGCTGGCGATGGGCAATTCCTAAAGCTGTGGATAATGTGCCATCTATGCCATTTGCACCCCGGTTAAAGTGCGATCGCACTCCTAAATTATTCGGTTTCCAGAAATATTCCACATCCCGCACAGGCATACTATTGGCAATAAACAGGGGCGTTCCTGGCGGTAAAATCTGAGAAATTAACCAAGCTGCTTTACTCTCAATGATTTCATCTATTTTCCCCATCGTCTCATCAACAGCTAACCTAACCTTAGTTTCCGCATCACACCATTGCTGCAAATAGTCTGAGGAGAAAGATAAATTTATCTCCTCTGCCTTTATGTCTTCTACAGATATTCGTAAATGCGTCGTTCTCCCGTGCAAAGGGTCGAGGTTTTGGTCACTAGGATCAATTACCCAGCGTCGCGGTTGGGTTGCATCTATCCAAGTACGCAGTTCTTTACTCGTAGGCATTTCACCCACCTGAATCACCATTTCGGGTGGTAACTGCTTTGCTAGTTGCTGATTTCGCAAAATCAGGTCATAAGTGGAAATTAAATAAGGATTAAGTTCGGCATAATTTCTCACTGGGGATAGTCCCTCAGCTAGCACGGGCCATTTGAGAGTTTGGGAAAGTTGCGCGATCGCTCTACAATACTCTTGTGGTTGCGACGGTTGGGCAACACCTGCGATAATGATGCCGCGATCGCATTCTTTCCATTCTTGGGGAATGGGGAATGGGGAATGAGGAATGGAGAATAGCGTGGTAGTTGTTATTCCTGCAAAAAAGTCTTCTGGTTGAAACTGCGATCGCAAATAACTTAAGTCAGTTCCATCAGGAACAGGTGCTAAGGGATCGCGAAAGGGAATATTCAAATGTACTGGCCCCTTTGTAGGAGTTTGCGCTCTTTCCCAGCTATGAATTACCGTTTGTCGCAGGTAAGCTAGCATTCCCAGATCGGCGGAGGGTAAGGCTAACTCTGTTTGCCAATTTGGGTAGTTTCCATATAATCTCAATTGATCCACAGTTTGCCCAGAGTGACAATCTCGCAATTCTGGTGGTCTATCGGTGGTCAATATCAACAATGGTACGCCACTATATGAGGCTTCAATTACTGCTGGATAAAAATTTGCTCCTGCTGTACCAGAGGTGCAAACAATTACCACAGGTCGTCCGGTTGCTTTAGCTTGTCCCAATGCAAAAAAGGCGGCGGAACGTTCATCAAGAATGGAAATCGCTTCAATCTCAGGTACTTGTTGAGCAAAGGCGATCGCTAATGGTGTAGAACGCGATCCAGGACAAATAATGGCACAAGTCAATCCCAACCGCTTTAGCGTCTCTGTTAAGATATAACCCCAAAGTTGATTAACATTCCTATAGGCGATCGGCATTAAATCAAACATAGCTATAAAACAATCTTAAATTTTAGATTTTGTCTAGGGAAATTCAATTTAAAATCCATCTGGGAAAGTTTGACAAATGCGGAGATGGAACCCAACACCGCCACGCGAGTTTGTGGGAAAGAAAATCTCCAAGCAAACTGACTCCACTTTCTACAAAATGCACAATTTGCTCTCAAACTTTTATGGACTGCATTCATTTAACAGGAATTCGCGGCTATGGCTACACTGGTTATCTGCCAGAAGAACAGGTTCTAGGACAATGGTTTGAGGTGGATGTGAAGTTATGGTTGGATATCTCCACAGCGGCCAAGACTGACGCGATCGAAGACACTTTAGATTATCGCAGCGTCATTAGCTTGATACAACATCTGATCAAAACGTCTAAGTTTGCTTTGGTGGAGAAATTGGTAGCAACAATCGCAGATTCTATTCTCCAAGAGTGCGATCGTGTAACAAAAGTCCAAGTCATTCTGAGTAAACCTGCTGCACCTATTCCAGACTTTGGCGGCAAAATTAGCATTGAACTTACTAAAAGTAAGTCCAATATCTAAAGTGTTTTTTCTATCCATAAGCTAGCAAAGAGAGGGGGTTTCCGTGGAGTGTGGAAGTATCTCACAAAGAGAATATTTTCTGCCATAGCCCCCAGCACCGGCTCATACCCAAAACACTAAAAAATCACGTGATCTGCTGATGAGCATTTAATTTGCATATTTTCAGAGCACAGGATTTGTGATTACTGATTAATCAAGAAGTGATAAATAGCTCTAGATAATACCATTTCACTCGCCATTCAAAATTTAAGACAGTTTCAGACGGCAATTTCGACCCCGACTGAGACAAAAAAAAATTGTAGACAAAGCGGTATTAAACTCTTTAATTGCAGATAATGTTTAATTTTTAGCAGTATTCTAGCAAATGGATACTATTATGTTACATACAACGCACTATATTAATTTTCTCAACTTAGATCAACGTAGGATGTTGTGATTTGTTCACAATTTATTCTTGATTAATTTTTGCATAAACACTATACTTAATATTTATTTTATTCAGAAAAATTATTGCTTTTTTGAAAATAACTTTTTGATTGCTAGTAATTACATGGTAATTTGATGCTGATGTTAATAACATGATATTAACTGCATAAGCTAATCATGATTAGCTTTTACAAACACAGAAATTATTACAGGTTAATAACATGAGGCTATTTAATCATTAGTCAGTATTTATATCAAGTAAGAAGACAGAGTAGTTAGAGATTGTTTATGATAAGATAATGAATTTTAGATCGAGTTGACACTGACAACAAAAATCTGAACCTTAGCAAACAGGTTGTTTTACCATGTTCGCCCGCAAAATCCTAGTTGTTGAGGATGAAAAAATCCTAGCTTCAAATATTAGAAAGAGTTTACAAAAATTAGGCTATTCTGTTTCAGAAACAACTAAGTCTGGTGAAGAAGCAATAAAAAAGGTAGCAGAAACTCTTCCACATTTAGTATTAATTGATATATGTCTAGCTGGGGAAATTGACGGTGTACACGTAGCCGATATTATCCAAAATCACTTCCATGTGCCTGTAGTATATCTAACAGACTGTTTGGAATATAAACCATTACATAAAAATCAACTAAGTGAGCCTTTTAGTTATATAGTTAAACCATTTATTGAAAGTGATTTACATTTTGCAATTGAAATGGCTTTGTACAAACATCAGAGCAAAAAAATATTATACGAAGAAAAACAGAGGCTGGCAGCAATTATTAACAGTATGGGCTGTGCAGTGATTGTGACCTATGCAAATGGTCGTATTGAAATGATGAATCCTACAGCAGAAATAATCACTGGTTGGAAGCAAAGTGAAGCGTTTGGTAAAGATTTAGTAGAAGTCGTTAACTTAGTTGATAAAGATGTAGGAGAAACAATTGAAAATTTAGCCACACATGTAATCGAAGCAGGTGAAATTTTGAATTTCCCAGAAAACAGTACACTGATTACCAAAGATGGCAAAGAAATAGCGATTGGAGATAATGTTGCACCCATCCGCGATCAAAATGGCAATATTACTGGCGCTGTTTTAGTTTTTCAAGACATCACCAAACGCAAGGAGACAGAGGCACAACTGATCCGTAATGCGTTTTATGATGGGCTGACAGCATTACCTAATCGTGTTTTATTTTTGGATCGGCTCAGACAAACAATTGAGCGTAGCAAACGCAGAAGCGATTATTATTTTGCAGTTTTATTTTTGGATTTAGATGGCTTTAAAGAGATTAACGATCGCTTTGGGCATGGAACAGGGGATGATTTTTTAGTAGCGATCGCTAGACGCTTAGAGTCGTGCTTACGCAGTGGCGATACTGTCGCACGATTTGGTGGTGACGAGTTTACTGTCCTTTTGGAAGATATTAAAGACATTACCGACGCTACCAATGTTGCTAAACGTATTCAAGACTCCTTGCAATTGCCAGTTAACCTAAATGGATATCAATTATCTACTACAGCTAGCATTGGTATTACTTGGAATTTTAGTAATTATGAGGAGCCTGCAACACTGCTACGGGATGCTGATATTGCTATGTACCGAGCTAAACGGGGTGGAAAAGCTACTTATGCCATATTTAGTTAATTAGTTTTTTCTGTTACCACTTCAATCAAATTACTCTGATTTTCTTGACAATTATCTGGAATTTTGATTTATAGCGATTTTTATATGGATGGAATATACTACTCTAGCCGCTACTAATGTGTATCCTACACAACCGAGGAGCTACATAAGTCTGTCATGGAAAAAACCGAAAAACAGAAAATGCTCGCAGGCGAATTATATCTAGCAGAAGATCCAGAATTGGCTGCCGAAAATAAGCGAGCTAGTCGTCTGTTGCGAAGCTACAATTCTACAACCGAAGAGCAGCAAGAGCAACGGCAGCAAATTTTGCAAGAATTATTTGGAAGAATAGGACACAAATCATCAATTGTGCCACCTTTTCACTGTGACTATGGCAGTAATATTTTCGCTGGCGACAGATTGTATATGAACTATGGCTGTGTAATTTTAGACTGCAATCCAGTTCATATTGGTGAAAATGTCTTATGCGCTCCTTATGTACAAATTTATACAGCTTATCACCCGACAGAGCCAGAAATTCGTCTTTCTGGGAGAGAATTAGCTGCCCCAATTAACATTGGTAATAATGTCTGGATTGGTGGCAGTGCAATTATTTGTCCCGGTGTAACTATTGGTGATAACACAACCATTGGTGCTGGCAGTGTAGTTGTCAAAGATATACCTGAGAATGTTGTCGCTGCGGGTAATCCTTGCCGCGTCATTCGATATTTATCCTAGAATTTAAAACTTATATCCTCTGGCAATCCAATAGAGCCAGTCTGCGATCGCTTCTTGAGTTTCGCTGTCAGCATCAATGGCTGCTATTTCAGATAACTTTGCAGAATATACATCATCATCCTTACCGTTAATATAAGCCACTTCTACAAACATATCTTTTAAGCACTCATCATCTGGGGCCATTCCCAGCACTTCGACTTGTTTCTCCTCGACAGAACCTGATTTGCGTCCCTTCTTAGTCCATTTAGCCACAAAGGGAAAATTCAGAACCTCTTCGAGGTAGTAGTACCAACCCATAGCCCGGTCTTCTTTGTCTTCAGCATCTACAATGATCTCTGTTTTAATACGATGTTCTCGGTTTTCGTCGAGTTCAACACTAGGCATAAGATAACGCTTTGCGTATAATGCATTTTGATAATACTACCAAAGTCACTCGCTTCGCTCGAATTAAAAATTCAAAATTTAAAATTCAAAATTCAATCCCACGACTTAAGCAGTAGGCTTGAAACAAGAACGCCTTGCGCCGCACTTCTCTGCGAGATGCTGCCGCGAACGTGCCTCTACGCTAACGCGCTATGCGTCTCGGAGCAATTCTTTTTTAAAGTAAGCTCTGTATCCCACAACTAAAGTTTCTAAGTAATTTTCCATTTTTAATTGTTTTGTCAAGACTTAAGAATAATTTTTCTAAAATATAGTTAAGTATATGTAAGCTCTACAAAAAACCGCCTGTCATTGACAAGCGGTTTTCTCGTTATTGCCCTCAGGGGGGAATTTATTTTTTGGCCCAAGATCCCAGGTTTTTCTTAGCGCTTTAGCGCGAAATTTCTTAGCGATTAAACAAGTCTCAAATCAGGATAATTTGCCAACACATCATCAGATGTCAAGGTATCATTTTCAGCTTGCGGAGTCCAAAGAACTTCAATTGCCAGAAGTTTCTCGCTGGGGATACTACCAATTTGTCGCAAAGCTTGACGCAAATCATCAGCACTGTTAATTGCTGTTGGAATTTCAAACTTACCTAATGTTGCCGCCAGCAAGGTGACAATGATGTATTCGCCAGGGCCTTCAGTAAATAGGCGGGTGGGGTTGTCGAGTTCAGCAGCCGGGGGTAAAGCATCTTTGGCAAGGGCTGCTCTTAGCTGGTTGTTGACGTTAGAAAGAGTTTCTTCGTTAAACTTGCTGCGTTCTGCCAGTGACAGCCGATTAAACTGACTTTCAGCTGAATTTAAACTGGCTTGTTGAGTTCCACCACCTGCATATACAAAGTATTCGGGATGGCGGAGTAAAGCTAGACTGGCTTCTTGCAGAATTTCTGCTCTCCCCTCTGGGGTGTTAGTATCAGCAGTTTCAGCAATGTGGTTGAGTTCATTTTGCAATTCGCGGGCTTGAGCTAACAAACCTACTTGCAAACGAGTTACAGAAACAGAGGGGTTGCTGCTGTATCCTACTTCTTCACTTTCACCGCTAGAGACGCGGCGGAAAGTTTGCACTAAGAAATTAGCGATCGCAAAGAAAATTAAGATGCTAAATAGACCACCAAATCCTCCTCCAATACCCCAGAAGGGAATTAGGAAGGGAAAGCCAAAGCCACCACCAAAACCACCACCAGGATAGTATCCGCCTCCGCCAGGAGGTGCATAGGTGCGCGGTGTATAGGTGCGGCTGGAAGGTGCTCTAAATGAGCCACCGCCGATCCGACCTCCACTGCGGGCCGCTAATGCTCCATCAGCGTGACTAAAAGCCAAAGTCAACACCAGTCCTAGGGCTAAGAAGGTTTTTAACAGCGGTTTGATGGTTTGTTGTAGTTTTTTACGCATAATACAATCGCTTGGAAAACTGAATTATTTATGAATTCTCCCCATGCTGGTAGGAGTGTTGCGATCTGTCGCTAACGCCAGCCCTTAATTAGTAAGCTTTGTAGCATTCACGTAGCATTCACTTTTAAAGGCTACATATTCAATTTACCGCGTCTCATCCTGGGTAGGTAGCGATCGCAGGGGGGATTTCTCGACTGGGGAACCGTACCTTAAGATATGTTTACAATTACAGAAAGGTGCGATTAGGTAATTATTGTTACTTCTTACACTAGTACTTCCAGGCTACAGTCTTGGATTATACAGATTATTTTAATTTTTAATGATTATTTTGACTAATTTTTTAATAATTACCCTACTTATTTGATCGCAAGGTGGGAGGATATTTTTAAATCATCACAGCATTTATTACATCTGGCGACTTTGGATTTACTTATACGTAGCAGGCTGGAAAGTCTCTGTGATGCTTATCAGTAAGAGCAGTCAGACACTAGATAGCTATCCCATATGTATCCAATTTTTTGGCATTTTGGCACAACATGCAAGAGGATTCAGGATATTCTATT
This sequence comes from Nostoc sp. UIC 10607, assembly GCF_047228265.1. Taxonomy (NCBI): domain Bacteria; kingdom Bacillati; phylum Cyanobacteriota; class Cyanophyceae; order Nostocales; family Nostocaceae; genus Nostoc; species Nostoc sp. UIC 10607. The sequence goes on along the minus strand of NZ_JBIQNW010000038.1, from coordinate 11,649 downwards.
GAACGTAGCTAAATTTCGTAATTTTCCCAACAGTTGTGCACTGAGAAATTTGGCTACAAGTGCTAATTTTTATTTATTGTTCATCATGCACAGAAATTCTCAATTAGTGAGAAATTTGTAGCAAAAATAAAATCAACACAATAAAAAAACAATCTTCTTGGCTAATCTTTTAAAATAGCCTTCCAATTTGTCTACCACATTCGTTTTAAAAGAAATAAAATAAGAATTATGGCTTTGAAACTAATCCTAATTGTAAATAAATTCAAATTATTTGAAGTAAAGTTATCAGCTTTATTATGGAACATATTTCTCAACTAACAGCCGAAATCAGAGACAAAGCTGCATACCCAGATATCCTAGTCATATCCCGGATATTCCTGCCGAAAGAAGCTGTAATTGGGGAATATATCTACAATCGCTGTCTCCAAGATCCAGAACGAGTTATTGTGCTGGCGGCTAGTTGCTCAGGAGATAAAGTATTTGATGAAGGTCAACAGTTTCCCGTGTATCGCTGGTTTTATCCTAGATACTGGCGTAGTGGCTGTGTGGGAAGTATCCTGAAGCCTTTGATAAATATTGTCTGCTCATTTGTCCTAGCAATCAAACTCTATTTTCGCTATCACTATCGTTATATAGAGTGGGGTCACGGCTATGACTTTCCTTCACTGTTACTATTGAGCTATCTGTTACCTATTCGCTTTTTTATCTATCTGCACGGCAATGATCTTCATTGTACTTTACACAATCCCGTGCTGCGATCGCTATTTAAATTAACACTCAAACGAGCCGAAGGTATTGTTTGTAACAGTTCTTATACACGAGACTATCTCAGAACTGCTTTCCGATTAGATACTCCTACCCACGTCATTAACCCAATAATCAGACCAGAAAAATTTGGTAATAATGTAGCGAGTCCCAGTAGCCTTGATGATTTACGTGTTCGCGTGCGTCAGGCGTACAATATTCCCGAAACAGCGATAGTTATTCTCTCAGTAGGGAAGCTAGTAAAACATAAAGGTTTCGACCAAATAATTGATAACATCCCACTATTGCTAACTTTTGGGGTCGATGTCCACTATATAATCTGCGGTCAAGGGCCAAGTGAATCGGAACTGAAATCTTTGGCGCATCGTTTGCGGGTAGATAAGCGCGTCCACTTTGTCGGGTATGTTCCAGAGCGAGAATTAGCAGGTTATTATGCAGCTTGTGACATATTTGCTATGCTGACGTTATTGGATACTAAGCCTAATAGTATGGAGGGTTTTGGTATGGTTTACTTAGAAGCAAGTTACTTCGGTAAGCCTGTAATTGCCCCTCGCTTAGGCGGTGTTCTAGACACAGTTCAGCATGAAGAAAATGGGATACTGGTTAATCCCAATTCTGGTTATGAAGTGTTTCAAGCTTTCAATCGGTTGTGCAAAGATCAGCAACTACGTGAACAACTCGGTCGCAAAGGTAAAGAATTAGCCAAGCGTAGAACCCTTCATCGGTCGCTGTACAAATCAGAGGGATGAAATAGCTTTGGAAACTAGCAAGATTGCAGTGTAGGATCTCGCTTGTGATTCTATTAATCTGCAATGAAAAATATCTTGTTTGGCATATCACAATTCCTTCGGCGTACTCACCGAACGCAACCTCTGATTTTCACAGCCATTGGATGTCTTGCTGTATTCAGTATGATTACCTTTGGGGGAATGTATGTTGTGGCTCAACCGGCTTCAACCTCATCTGAACGTCCTGCTGTTAAAACGCCCAATTTGGGGCGACACTTTCAAGAATTTGGGCGTGAAGGCTCTATCGTAATTTACGACTCAAAAAACAACCGCATCTATGAACATAATCCTCAACGTAATGCAACTGCGATCGCTCCAGCTTCGACATTCAAAATTTTTAACGCGCTGGTGGCACTAGAAATAGGTGTAGTCCCTGATGATGTGGCGGTTCTCACTTGGGATGGAATTCATCGAGAGATTGACGCTTGGAATCATGATACCAATTTGCGCCAAGCCTTTAAGGATTCAACTGTTTGGTTCTACCAAGTACTGGCACGTAGGGCTGGATATGAACGGATGCAGCAATTTATTAACAAAGTAGGCTACGGTAATCGTCAAATTGGCACCGCCGCAGACATTGATCGTTTTTGGTTACAACAGCCATTGCAAATTACACCCAAAGAGCAAATTAAGTTTTTGCAACGGTTGTATCAAGGCGATTTACCTTTCTCGCAACGGACAATAAATCTTGTCAAAGACATTATGGTACGTGAACAAACTCCAGACTACACACTGCGCGGAAAAACGGGATGGTTAACAAGTACAAAACCAGATGTTGGTTGGTTCGTGGGTTATTTAGAGCAAAACAAAAACGTCTACTTTTTTGCCACAACCCTTGATAGGCAAAAACCAGAAGATGCACCCGTCCGCATTGAGATTACACGACGCAGCCTTAAGGATTTAGGGTTGCTGGCTCAAATTAACTAACCACCACCAACAATAGTTACCACTTCTAAGCGATCGCCTGATTGCACTTTTGTTTGCGGCCAAAACTGGCGGTGTAAAATTTCGCCATTATATTCTACAGCAACCAAGCGCGGGTTAAAACCCAACTCTTGAAGCAAGTCGGGCAAAAGAGTTTGAAACGAACAGCTATGGGTTTCCCCATTTACCTGAATCGTAATCTCATTAGACATAATATGTGGGAACTGGGGACTGTGGACTAGGGAATGGACAAATGAAAAATGACTCTTTTAAGGTTCTGGTTTAATGCGATTGAGTTGGGAGAGCAAATATTGTGTTACTAGGGTAGGCTGTTCGGCTTGCATGAGCGATCGCACCACCGCCACACGTTCGGCTCCTGCATCGATCACATCATTGATATTATTGGCATCTATTCCCCCAATAGCAAACCAGGGAATTGAGCAATTTTTGGCAGCATAGCTGACATATTCTAAACCTGTGGCTGCTTTACCTACTTTCGTGGGAGTTTCATAAACTGGCCCCACGCCAATGTAATCTACACCTTCAGCAATTGCTGCTTGCATTTCTTCTTTATTCGTGGTAGAAAGACCTATCAGACGCTGCGAACCGAGTAATTGCCGAGCAACAGTAACAGGCATATCTTGTTGTCCTAGATGCACTCCATCTGCATCAACAGCTAAAGCTACATCGACGCGATCGTTAACAATGAACAAAGCACCGTAGATATGGCACAACTGCCGTAATTTTCTAGCTTGTTCCAGACGTAAAGAATCATCAGCGGTTTTGTCGCGGTATTGTAAGAGCGTTAATCCCCCTTTAAGTGCAGCTTCGACGTTGTTCAACAAAGTTTCATGTGGGGAAGTAACAAGATACAAACGCGATCGCCATAACAATTGATGGCGCTGATGACCCATTAAACTACTTTCTAGGGTATAAACCTGATAGCGCATCTGCTTGCAAGCTTTAGCCATAGTTGAGTGGTAAAGCTTGCCGTATTCTTCCAGCACCCGCAATGCTTCTTCTATACGACAAAAGTTCGCTTGCAACACCGATTTGATACTAGCTCGTTGTTCTTCCTGAGGATGGGTTAACTCAGTCCCAGGATCGCCTGGTGTATCTCGCGCCGCCCGCAATTCTGGGGTATGCCACTTAGCTACCTCTTGTCGCAGCCGCTTGCATTCAAGAGCCAACTGGGCATTATTTAACCCAAAGCGACACCATTCCTCGATAATTCGCAAGCCCTCACGAGCACGGTCTAAATTGGCATCTAAAATGCGGTAGACAACTTGTTGTATTTGCTCTTTTTGGCTGTATGGCTCGACCATTACAACAACCCCGTTAGTGCTTTCATCGGAATGTGAATTATCATATGTCCTAGTAACCATAAGTTAATTAATTTGCTTTTTTTTACTCAATTTTTGCAGAATACACGCAAAATAACGTAGTAGTGAGGGTTACGGGAAATTATCCCATGTTCCGAATGGCAGTGATAAGGGTAGTTTGAGGCTACAGTTTCGCACTAACGTTAGTCAAGTATTTTAGGGTAAACGACAAGCTGACAAAGGACTAGCTAGAGCGGATACACTCGAAAATCCACAATGGGCAAATTAAATTTGAGACTGCATGGATACTATTTAGAGAACATTTATAAAGTAAATCTTAACTTTGAAATAGAGCGCTTTCTCGCCCAAAATATCATCCGAGCCGATTGATTATTAAAGTTCACAGTATATAGCGGTTCCCACATAGGCAAAGTACAGAAAAAATAATTAACCACAGATGAACACAGATACTCTTAGGGACACGGCAATGCCGTGTCCCTACCTGTATACCTGATTCAAATGAGAATTGATATATATTGGCTCACTAATGGTCAACAAATTTTAGAGTGAGGGTATCTTGGTGTTCGGGTAGCGTGTCCTTTAGGACAAGGTATTGCTGAACAGGCACAATATCATTTATTACCCTGTATTAAAAATCGCCAATCAGTCAATATGTGAGTAATATTATCGACATAATACTTTCAGGGAGTATAAGAATTTATTGTTACTTCTAGGGAGTTGTGTTAAATATGATTCACTATCATATGTTTTATAAGTACCGTAGAGTAGATTTTATGCTTGCAAAGCTGAAGTTTCTGAAATCAGCAAGGCTGTTATTTTTTATTTTTTCAGTATTATCTTTTACTGTAGGCATGGGAGCGGCAAGTATGGCGTTCCTGGATAGCGCGTTAGCGGAGCTCGCCGTTAGCGTCCCTGAAAGAGAAGCCTCTCGTAGAGAAGGCATCGCTCAGATGCCATCGACACCAGATTCAGCACCTCTGAATGAGAAAACAAATTCTCAGAACGTGCTGTTTGTCAATCCAAAGGTTGGAAATGACAGCACAGGCAATGGCAGCGAATCCGCTCCTGTGAAAACGATTACCCAAGCGTTGCGATTAGCTAAGGCCAATACTGTAATTATCCTCTCCACGGGCACTTATAGCGCCGAGACAGGAGAAGAATTTCCCTTAATGCTGAAACCGGGTGTTTCAATTCAAGGCAACCCTAGCAATCAAGGTAAGGAGATTCTCATTCAGGGAGGCGGTGATTATCTGAGCCGGAGCTTTGCCGGTCAAAACGTAGCAATTGTTGGAGCAAACCAAGCCTTGCTCACTGGGGTGACGGTGACGAACCCAAACCGCCGTGGTTACGGTTTATGGATTGAATCTAGCAATCCGGTAGTCGCAGAAAATACATTTACTGGCAATACCCAAGATGGCATTTCTGTCTGTGGTGATGCTGCACCCACCATTAGTAAGAATTATTTTGATCGCAATGGAGCCAATGGCATTACAATCGCCGGTAACTCCAGGCCTCAAGTGCAGGAAAATGTCTTTCACCAAACGGGTTTTGGCATCAATATTGCCCAAAATGCCGCTCCTGTAGTCATAGGCAATCAAATTCAGAACAATAGATCGGGAATTGTTGTACAAGCAAATGCCCGCCCAATTTTACGGAATAATTCTATTCAAGATAATAAAGAAGATGGTTTAGTTGCGATCGCTCAAGCAATGCCAGATTTGGGTAATGCATCCGAACCTGGGGGTAATCAATTTCAAAATAATGCCCGCTACGACATTAACGCCAGCGCTTCCAAACAGGTAATTTCAGCTGCTGGTAATAACCTTGTGAGTAGTCGCATCACTGGTAAGGTAGATATCAACGGTACAACAGCACTAGCAACCCAAACTTCTCAACCCGCCCCTGTCCCCAACAATGTGTTACGAGAAATACCCCCAACTGGGGAAATCACCTTCTCGGCTCCCGAAATCTCTGAAACTACAAACGGGCAAACCAGTAACACCATTTCAGCAAATAATCCTGTTTCTGGGCAATTAAACAGTCAACTGCTGCCATTGTTGCCAGCCAATATACCACTTTCCGTGCCCAGATCCAATCAACAGCAAGCCACCTCTAAAGTTGCCGGTTTTCCTACTCCTAGCAGCTTGTCGGCTAGACAAATACCAACTAACGCTCAAGTTGCAACTCCCAGTCCAGCACAGCCACCTGATACACCACAGTTGAATTATGTGCAGATTGATCCTAATACGATTGAGTTTACTGCTCCTGAGTACCCATCCAATTCAGTAGCACAGCCACCAGTTCCAAGTATGAGGGATCAAACACAGCAGCCATTACCAATACTAGAAGCTTCTGGCCCAGGTGCTTCAGCACTTTTACCAGTTCCTAACAACAATATCCCCATTGGTAATACTCGCAATATACGAACAAGTTCTGCAAGTATTCCTTATGGTGGTAACTCTGCAACACAGTTTGGTGTACGTTATCGCGTGGTAGTTCCACTCTTCACTGATAGAGATCAAGATTTAGTGCGATTCCTTGCTCCTGATGCGTTTCCCACGGTTTGGCAAGGCCAAAGAGTTATGCAAGCAGGAGTATTTAACAGTGAATATAACGCTAAAGAAATGCTCAAAACACTTTATAGCAACGGTTTAAGAGCCATTATGGAGCCGTTGAATTAATCAGTTGATCAGCGCCAAAATGTTTGCCGCGCTTGCATTTTTAATTTTTAATTTTTAATTTTTAATTGCTTAAGCGTACCCTATCCTGGCTTGTGATCTAAACGGGTGGCTTGCTCTAGGGCAGCTTTTTCTCTAGCTCGGCGGGCATAGGGTTGTAATTGGGCGCGATCGCAACCTGTTAAAATAATCAGGTTTTCCAAGCTGATCCCCCGCATTAACATTTCTACACGCCAGGTTTGTTGTGCTTGTGCTATGGCTGGCGTTTGTCCTTGGGGAGTTAACAGTCCCTCACTCCATGCTTGCCAACGGATCTGAAGCTCTGATTCTGAGATTGGCTTGCCTGTTTCATTTAAAAACATGGCTGTTTGAGCATCTTTACGACTTTTCAGCCATTTGATTAGAGGATTATTAGTGAAAGAGCCGTAGCGTTTGCCCAGAATCCACTGATTCACAGGTACTTGACGGACAAATCCTGGAATCGTGATTTGCAAGAAGTGCCCTTGAGTATCGTATATTTGGTGCGATCGCTCCAAGCTAATTATTTCTGTGGCGGATAATCCAGCCCCAAATAACACATAAGCCAAGGCATAATCTCGTACTCCCCATTTTCTGGCTTGTTGCAGAATTTCGTGAACTAAACTAGCAGGCAAATCAGCTACTTCTGTGGTAATAAAACCTCCTTGTAAGGAGTTTATTGCTGATTCTGCTGAGGATGACATGGCTCCATGTAAAAATAACTCCACCAAATTTTCCAGAAAATCATCCCGATCTTCCCAAAGTTCGTGAAATTCGCTAGTGAACTCAATTACGGCATATCCCAAGATCATCCCATTTAGCAAACTGGCTAATTTTTCTGCCGGTAAGTAGGTATTTAAGTGCCCTTGCTGGATTACAGTAGCTAAATACTGAGCTACATAGCGGTTTGCCTCTGTTACTCCCCTGCCTAGTGCGCGGCGATTTTCTGCCGGGAATTGGTCGGCTTCACCCACCACAGACCGGACGAACTCTGGCACTCGTTCTAATGCATGTAAGCTATCACTTGCATAATCTTTAAGAGCTTGGTAGACATTGCCGGGAGGTGTTGCCCGCCGCACAAGCGACTCACCTAAATCCTTGAAGGCTGCGGACTCTTCTAGCACAGCCAAAAGCAGTCCATGCTTATTGCCAAAATTGCGGAATAGCGTCACTTCATTAACTTCGGCTTTTTCAGCAATTTGGCGGGTTGTGGTAGCGCTGACTCCCTGAGCAGAAAACAACTCAAGTGCAGCTTGAATCAGGCGTTGACGAGTAGGAATGAGTTGAGATGACATAGAAAAATGCAAGTGGCACTTGCACGGGTATCAGAGTTCTGCTAGCATAACAAATGTAAGTGATACTTGCTTTACTCTACTGTAACGGACTAGTATACAGGGCGGGTAAATCCCTGTGGGATTATGCCCAAGAAAAAGCAAATCGCTTTCTCATCCATCAACAGGAATTTTTATGACCGCAAATTTTGGGGCGATCGCTCCTGAGAGAGGCAACTCACCTCAACTCAGGTGGATAAATGTGGTATTTTTTGGTGTATTTCATGCCTTAGCACTTCTGGCTCCTTGGTTTTTCTCCTGGCCAGCATTAGGTTTGCTAGTGTTTCTGCATTGGTTATTCGGGAGCATTGGTATTTGCTTGGGATATCACCGATTACTGAGCCATAAGAGTTTCCAAGTTCCCAAGTGGTTAGAGTATGCGATCGCCCTCATTGGAGCGCTGGCTTTGCAAGGCGGGCCAATTTTTTGGGTAGGTGGACACCGCCAGCATCACGCCCACACGGAAGATATTGACCTAGACCCCTATTCTGCCCAAAAAGGATTTTGGTGGAGCCATATACTGTGGATTTTCTACCCACGTCCAGAATTTTTTGACTATGACACCTATAAAAAATATGCCCCTGACCTAGCAAGACAACCCTATTATCGCTGGCTAGATCGTTACTTCTTGCTGTTGCAAATACCCTTCGGGCTGCTGCTTTATGCTTTAGGAGGATGGTCTTTTGTGTTCTACGGAGTGTTTCTCAGATGTGTCTTACTTTGGCATTCAACCTGGTTTGTGAACTCAGCATCACACCTGTGGGGTTATCGCACCTTTGATGCCAATGATGGTGCTCGTAATCTTTGGTGGGTATCCATCGTAACTTATGGAGAAGGATGGCACAACAACCATCATACTTATCCCCACATGGCAAAATCTGGGTTGTCTTGGTGGGAGATTGATGTTACTTGGTGGAGCATCCTAGTTTTGCAGACTTTGGGTTTAGCCAAAAAAGTTGTCTCGCGTCCCCCTCAAGGTGCAAATCACGGCTAAATTGCAACTAAATTATCATGAATTTGTTATGCCGATTGCTTCCCGCAGTCGGCTTAATAAGCTATTGCTTGCATCTTTACATCATGATCAATACTTCTCGGTTTCGCCAGACGATTCTGCTAGCTATCATCACACTCAACCTCATTTCTACTTGGCTACACTACATAGACAATGCACTATTTTTGAGTCGATATCCTGGCCCCCAGTGGTTCACTTCTATTGGAGTAATTAGTACTGTGATTGTGATGACTCCAGTCGGATTGTTGGGATATTGGTTTTACACTAAAGGCGTGTTTTGGTTGGCGTACTTTTTATTAGCCTTATACTCAATCACCAGTATCTCCAGTCCAGTCCACTATCTCTTCCCGATGGTTGCACCCATATCTTTAAAAATGCATAGCCTAATTTGGTTGGATGGATTTATGGGGCTGTTACTGATAGTTTTTTTTGCTGTGGTCTAGTCTTGTATTGAAAGAGCAGCGTAGTACACCAACTGCAAATTGACATAACATAATATATATAATTATCGCTGAAATTTCCCTCATTTTGTTAAGTATAATTGAACAAAATCTGTTACTAGCTATTTCACGATAAAATCTAACGGTTTAAATCACCGCAATACATCAAGCGTCAAAACTGATAGTATTTTTTATCGCATTTTTCAAGAATTTCCTGGCATCTTGTTTGAATTAATTGGTAATCCATCCCAAATTGCAGAGGCTTATAAATTCTCCTCAATTGAAATTAAGCAAACTGCATTCCGTATAGATGGTGTTTTTATCCCAACACAAGGGGAAGAAAATCCGATTTACTTTGTTGAAGTCCAGTTTCAAACCGACACAGAAATTTATTCCCGCTTATTTTCAGAAATTTATTTATACTTACGCCAAAATAAACCTAAAAATTCTTGGCGAGGAGTAGTTATCTATCCCAATCGCAGCCTAGATACAGCAGATATCAAGAATTACAGTGAATTTTTCACTAGCCAGCGTATCAGTCGCGTTTATCTTAATGAATTAGGTGAAACTGCATCATTGCCAGTTGGAATTGCTACGATGAAATTAGTGGTGGATGAAGAGGAGACAGCAATTACAGCTGCTAGACAGTTAATAGACAGAACCCAGCAAGAAATTAACATTGAACCACAACGGCGGCAGTTACTAGAATTGATAGAGACAATTTTGGTTTACAAGTTTCCGGCGATGAGTCGAAAGGAGATTGAAGGTATGTTTGGGTTAAGTGATTTGAAACAAACACAAGTGTATCAAGAAGGTAAGCAAGAAGGAGCGCGTGAAGAAAAGTTTAGAATGATACCTTTGTTGTTGAGATTGGGATTGAGTTTTGAAGAAACAGCGAAAGAGTTAGGTTTGAGTCTAGAAGAGATTCAGCAAGAAGTGCAAAAACAGCCTCCAAGTCAGGATACGTAACCTACAATTAGCATTTATCACAGATACCTCTAAATATTCCTGCTATTTTCCATTCCCATTAATTTTTAATTATTTCTATGATTTCGCTCTCTCCCATTCTCCAAGCTAGACTTTCGCAACCCTTAAAAATTGGCTCCTTCGAGGTAAAAAGTCGGGTTCTCCAGTCGCCTCTATCTGGGGTGACAGATATGGTGTTTCGTCGTCTCGTGCGTCGCTATGCGCCAGATTCGATGATGTATACCGAAATGGTCAATGCTACAGGGTTGCATTATGTCAAGGAGCTACCCATAATCATGGAGGTAGACCCTAACGAACGCCCAATTAGCATTCAATTATTTGATTGCCGTCCAGATTTCCTAGCAGAAGCAGCAATAAAGGCAGTTGCAGAAGGTGCTGATACTGTTGATATTAATATGGGTTGTCCCGTAAATAAAATTACTAAAAACGGTGGTGGTTCTTCGTTGTTGCGGCAACCAGAAGTAGCAGAGGCAATTGTACGGGAAGTGGTAAAAGCTGTTGATGTACCTGTGACAGTAAAAACCCGTATTGGCTGGAATGACAACGAAATTACTATTCTCGACTTTGCCAAGCGGATGGAAGATGCAGGGGCAAAAATGATCACAGTCCACGGACGCACCCGCGCCCAAGGATACAATGGCAATGCCCGTTGGGAATGGATTACCCGTGTGAAAGAAGTGCTTTCTATCCCAGTGATTGGGAACGGAGATATTTTTTCCGTTGAAGCGGCGGTGAAATGTTTAGAACAAACTGGCGCTGATGGTGTGATGTGTTCTCGTGGGACTTTGGGTTATCCGTTTTTGGTGGGAGAAATTGATCACTTCCTGAAAACTGGGGAGATATTACCGACACCAACCCCGATTCAGCGCTTGGAATGTGCAAGAGATCATTTACAAGCCTTGTGGGAATATAAAGGCGATCGCGGTGTGCGTCAAGCCCGTAAGCACATGACTTGGTATGCTAAAGGTTTCGTTGGTGCTGCCGAACTCCGAGGACAGCTAAGTTTAGTTGAAAAAGTAGATCAGGGTTTGGCAATGATTGACCAAGCAATTGAAAAATTGGCTAATGGTTATGAACTACAAGAAGAAGCAGAAGGTAGTTTGGTGATGCTTTAAAAAATTGATATTACCACTGCCTTGATGTAGCATTAAAATCTGCAATGGCCGATTGATAAAGTAGGGGCACGGCAGTGCCCATGGGTGTCAACTTAACGTGAAACCCTTGTAATGACGTGATATTCAGTTCTCTGGCTTCTTATCACCATCCGCGTCACCCCACCCTAACCCTCTGACAGGTGTAGGTTTTTTACACAGGTGTGAGTATTCATTAGTATTGCTGTAAAGATAGGTATGAAACCAGGGTC
>NZ_JBIQNW010000037.1:29713-69045 GCF_047228265.1 Nostoc sp. UIC 10607 | reverse complement strand
ATAAAAATACTGTCAACAAATACGGTAGGACATACCGAACTTCAAGCTTGTGGAGAAGCAGTAAGACTCGTTGGTACCTGTACCTAAAAGCGTGTTTCTGAGAAGCAAGAATCTCCCGCTACACCGCTTTGCGGTGTAGCGGTGAGAGTGTCAATGGGAGATTAAATCACAATTAAAAAAGGCAAAAATAACAATATACATAGCTCTTTGGCTTCTAAGGTTAAAGGTGAAGCTGGGTGCATCCTTATAGATCGTCAAGGACGGGTTGGCTGGGCATATAACTCATCACACATGGCTTGTGCTTATATGACCGCAGGACAAGACAAGGTGGCTGCTTTTACCAAGAAATAACTCATATCAATTCGTAATTATAGCCGTTCTCATTTACGTGAGGTAGTAGGGGCGCAAGGACTTGTGCCCCTAAGATGGGATATTTTTTTAACTGGAGTCCCTAAGGAATTTATAGGAAATCCAGATCGCAAGCAATCTCTCAAATCTCTGCCTAAACTGATTTTGACGTTAAGTTGATACCCGTGACAGATGTTGCATCCCTATGATGGTTTGTATTCTACTTAGTTAAAAACATGTAAGATTATACAAATGCGATATTTAAATGCGATCGCTAGCTAAACTAATCAAACTGCGTAAACGCCCATTCTGAGAAAATCGCTTTGCTAGGATTTGTTGATAAACCGCCTCATAGCCATCAGTCATGTGCTCAATGCTAAAAAGATTTTCTACATGCTGGCGACAGGCATAGCGGTCTAACTCTATTACCCGATCAACGGCACTGATGCACTCTTGAATATCATTGCAGAGGAAACCTGTTTTGCCGTGGGAAATTACCTCTTCAGTAGACCCCAATTTCATCGCAATCACGGGCGTACCCGAAGCCATTGACTCTACCATCACCAACCCAAAGGGTTCTCGCCAAGTGATGGGGAACAGAGTTGCTACTGCACCTCCCATCAGAGCATTTTTTTGGGTATGGTTGGCTTCGCCTAGATACTCAATTTGCTTCCCATCAATCAGTGGTTGGATTTCTTTCTCAAAGTATTCCACATCAACGACATCAACCTTACCTGCCATTTTCAAGTGCCAACCAGCAAGTTTTGCAATTTCTATTGCTAAGTGCGCTCCTTTCTCAGGAGACATCCGACCCAAAAATGCTAGGTAGGGCGGATCTTCTGGTTGAGAGTGAAACTGATAACTGCTGACATCAATTCCGTTGTAGACCGTTGCTATACAGTTTAACCCTAGCCTTGGTTCTCGTTGTGCATCGGAAATACTGACGTAGGGTTCTTTTTTCCCAAAACTAAACATCTTTTCGTTGTCAGGGGTAAAAATACCATGCAATGTGTGAACCGTAGGGGTTGTGACGAGATTTGCGTAGGCCAGTGCCCCATACCCTACATGGGAGTGAATAATATCAAATTCTTCTGCACGTTCATACACCGAAGCCAGATTCAGCATTTCGTAAATACTGTAATCTTTGATTGTGCGATCGAGTCTGAGGGCACGGGGATGAACTGACGTTAGTTTTGCCAGACTGATAGAATCTCCCGACGCAAATAAAGTTACTTCGTGTCCGCGTCGGACTAACTCATCGGTCAGTAACCCCACTACTAGCTCGATGCCACCATAAGCAGGCGGCGGAACTCTTTCCCATAATGGAGCTACTTGAGCTATTCGCATCACAAACCTCCTAAAAAATGAAAGTTGAATTAGAAGTTTTTTCTTTCTTTTGTTGTAGTGCTTGTAATTGATTCACTTGGCATCAGAAAGTAACTTCAGACACTAAACTTATTAACAATTTCTTTCAAATCTTATGCTGCTTCTTTTATATTTATTGTCTATCCTAGTACGGAAATTACCCACTCCTAAAGAGGTAAATTCATTCTGAATTATTAATTTTTGGTAATCTGGTGCAATTTTAAATATAGTTTTTTTAGAAAGAATAATTGTCTAAAATCGCTCAAAACTAAGTTAAGTAGTCATAAAAAGCTAAAAACCTCTACTATTGCCTGCAAATTATTTGATTTTATAATGTTATTTAAAGAAGAAACTGTCTAGTCAGTTTTTGGGCGGCTTTCCGTACTTAGAGGATAACCAGTAGCGGACTAAAAGACAGATTCTTGTACAGTACTTAGTTTGAAATTAGAAGTGCCAAAGCTTGATTAGGAATTCTATCCAAATTTTTACTCATATCATCCTTAGCCACCTCAAAAGGGAATAAGGAGATTACCAGAATTAAAATCTCTCTATTCACTCCACGAATTGGTTTACCCAGCAGTTACGGAAAAAGGAGAGAAGAGAGTTAAATTATTGACTTATTGCATAAGATATGATATTTTATTTTGCTAACCAACAAAACAAATATAAACGTGAATATCTCTCCATCTCTAAAAAAACCGCGTGTCTCATGGCAGGCGGTTTTCTCACTGCTGATATTTGTGTTCATGTACCTGCCCATACTGGTACTTGGCTTTTATAGCTTCAATCAGTCGCCCTACAGCGCAACTTGGCAAGGATTCACTCTCGATTGGTATCGCAAGTTGTTCAGTGACGATCGCATCTTATCAGCTTTGCAAAACAGTATGATAGTTGCTGGTTGTGCAGTGGGAATTTCAGCAGTGCTGGGAACTTTGATGGCGGTTGGGTTGGCGCGTTACGAATTTCCTGGTAAGAAATTGTATCGGGGTGTTGCTTACCTACCATTGATTATTCCCGATATTGCGATCGCAGTGGCTACCCTAGTATGTCTAGCAGCGTTTGCCATACCTTTGAGTTTATGGACGATAGTTGCAGCCCATGTGGTATTTTGTCTGGCCTACGTTGGACTTGTGGTCGCTTCACGACTGACTAACTTAGATCCTCACTTAGAAGAAGCAGCACTAGATTTAGGCGCTACACCAACGCAAGCTTTCATCAAAGTATTACTACCTCAATTGATTCCTGGGATTGTAGCTGGTTGTCTCTTAGCCTTTGTCCTCAGCTTAGATGACTTTCTCATTGCCAGTTTTACCGCTGGTAGCGGTTCTAACACCCTACCAATGGAGATTTTTAGCCGGATTAGAACAGGAGTCAAGCCTGATATTAACGCGCTGAGTGTGATGTTGATTTCAGTATCTGCGATCGCTGCTATTGTAGCTGAATTAATTCGCGCTTCTGGAGAGAATAAAAACTGAAAATAAAACTCGCAATTGGTAATCAAAATTAGGGATAAGTTGGTTCTCCATGAACTTTTCCGAGTGGGAAATAAAAGCTATATTAAAAGAGACGTTGCAATTTAACGTCTCTTCACCCGTTGTACTCATGTATTCATATTTACTAATAATTATAAACGTCCCAATATAAACAAACATATAGCCTCCGTTTATAAGGAAGTTTAAGCACAGGAATAAACTTCCGTGTTCGCTTCTCTACATAACTGTTTTCAATTAGATAATATTGGGGCTAACTTTGGAGAAGATGCTATTTTCCTCTCATTATGCAAATCTGCCAAAATCCCAATTGCTCAAATCCATTCAACTCTGATAGCAATAGATTTTGCGTGAGTTGCGGACAAAGCAACTTTGGCAAACTTCTAAGAAGCCGTTACCGTGTATTGAGACTTCTAGGTGAAGGTGGATTTAGCAGAACCTATGCTACAGAAGATGTAGACAGACTAAATGCGCCTTGCGTCATCAAGCAATTTTTCCCACAATTTCAGGGAACAGGACAACGCACCAAAGCAGCAGAATTTTTCAAAGAAGAGGCTTTTCGGTTGTATGAACTGGGAGAAAATCATACCCAAATTCCCAGATTACTTGCTTACTTTGAACAAGGTGCTAGCTTATATCTTGTACAAGAATTTATTCAAGGAAAAACCCTGTTACAAGAAGTTCAGCAACAAATCTATGGTGAAGCACAAATTTGGGAACTTTTAGCTGATTTATTGCCAGTTCTACAATTCATTCATACTCATAATGTCATTCATCGGGATATCAAACCAGAAAATATTATCCGCCGTGCAAGTGATAAAAAACCTGTTTTAATTGACTTTGGCGGTGCTAAACAGGTAACACAAACTAGTTTAGGAAGACAAGCTACGGTAATTTATACCCTTGGTTATGCCCCAACTGAACAAATGGCTGGATTTGCTTGTCACGGTAGTGATTTGTATGCTTTGGGTGTAACTTGCGTGCGTCTTTTAACTCGATGTTTGCCTTTGCAGGATGCTTCTGGACAGGTTAATGACCCTATTTATGATGCTATGAATGCTCAGTGGTTGTGGCGTGAACGGTTACAAGAAAAAGGTATTACTATCAGCGACGACTTAGGAAAAATTTTAGATAAATTATTAAAACATCTACCTAGCGAGAGATATCAAACAGCAGTAGAAGTTATCAATGATTTGAAATTTGCAACATCGAACATTGAACCTGTTGCTCTAAAAATTGTTTCGATGTCTCAACCGATATTACCGCCGCTACCACAAAAAGTAATAGTACCATTACCCCCATTAGAAACCTTTGAATTTGACGTAGTGACAGTAGACACAGGTGGTAGAGAAGTAAACCGCATGAGTTGCAATGCAAACTTCTTTGCCGAAGAATTGGGTAAATCTGTCACATTAGAAATGGTGTCTATTCCTGGCGGTACTTACATGATGGGTTCACCGGAGTTTGAAGGAGATGCTGACGAACGTCCTCGACATCAAGTTACCGTTGAACCATTTTTTATGGGGAAATTTCCCGTAACTCAAGCACAGTGGAGAGTAGTAGCAGCTTTACCCAAAGTCAAACAAGCTTTAAATCCTAATCCATCGAAATTCAAAGGTTTAGATAGACCAGTAGAAAATGTATCTTGGTATGAGGCTGTAGAATTCTGTCTCAGACTATCAGCAAAAACTGGACGCGACTATCGTTTACCGAGTGAGGCTGAATGGGAATATGCTTGTCGGGCTGGAACTACAACATCCTTCCACTTTGGCGAAACCATTACCTCTGAGTTAGTCAGTTGCACTATCGAACCAAAAAGCAAATTCCGTAAAGAAACAACCAACGTCGGTAGTTTTGAAGTCGCCAACGCCTTTGGATTGTACGATATGCACGGGCTAGTTTGGGAATGGTGCGCTGATTCGTGGCATAACAATTACAGTGATGCACCCTCAGATGGAACAGCTTGGGAAGTTGGCGGTGATATTAATCGCCGGGTACTACGCGGTGGTTCTTGGAGTTTCAATGCAGAACTTTGTCGCAGCGCTAGCCGTAGTTGGAATGAGTCAGACGGTGGACTGAGAGTTTGTGGCTTTAGAGTAGTATTTTCCGTAGAGGAGATTATTTAGCAATTTAATTCAAAGGCTGTATAAATTATGAAAGACAGAATTGAGAAAGGTGACATAGTACTTATAAATAAAAGTGGAAAATATCATAATCAAGTGGGTGAAGTTAGCGAAGTTGATTACAATATTTTCTTCGTCAAAATAGTGCTAGTAAAGTTAGATAATCAACAAGAAGCCTTTGAAGAAAAAGATTTACAATTACAAACCAAAAAGCCGAGCCTGAAAGAAGTCATTGCATCAGTAGATAAAATTCTAGAACAAGTTGAGCAGATTCCCTACTTGCCAGTAAATGAGCAAGTAGAATTACCCAACCGTCTAAAATATCTGAAATTAGATATTCCTAAACTCGATAAACAGGTGATTCAAAAAAACTTCGACAGTATAGATAAAATACTCGCAGCAACAAGAGAAGCAGACTCATCAGCAAGCTTTTGGCAGGAAATAGATCCTAATTTGCAGAAAATCAGCTGGTGGATTAGAACAAGCTTGTAAACCAAGAAGTAAGCCGGCGAGAATAAATCAAACTATAGCAATCCAATTTATCTGCTTCCCAGACTCTGGCTGCCGCCTTAAGACTTGCGGCAGCAGCCTGATGAAGTGCATTTTCAGTCAGAGGCTGGAAACGAGATTTTAACCTAAGTTGACACCAATTAGCATTACTGTACCCCTAGCAACGTATTTGTATCATTATTCAAGTGAAATAATATAAAAAGTACTTCAATTCTTCACATAAAATTATTAATAATTAAAGGAAAAACTCATATTGGTTCACATGATAATTGTTAGGTTGAAGGCCAAGTAATTAGAGATGGACATAATTAAACATAACTATATTTTTATCATTTTTAGCCTTAATGCCTTATGCCTCATACTTTATGCTCTGTCTTCAGCAGCTATATTTATTTGCACCCTTTACTTAGCCTTACCTTTCTAACTGTATGATTCAAATTTTGATATTAGCTTGACGATTACTTCATCTTAACTTCAAAAAAGTACTTTTTTCTCTTTTTAGGTTGTTTATTTAACGGCAATCACTAAGCTTTTAGATTAGTAAACGGCGTGTTATTAGATAAAATAATCTACAAAGATCATCAGAAGTATATATGCATTTTTCTCAGTTTGCAGGGATTCTTGGTTGTACAACAGCAGCTTTTATATCAATTGCACCCATACAGGTAGAAGCTGCAACTTTTAAAGTGATATCTGGAGTCACCAGCATTGATCGTGACCACGAGGATATTCTTAGAAATATCGGGCTAAAATTGACAGGCAGTAATAATACAGTCGCAGCAATTCCTAGCAATTATTTAGTTGGCTTTAACATCGACTCAGCCACCAGTTTCATGTTCAGTGATGAAGGCAGTTTTACTCCGCTCTCAGGTACACTTGAGCATACTGGTAGTGTTACCTTCAACGATCAAATTACTGTTGGTGAGTTTTCAATTGCTTTTGCTCCGGGACGTACTACCAAAGATGCCAGCGGATTTGTTTTAAGAGATACAATTTCTTTAAATACAATTTTGTTTGATTTGAGTATTCCAGAACCTGTAGCATTTGATGGCGAAAATTTAACCATCCCTGATGTTAAATTGTTAATTTCTCCAGAGTTTGCTAGTATCCTGCAAAACTCTAACTTAGCAGGTTTGTTTGCTGGAACTGCCCGAATTGATGCTCAAGTTGCTGCCGTACCTGAACCTGACAGTGTACTAGCAACTTTGGCAGCAGGTGCGGCTCTCTTGGCAACTAGGTTTTTAACTCAAAAAATTAAATACACTTGATATCTTGAAGCATAGCTAAATGCTTCTTAACAGGTGCAAGTGTATTTGCAGCAATTAGCCCACTGGCGGCGACTGCTGGTAAACCAATGCCAGGAAATGTCGAGTCTCCACAGCACATCAGTCCTGGTAGAGGTGTGCTGGGGCCAGGAAACATACTAGAGCCAGCCTGAATTGCTGGGCCGTAAGAACCTTGGTGACGACGGAGAAAACGCTCGTGGGTTAGAGGTGTACCAACAAGTGTGATTTCGCAACGAGAGCGAATATCTGGAATTATCCGCTGTAGCGCTTGCCACATTACTTCTGCACGCGATCGCTTTTGTTCGGCATATTCTTGGTTCTTTCTATCCATCCCCTGCCAGATAGCATATGGCTCATTACCAGGAGTATAAACATGAATCACGTGCTTACCCGGTGGTGCTAGGGATGGATCGAGAATTGAAGGGATTGATATCACCACAACATTCTGAGGTGCTGTTATGCCCAATTCCCAGTTATTAACCACAATGTAATGACATCGCAAATTTGACTGTAATCCTTGAGCATCAATGCCTAGATGTAGATGCATAAAGCTATCACATTCAGGTGTCGCCTGTCGTTTAGCGCGGTACTGTTTAGGTATTGCCTTTTCTGGTAGTAACTTCACTGTGTCCCAAACCGATGCATTAGAAATTACTGCCCGCCGCGCCCGAATTTCTTGGCGATCGCGCAGACGCACACCCACCGCTTGATTACCTTCTACAAGCACTTGCTCCACGTGAGCGCCCAGCATCAGCTTCCCACCTTGACGCTCCAATCCTTGTACAAGGGTGTCAACTAAAGCACCACTACCACCAATCGGATATTCCAGTATTGCGTCTGGCCGATACCAGTCCGCAAACATAAATCCTACCTCTGCGGCACTAGTGCCATCTGCTGGCAATCCAGAAAGCAGAAAACAAAGCAAATTCAGCCAGTTTCGGGTAAACGGGTCTTTAACAACGCCATCCATAATCCGGCTGAAGGGGCCCGTCAGCTTGATTATATTCGCAAAATGTTTTGTCAGAGATGGGACAAATGGGCCCACAGTTCTAGCTGCACCAAGATCAAAACGTAATGCCGCTGGTGGTATGGAGGTTGCTGCACTAGCGAATGGTTCCATAACGCGCTGGAGTTCCTGCCATTCGGCTACAGCATCATGTCCCCGGAATTTCATCAGCACTTCACAAAATTGCTCCGCACCAACCGAGGTGTCAAAATCACCTTCTGGTACAGAACAACCCCAGGTATCGTAGGTTACGCATGGTAATTCTGAACCAATTGCATCTAACACTTGCCGCAGAGGGTTGGCAGAGGGGCTGTAAGACAGTCCAGAGTAAAGGGACGGGCCCGAGTCAAATTTGAACCCATTGCGCTCAAAAGCATGGGCAGCACCTCCAGCAATGGAGTGGCTTTCGCAGACTATCACATCAAAGCCATACCGTGCCAAAAGAGCAGCACAACTCAAACCGCCAATACCGCTACCAATGACAACTACATCTGTAATTTGCATATATGTTTGCAACCATGAATTAAAACAGCCGGGGAAACTTGGATAATATCATTCGCTTCGCCATTCATAAACTGCTCTAATTGGTTAATATCATCAGTTCAGTAAGGATAGATATTAAACCGCCAGTGCTGCGTTCTTCAGATTAAAGGCTTGATTCGGGCAGACTGATGAAAATTGATATATTGAGACGCGGACACAGGGAAATATTTATTCTCCGCGCTACTCCCTACCTATGATTGGTTGATTTATAGCCTATTATGGCATTTAGTTAATTCTAGATCCTCCAAATTTTGAATTTAATTTAAAACCTGTTTTACTCACCTTAATAACCCAGTCTATGTTGGCAGAATGCCTATTTATATCGGTCTGATTAAAGTCATAATTGTAGCTTAATTGCCATCAATTTAGAATTAACAATACTGAATAAAGCCTTAACCTAAATTTGTACTAACTTTAACTCAACCTTTGCTTACGCTGTATCTCTTAGTAAGAAGATTGTGTAGTAACTATAGCAAAATACTGTATTTCAATCGGCATTTAGATGTATGACTACCATTAACCCAGAGCTAGAAGCTAAATCGGAGGTTGTAACAAGTTGCTGTTTACTGCATTAAGGATCAGAGATTCATGAAACTGCAACTGACCCAAATACACTTTGAGCCAAATTAACTGGAGCGTAGACCCATGAGACACAAAGGTTCTGCTTGCATAGATAGCGGAAAACCAAGTGTCTACGCCGACAGTATGACATTTGCATATTTTCTGTGGAGTTTTCTTAACTATTCTTGAGGAGTACAAATGCTTGAGGCTATCGCTGTTGCTTGGTTATTACTATTTTTTGGTGATTTTTTATCTACATTTATTTATCATGTACCCGAGCACGTTTTTGGTAGCCTTCATTTAAAAACGCACCACTCCTGGAAGAAGGACTTCCGCCACTACGCTATTTTGACTTTTAATCCCCAGGTTCTTTTAGATGGTATCTTGGGAGCTTTGCCTTATGTACTCATAGCAGTAGTCTTGTGGTCTTTTTCTCCCATCGGCGTTATCTCTGGATTACTGCTTGGTCAGCTTCATGTATGGTGGAGACACATAAGTGTACTGGGTTGGAAAACTTCAAAGCCTGTAAATATTTTATGCCAAATTCTATTTATTACTACTCCTGAGAGGCACTGGTTACATCATCACAAAACTAATTTAGGTTTCGGTGATATCTTCACCTTTTTTGAACAGCCTGCACAAATGTGGTTACGCTGGCTTCGGCTACTCAGACTTCGTTTTCGCTACTCTCGAATCTAACTGAAGTTACTGCTTACCTAAATACTTTTTAAAATTACCAAAAAAAGCTGCGATCGCAGCTTTTTTTGTATCCTATTTATTTTTTGCCAAAGAGCGGATTATTCCAGTCTTAGAAATGCAGTTACCTACATACTCAGAAAAGTTGATTCCCAACTTACGAGTAGTCGCAACAAGAGACATCAATTGACCATAGCTTTAAAACTAGGCCTTTATATAGTTATTTCCATAACTCATCAAAAAGTAAGCGAGTTACACAGGCGGAAGAATGCCTCTGCTACCGAGTTTAAAGATATTTGCTACCGCTCAACTTTGCTGTTATGTCGCCCATCTTTTTGGGAAAACTAGTCTTAATTAGTAAATTATTATATTCCACTAGATTTTTATGACTATTTCTTTCTTTTTTGGAGATGCTGGGCGTAGTTTGCTTATCCGAAGGAGTATGGATAGCTGCGGTGAAGAAGGCAGGAGGCAGGATAGCGCAGCCGTAGCGAGTCCGCGTTCGCGTAGCGTCTCGCAGAGAGCGTCGGCAAGAGGCAGGAGGAGAAAATCATCCGGGGATTCGACCCCTCCTGAATTGAAGCCACTGAACTCTCGTAAAGAGCGGGAAGCTAACGCAACAGTGAGGGACTTAAACCCAAGCTTTCTCTGGTCGCGGCAGGAGGTTGAGGACAGTTTTCCTCCTGCCTTCCTCGATATAATTAATAACCTGCTTGGCTTGAACGCGGTCAATTTACAACCTGCTGCTTATGAGGTGTTTCATGTCCGCAGTTAGCCTCAGAAAGATTCTCAACAAAAAAGATTTGCCATCTCTTCTTCATAACTTAGTCTACCAGTTTAACATTGCGATTGATGTTGAACTGGTAGACGGCACGAAACTAATTAGCATTGGGGAGCAAACTACGAAAAACCGATATCCAATCGAGGTGTCAGGAGAAATCATCGGTTGGGTTGTTGGCAAAGAACAGGCAACTCTACTTGCGACTTTGCTCTCATTGCTGGCAAAGCAGGAAGCTGAGAAGAAAGAACTCGCCAAAGAATTGCTGGAGCGATACCAGGAAATTGATTTGTTTGAGGATATCTCAACTCAACTGACAACAAGTTTAGATACGCGACAGATTGCCCAGCTCGTGCTTCAGGAATTGAGTCAATTAATTGAATCATCTGCGGGGATGATTCTGCTCCTGAGTCCAGATGCAACTGCATTTGAAATTATTGCCGAATTTGGAATATTTTTTGACCACAGTCAGCCGGAACCAGGGAAGGGAATTATTGGCAACATTGTGCAATCCAACCGGGCAGAACTAATCAATGATGTCCAAGCCGATCCTCGATTAGAGGGGCAAAAAAACGTTAGCGCCCTGATTTGTGTACCGTTGCGAGCCAAGGAGCGGGTACTGGGAGCGATCGCTATTGGAACACCCAAAACTGACTCATACATGGCTGAACACCTGAAACTGGTGAGTATCTTTGCCTCTCAAACAGCGATCGCTATTGACAAAGCTATGCTTTACGAGCAGAGCACTCAAGCAGCCCTCCAGGCAAAAGCCCAGACACAGAGGCTTCAGCAAGCTCTCCATGAGTTGCAATTGGCTCAAACTAAGTTGATCCAAAGTGAAAAAATGTCCAGTCTAGGGCAACTCATTGCCGGAGTTGCCCACGAAATCAACAACCCGGTTAACTTTATTTACGGCAATTTAAGGTATGTTGCCGAGTACGCCCAAGACTTGTTACACCTGTTGGAAAAGTATCAGAAATTTCTACCTGTTGCTCCTCCAGAACTGGAATCAGAGTTAGACAATATAGACTTGGAATTTATCATGCAGGATCTCCCGAAACTGCTAGATTCGATGAAACTGGGCACAGGTCGCATCGTAGAAATTGTCCAATCCCTGAAAAACTTCTCCCGCCATGACGAAGCAGAAATGAAAGCCGTCAATATCCACGATGGCATCGATGGGACGCTGATGATTCTTCACCATCGCCTGAAAGCAGCTATTCGCCGACCGAAAATTGAAATCGTTAAAGACTATGCAAAACTTCCCCTGATTGAATGCTACCCCGGACAGTTAAATCAGGTGTTTATGAACATCCTGGCAAATGCCATTGATGCTCTAGAGGAAGGAATGGACAATGAAGAAATATCCCCCCCTACAGCCCAAATCACCATTCGGACTGAATTCTTCGATAACCAGTGGGTTGTGATTTGCATTGCCGACAACGGTCCAGGCATGAAGGAGGAAGTAATTCGCCGCATTTACGATCCCTTCTTCACCACCAAAGATGTTGGTAAGGGAACCGGGTTAGGCATGGCAATCAGCTACCAAATTGTTGTAGACAAACATCGGGGAATACTCAAGTGTCGTTCTCAACCAGGTGAAGGCACAGAATTCTGGATTCAAATTCCAGTCAATTGTGCATTGGCAGACGCTGCTAAAGAACAAAATAGCAACTCTGCGTCGCCAACTTCCACAACCGAATCATCCCCCACCTCCGATGCCGACGGCTTCATTCCATCAACAGCTCCAATGCTCAAACCGACGGATTTGCTGATCCGCCACACTCAATTGATCCAGCGACTTTCACACCACAGTCCATCTGTGGAAGCTGCATCACCCGATCAACTTTACCAGATGTTTCAACACCACCCAATTTCGTTAAAGCTTTACGCCACTTTGTTGTCTTGGTTCTGTTGTTCTAACCCTACCCAAATACGCCACTAAAGAAACCTCAACCATGTTTAACCAACTTGATGAATACAACAGTCAGCTATTTGAACTATGTCCTGTTGGGCTAGTACTATGCCGAACAGATGGGACGCTAATTAAAATCAACCCTGCCTATGCTGCCATTTTGGGGCGCACTGTTCCAGAAACCCTAAATCTCAACTATCACCAGATTACTCCAGAAAATTATGCGGCTGCCGACCAAGCTACCCTGGAAAACCTAGAACAAACTGGTCGTTACGGCCCCTATGAGAAGGAGTTAATCCACAAAAGCGGGTATCTGGTTCCGGTCAGAATCTCTGGACTGATGATTGAGAAAGATGGAGAGCAACTAATCTGGTCTAGTGTGGAGGATATCAGCGACCTTCGACGCGTTCAGCAGGAACGCCAACATAATGAAGAAATACTAAAACAGAGTGAAGCCCGATACCGCTCTCTAGTAACTGCTAATACACAAATCGTCTGGGTAAGCACACCAGAAGGAATTTGCTTTGAACTGGTAAGCTGGATAGCTTATACAGGTCAAAGTCTAGCTGAAGCGGAAAATGGGGGCTGGATTGATGCCGTTCATCCAGACGATCGCGCCTACACCGGAGAAGTCTGGAGTGCTGCTGTGGCAAACCTGAGTATGTATCAAATTGAATACCGAATTCGTGGCAAGGATGGCAACTATCGCTACTTTTGGGTCTGGGGTGCGCCCGTTATAGAAGAAGATGGCAGCGTCCGGGAGTGGATTGGCACCTGCACGGATATTCAGGATCGCAAGCTGGCAGAAGCCGAAAATCAGCGTCTTCAAGAACGATATCGCTCCTTAGTAACTGCTACTTCACAGATCGTCTGGGGAGCTACCCCAGAAGGACTGGGAATAAGCAGTGAAATGGTCACCTGGATGGACTATACGGGGCAGAGCAAAGCTGAAGTTGAGGGTTGTGGCTGGATCGATCCCATTCACCTCGATGACCGTGCCAACTCCACAGAAGTTTGGAATGCTGCTGTGGCAAACCGAGGTATCTACCAAACTGAATATCGGCTGCGTGGCAAGGATGGCACATACCGCTACTTCTCTGTCTGTGGTGCCCCCGTCCTGGAAAAAGACGGCAGCATTCGGGAATGGATTGGCACCTGCACTGATATTCACGATCGCAAGCTGGCAGAAGCTGAAAATCAACGTTTATTAGATATGTTGAATCATTCCAGCGATGCCATCATTGTCCGCGACATGAGCGACAAAATCTCTCATTGGAATCAGGGTGCCGAAAGTCTGTACGGTTGGACACGTGAGGAAGTCAAAGGGCAGTACATTCACGCATTTCTTAAAAAAATCTTTCCCAAACCAAAAGAAGAAATCATCGCAGAGTTATTACAGCAAGGTAATTGGGAAGGAGAAGTGCAACACCTCACCCATGATGGCAAACAGCTTATCGTGCAGAGCCGATGGACGTTACAACGAGATATCTCTGGTCAGCCCTGCGCGGTGCTAGAAATCAATACCGACATTACTGCCCGCAAACAAGCAGAAATCGCTCTGCGGCAACTGAATCAAGAACTGGAAGCCAGAGTTGTAGAGCGGACAGCTGCCCTGCAAAATACCCTAGCAGAAGCGCAGGGATTAAATGCCATTTTAGATAACTTAGCAGATGGTTTGTTAGTGGCAGACACCACAGGACAAATCACCCACTTTAATCCTGCCTTTTTAGCTATGTATGGATTGACAGCTAACGCCCTCAACGGCCACTACCGAGAATTGCCGATATCTGGTTTAGCAGACCTAGTTGCACGAACTCAGTCCCATCCTGGAGAGGTGTTCTCTGCCGAAGTTGCACTGGTAAAGGAACGCATTGGTCAGGCAGTGGCGACTGCCATTTTCAAAAAGACGGCAGATCAGGAACCCGCTGCCTGCTTCGGTTCGGCGTTGCTGATTCGGGATGTGACAGCAGAAAAGGAAATCGACCAGATGAAGACCGACTTCATCTCAACAGTTTCCCATGAGTTGCGGACGCCACTGACTTCTGTCCTCGGTTTTGCATCGATCATTCAAGAAAAGCTGGAAACCGATGTGTTCCCAATGCTTTCTACCGAAGACCGCAAGCTTCAGAAAACCATTAAGCGGGTGGCTGACAATCTCAACATTATTGTGTCAGAAGCAGAACGGCTCACATCTTTGATTAACGATGTCCTGGACATCGCCAAGATGGAAGCAGGTAAGGTGGAATGGCAAATGCAACCCCTTGATCCCAGCGAATTACTCGATTGGGCAACCAATTCTACCGCCGGGTTGTTTGAAACCAATGGCTTGCAGTTAGTCAGCGAGATTGAACCTGGACTGCCTCAGATAGTAGGCGATCGCAATCGTCTGCTGCAAGTTTTAATCAACCTGATTTCCAATGCCGTTAAGTTTACCGAATCTGGTTGTGTCACCTGCCGCGTCAAACAAGGAAACGACGGTGTTTGCATCAGCGTTATCGACACAGGCATTGGTATTGCACCTGAAGACCAGCCGAAAGTATTCGAGAAATTCCGCCAAGTTGGCGACACCCTCACCGACAAACCCAAAGGCACAGGGTTAGGACTGCCCATTTGTAAACAAATCGTCGATCATCATGGCGGTAGAATCTGGGTTGAGAGTGAACCAGGTAACGGCAGCGTATTCTCGTTCATCATTCCCACCTACGCCTGTGATCCAAAAACCACTCCTAATCTGAATCTGGATACGCTAGTCAAACAACTCAAAGAACACGTCATCACCAAAAACGCTGTACTGAACCAAAACCGTAAAACGATCTTGGTTGTAGATGATGATGCCAACATTCGAGAACTACTCCGTCAACAACTGGAAAACGAAGGCTACAACGTTCGGGAAGCGAAAGACGGTGTGGATGCAATTCATCAAATCAAAACAGCTCGTCCCGATCTGATCCTTTTGGACGTGATGATGCCCCAAATCAACGGCTTCGATGTGGCAGCCGTTCTCAAAAATGATCCCCTGACCTCAGACATTCCGATCATTATTTTGTCAATTATTGAAAACAAAGAACGGGGCTATCATATTGGCATTGATCGCTATCTCACTAAACCCATTGACACAGAGAAACTCCTCAACGAAATTGACTCACTCCTTTACCAAGGCACTTCTAATAAAAAGGTATTGGTTGTAGATAAAAATGCATCAGCCTTAAAAACCCTATCAGATGTACTACAAACTCAGGGATACAGCGTGATTGAAGCCTCCGATCCGCAAGAATGCATTCATAAAGCCTTGTCAGCCAAACCTGACATGATCATCATCGATTCTATCTTCTCTCAAGAAGCCGATTTGGTGAAAACCCTACGGTTTGAGAAGGAGCTGGAAAATGTATTTTTTATTATGCTGTCTGAACAATAATCGCTGTGACTGGGTACTGGGTAATGGGTACTGGGAACAAATTCTTCTAATCCCTAATCCCCAATCCCTAATCCCCAATCCCCAATCCCTAATCCCCAATCCCTATGACCCAGAAAATTCTGATTGTTGACGATGAACCCAATATCTTGATTTTGATGGAACAAGCCCTAGAAGTATTAGAAGACGAGGGTGTTGAACTTCTAACTGCTAGAAATGGAGAAGAAGCTCTCGAAACGATTAAAACTGAAAAACCAAATCTAGTTTTTCTCGATGTGATGATGCCTAAAATGAATGGTCTGCAAGTCTGTCACATTGTTAAACACGACCTACAAATGACTGAAATCTACATTGTGATATTGACAGCTAAAGGACAAGAATTTGATAAACAAAAAGGAATTGAGGTTGGTGCAGATTTATATCTAACGAAACCATTTCGTCCCAAAGAAGTACTTGAAAAATCAAAGCAGGTGCTGGGTTTTTGAGGAAAGTAACGAATGCTTTTCATCTGCTTTTGCTTTCAGTTTGTCGGAGGCGATCGCAGTACTTAGTAATACTAATTTATCCACAATGGATGGAGCTTGCTTCTGATACTACGCTATTTCGAATATCAATTATTTAGATAGAATAAATAGTTTTTAAAACTATCAAAATATCACAAAGATGCGATAAATCGCCGTCTCTACAAAGGACTGATTATTGTAAAGATGGCGATTTATCACGTCTCTTCCCTTAACCGAACCGTACCCCAAGTCTCCATTACTTTTTAACTGGGGCGCTTAAGGAAGCAGGAGGCAAGAGAAATCCCCATAAATAAATTCAGGGGATTTAGCAAGGACGCTGTATTTCTTGTTGCACTCTCCGCTTGAAATACATATTTTTTGTTTTTCATAGAGGAACTGGCTTGATCTAGACCCTTTTGACAGAGGGAAGAATTATTTTTTAAAACCTTCTGCCTCCAGCAATAACTGTTCTCTGCCTTTCTTCGGTAATACCTGAAAATTGCTGTAAGTGTTAGCCTCCCCGGCTCACCTGCCCTGTGCTTGTTCAACTAAAAGGTATTTCTGGGAAAGCTTAATTTGTGAGAGCGAGAGGCTTTTGCCAGAAGGAACTAGAATTAGGAAACACCTAGCTGGGTTCTTCTGACTTTTGAAATTAGGAGTGCATGTGTGCCAAAATCCCCTAAATATTTGCTGATTGGATCAACCGAGACTTACAGCGGTAAATCTGCAACTGTTCTGGGTTTGTCTCATCAGCTACAGCAAAAAGGACTGGATATTACCTACGGTAAACCGCTTGGTACCTGTTTGAATTCCTCTAGTGGAACCGTAATTGAGGAAGATGTCCAATTCATCGCTCTTAGCCTCAATTTGCCGGAAAACCGTGTTGCACCTACAATGCTGGCTTTGGATGAACTCAATGTGCAAAAACGCTTACGAGGGGAAGATAAAACCGATTATCAGCAGTCCCTAATACAGCAATATTTACAAATGTCCCAAGGTGATTTGGTATTACTGGAGGGGCCTGGTGATTTGTCCGAAGGCAATTTGTTTGACTTGTCTTTGCTGCAAATGGCTAAAGTATTGGATGCTGGTGTGCTGTTAGTAACCCGCTATAAATCGTTGCTTTCGGTTGAGGCGCTATTGGCTGCGAAACAGCGTGTAGGCGATCGCTTACTTGGAGTTGTGATCAATGATATTCCTGTCACCCAACTAGAAGCGGTTGACACTCTGTTGCGCCCATTTTTGGAACACCAGGGGATTCCGGTACTAGCAATGCTGCCGAACAATGCTTTGCTCCGCAGTGTCAGTGTTGGCGAACTAGTCAAACAGTTAAAGGCTGATGTTCTCTGTCGCAACGATCGCATGGATTTGTTAGTAGAAAGTCTGGCAATTGGAGCGATGAATGTCAACTCCGCTGTGAAATATTTTCGCAAACGCCGAAATATGGCAGTGGTAACAGGAGGCGATCGCGTGGAAATTCAGCAAGCTGCTTTGGAAACTTCTACCCAATGTTTAATTCTCACCGGGCAACTACCGCCGCCGCCGTTCATTCTCAGTCGCGCTGAAGAACTGGAAATCCCGATTTTATCTGTTGACTTAGACACCCTCACCACTGTAGAAATTGTTGACCGCACTTTTGGGCAAGTCCGCCTCCACGAGCCGATTAAGGTTCAGTGCATTCGCCAGTTGATGTCTGAGCATTTTGACATTGACCGCCTGTTATCTAAACTAGGTTTAACTCCGGCAGCGGCATTGTCTTAGATTCATCAACTCAAGCAATTAAGAGCATCAATGCTCAGTTATCAGTTAGGCAGCTGTATTACTGCTGAGGGTACAGCTGGTTCGCCGTCACCTCCTAGGGGACGGCGTGCTATTTCCTTCCGCCCCATAGCTGGGACGACGTACAAAAATTTAGAACAGCGTTACTTTCAGAATCCGCAAGAACTGTCAGAATCAGGCAAATTTCAGTACTTGACTCTCCTAAATGAGATTAGTTACGAAACACATTGGCTAGCCTGGTGTTACCAAGTAATGGAGTTACTGAACCAAACAATCGAAAATTAGTAGCAATGTTTAGCTCAAGTTTTCCTCGTATCTACACGCTGTTTGGTAAAATATCTGGGTCGTTTAATTCGGATTATGTCCATCTTTGAGCCAATCAACAGACCTTATTAACCTCGATACATTAGCCCAAGAACTAGCGACAATCCAGCAAACGGGTTCTAAAAGAATCGCCTTGCTGGGTTCTCGTCACGTGCCGATTACGCATCAGAATCTTATTGAAATGATGACTTATGCCCTAGTTTTATCGGGTAATCGAATCATTACTTCTGGTGCTACAGGTACAAATTCCGCTGCCATCAAGGGAGCAACGCGGGCTGATCCGAATTTGCTAACGGTGATTCTCCCCCAAAGTCTGGAACGCCAGCCTTTGGAATCGCGCCAGCAACTAGAACAGGTAATGCATCTAGTGGAAAATCCCAGTAATGATACTCTGTCTCTTGCTGAAGCTAGTTACCTGTGCAACAAGGAAATTGTGTCTCGTTGCCAGCAACTGATCTGCTTTGCGTTTCACGACAGCCGCACCCTGTTGCAAACTTGTCAAGATGCAGAAGAACAAAGAAAAGTGGTGACCCTCTTCTACTTTGATTAGTCATTTGTCATTTGTCTTTTGTCATTTGTCTTTTCTATTTGACTAATGACTATTGACTGATGACTAATGACTCATAACCAATGCTTAATAAATAATGACTATTTTTTTGTACTCGATCGCTGCTGCTGCCGTTCTAATTTACCTGCCATTTTTGCTGGTAGCTTATGCCCGCGTGCGTATTGGGTATGAAATGTTTTCTACTCCTCGCGCAATGTTTGATAAATTGCCACCATACGCCCAAAGAGCTACTTGGGCACATCAGAACACCTTTGAAGCGTTTATGGTGTTTGCGGCAGCGGCATTGATGGCATACGTAACTGGTGTAAATTCTTTTACAGCACAAGTGGCTGCGATCGCCTTTGTGGTAGCCCGTTTGCTATACTCAATTTTTTATATTTTGAATATACCCCTTTTGCGATCGCTCATGTTTGGCATTGGCATCCTTGGCTCTGCCACTCTCTTTTTCTTGAGCATCATCCAAGCTACTAGTTAAGTGGGAGTGGGAACTGGGGACTGGGGAAAAATTTTCCCAATACCCAATCCAAAATCCAAAATCCAAAATCTAAAATCCAAAATGTTTTATGGCTTCTACTTTTTCCTTTGACATTGTGAGCGACTTTGACCGACAAGAGTTGGTTAACGCTGTCGATCAAGTTATACGAGACATCAAAGGTCGTTACGACCTCAAAGACACTGAAACTACTGTCGAGTTAGTCGAAGAAAGCATTAACGTTAGTACTGACAGCGAGTTTACCTTAGATTCTGTACACAACATTCTGCGAGAAAAAGCCGCCAAGCGTAACCTCTCCCAGAAAATCTTTGATTTTGGCAAAGTTGAATCAGCCAGTGGTAATCGCGTCCGTCAAGAAATCAAACTCAAAAAAGGCATCAGTCAAGAAATCGCCAAACAAATTTCCAAATTGATTCGGGACGAATTCAAAAAGGTACAAGCTTCAATCCAAGGTGATGCTGTGCGGGTTTCTGCCAAATCTAAAGATGACTTACAAGTAGTTATGCAGCGGCTCAAACAAGAAGACTACCCAGTTGCTTTGCAATTTACAAATTATCGTTAAAAGATTCGTAATTCGTAGTTAAAAATTCAATTACGAATTACGAATTACGAATTACGAATTATTTTAAGCCCGTCCGCCAACACTTTTTTGAAATGCTGGACGCTCAGATAACTGCTTCATATATTTCAACACTTCTGGGTAGGAACTGAGGTCTAGTTTCAGCATGATGGGAATGTAATTCAGAATAGATCCCACTGCCACATCAGCAACAGTGAACTCATCACCAAGCAAAAAAGGTTGCTTACTGAAAATTTCATTTAACGGAGTCAACAAGCGGGGCATTTCTCGCTCCCGACTTGCTTCTAGAAAAATTCCTGGCCCAAGGGTAGCATTGGCAAACGATACCCATTGGGAAAATAGAGCACGTTCCTCTGGTGAAAGTGGATTTTTACCGTATTTATCGGCAAGATACAGCAAAATTGCCCCAGATTCCCAAAGCTGAAAATCCCCGTCAACAATTGCTGGAACTTTGCCAACTGGGTTTATTGCCAAATATTCAGGTTTGAGGTGTTCACCAGCCTGCATATCGAGCTTGACGAATTCGTAGGGAACTCCTAGTTCCTCTAAATACCAGTGAACAATTGATGCTCGACTACGAGCACCGCCGTAAAGTTTGAGCATAATTACTTAAAGAACTTTGTGAGTGTGAGAATGCTGTTTAACGTTGTCTTCTTTGGTGACAACTCTAGCGGCATTTAATACCCGCTTGCGCTCAATGGAATACTTAAATTCAGTGTAGTTTGTACCTAAGGGAATTAAAGATTTTGCAGATTCACGACGCTTATAGGTACGAGCCGCTGCAAATGCCCGTGGTACAAATTCCTCTCCAAACTGAGCCGAATCTGGGAAACCATCTGGCAACAATGGTGAATCGCCATCCAGCACAGATCCCAAAGTTGTTGCATGAGCCAGCTTATAGGAGGTAGGGATACCCTTTAAAAGCGCTTCCAAAGCGGCAGAGGGAATCGGTTCTATAACTTCGATTTGATAAACTTCTCCATCTTCTTTGACGAAGCAGGTTGCCAAACCGATAACAATGTAATCATCGGTTGCTAAATCAGGGGCATTAGGATAGGAAATTGCAGTTGTCATCGGAAAATTTCTCAAAACTTAAAAATTAAATCTAGATACTGGGGCAAGTGGCTCATGAGGCATGGGTTATTCTCCTTGTCTCTCTTGTCCCTATGTCCTCTTTCTCATCTCTAAAGAACCGCTTGTTGGCATTCTACCAATTTGTCGCTCTCACTACTTGACTAGTCTTGGAGATTAACATCCGCTATTTCTGGAATTCACCTTGGGGATGAAGTATTCATGATTAGGTTTGAGGATTAATTGTTTGTTTAGGGCGTAAATTTATCTTGTACCACTGGGTTAAGTTCTCTCTTGAGATGGCTTCTAAGTAACCCTGAATACTTTAAAAATAGTCATAGTGGTAAAACCACCCGTAGACAAAAATTAGAATTTAATTTCAAAAAGCAGGGATTTCAGGCAGGGAAAGATGAATATTCACTCGTTTTTAGCTGACGGTGACCAGCAAAATAACCAATCTAAATATATCTTAACTAGTACAAATAAATTACCAAAGCAGAGGATAAATGACACAAGCGCATCTACTTTAGGGGATAGCTACTTACGCTCTTGTGCTTTGAGGTTGGCTCAACAAGGAGATTATACAGAGGCGATCGCAACCTTAACCCAACTAATTTCCCGCCATCCCCACAATGCCGTTGATTACAACAACCGAGGGCTGATTTATTTCCAAGGTGGTGAAAGGCAAAAAGCGCTTTTCGACTATAACACCGCCCTCACACTTAATCCCTATTTGGCTAGTGCTTATAATAATCGGGCAAATTACTACGCAGCTTGTGGAGAATTAGCAGCAGCACTTGCCGATTACGATCAAGCGATTGATTTCAATCCTCGCTATGTCCGGGCGTGGATTAACAGAGGCATTACTTGGCGTGATTTGGGGCAATATGAGGAGGCAATTGAGAATTTTGAGGTAGCACTGCTTTTCGGTCAGCTAGAAGGTCATATCTGGGCTGAACGCGGCAGAACTTACCATCTTTGGGGCGACTGGAATTGTGCGATCGCTGATTATCGTCGCGCCCTCACTCAACTGCCCTCTCTCAAAACAACTAGGGACGTTACTGGTTCTCGCTTGCGTTTACAAATCGAAAATTGGCTAAACGATTTGTTATCTCCTGAGCGTCCTATTTGGTAGATTAGTCCTTCTGGGGAATTCAAAATTCAAAATAAATTATTAAATTTTGAATTGGAGTTTAGTGACGCTGTATCGTTAATGACTAATAGATGATAACTACATAGCTATTCAAAAATTAGCTATTAACCATTATTTATTAGCAATAATATAAATTAACACCCGGTTTGTACGTAGCCAGAATCACAAGAAACCTAAATAATCCCAAATTAGCTATTTGTCTTAGGGTGATGACTCTGTTTGTTCATTTTCTCGGCGATCCGGATTCATCAATATGACCCGACGCTGGCTGGGATCAAATCGATATCCCTGTTGTTGCATAATACTTTTAGTTTGCTGAGGATCGAAGTTACGGCTAAATTCCGTCTGCAAACCATTGACATGTCCTTCCATCAGCTTGACTTCAGTACTAATTTCTCGCAACTTTTCTTGCTGTGACCAGTGATAAGGTAAAAGTTGTGTTAAGGCAGATGCTGCAATGGCTGTGATCACAACATTAACCGCTATTTTGGCTGTGCTTTCCAGCGCCATCACCTGGTAAGAACGTTGACGAAGATGCCGCTTTGGTCGAGGAATGACCCGGCGTTTTTGTATAGGTTGTAACGGTGGTCTGGATGGTTGAATCGCGTTCATGATGCTAAAAGATAACCTCGCTTAATGAAGGGAAGCACTGTAAAAGCCCTCTGGCGCTAATTACTGCTTGATTTAGCTGTCATATTACTTCATTTTTTTGAAATAGCTACAAGTGTTGCACCAGTTAAAAAATAACCTGGCTTACGTAAGTGCCAGTTTCGTAGCTACTTATGGCATAAAGCCACAAGCAGCTGGAAATTGCACCCCGTACTGCCAGGATTATTAGCTTTTTAACTGTGTCACATCGTAGCGTTATTTGTAAAGTTCTGTGGCTAATCGCCAAGCTAGAACTCCTGGGATCAGTGCCACAACTAGAGCGATGTAGACTTGAGTATCCGAGATGGAAGATATCTGAGCAATGTACAGAGTATCTAAGATAGGCATGGCTGAAAACCTCCTAACCTGAATAGATTTTGAACAGTTCGTTTACTACTTTTCCTTGTTTTGCCAAGATTGTGGAATATCTTGTTACAAGATGCAACAAAAGCAGTTATTAGTCAGTAGCCATTAGTTAATTCTCCATTAGAAAAATTTATAAAAATATGAATTTGTATTTGGGTATCGACTTCGGCACTTCTGGCGCACGCGGTGTGGTGATTGACGAGGAAGCCTCTTGTATTCAGGCTGAGGTACGATATCCCTTCCAGGACTCACCAGCCGCCGTTACGCCAAAAATTTGGCAGGAGGCTTTGTTTATGCTGGTGGAACAAATACCTGACCAATTGCGGCGAAAAATTAAAGCGATCGCAATTAATGGTACTTCCTCCACCGTCTTGCTGGTTGATGCGGCTGGCAATCCAACAGATGCACCACTTTTGTACAACGATGCGCGGGGATCATCTGTCCTAGAGCATTTGAGGAGTATCGCACCCCCCAATCATACCGTATTGAGTGCCACCTCCAGCCTGGCTAAACTTTTGTGGATGAGGCAATTACCCTCTTTTAGTGAAGCTAGATATTTCTTGCATCAAGCAGATTGGCTGGCGTTTCTCCTGCATGGACAGTTGGGTATTAGCGATTACCATAATGCTTTAAAGCTGGGTTATGACGTAGAAGAGTTGAAATACCCAGAATGGCTAGAAAAGCTGGAAATACCGATTCAGTTACCCAAGGTTTTAACTCCTGGTACTCCGATTGCAGAATTACACCCTGAAATTGCGAACAAATTCGGTTTCCGCCGTGATTGTCTGGTGTGTGCAGGTACAACTGATAGTATTGCGGCTTTTCTCGCCAGTGGGGCAAAATTACCTGGTGAAGCTGTGACTTCCCTTGGTTCAACACTGGTACTAAAGTTGTTAAGTCGTACCCGTGTAGAAGATGCCAGATATGGGATTTATAGCCATCGGTTGGGTGATTTGTGGCTGACTGGGGGTGCTTCTAATACTGGAGGTGCAGTACTTAAGCAATTTTTCACAAATGCTGAGTTAGAAAATCTTAGCCGTGAGATTGATGCATCAAAACCTAGCGAGTTAGACTATTATCCGTTGTTGAAGGTAGGCGATCGCTTTCCCATTAATGATCCGAATCTACCGCCGCGTTTGGAACCACGCCCAGATCACCCAGGAGAATTTTTGCATGGGTTGTTAGAAAGCATTGCCCGCATAGAAGCGCGAGGGTATGAATTATTACAACAAATGGGCGCAGACAAGTTGAGCCGTGTTTATACTGCTGGCGGTGGCGCGGTGAATGACACCTGGACTGCGATTAGGGCGCGTCATTTGCAGGTTCCTATCGTAGCGTCAGTATACACAGAAGCAGCTTACGGGACGGCGCTGTTGGCGATGGGGGACGGAAGAAGAGTTGAACAAGAGTAATTGTGTAACTATCTTTTCATAGATATTTTATAAATCAGTATCTATCCTAGTGACAATCGACATATCTCGGCCGATACTGGGATGATTAGATACCGGACTATAGGATTCCAGGTTCATCATCTGGGCAGCTATTCGGGGATGGGTGCTTCGCCACAAGCGAATGTCATCTATCCCCTTTACTAATTATTGGTATAAGTTCTAACTAGCCTACCGTAGCTAAGGTAACGGGTGTATTAAGGCGATCGCACAAACTTTCACTGGGCATATTAAGCGATCGCAATCATGGCAGAAAAACGCTAAATTGTGGGTTGAAAGTAACCGGATGCTGTGGCGCTACAGTGTAGAAGCTAATGACAGCAAGCATAACACGGAGAAAAAAAGTGCAAATCACTAAGCGTAATGTTGAATTAAGAGTAGATGGCAGCTTAATGCGTGTTTATGTTGCGGCTCCCAAAGTAGCAGGAAAATACCCTGGTATTGTGTTCTACAGTGATATTTATCAGTTAGGCGATCCAATGATTCGTCTAGCTAACTACTTAGCAGGATACGGCTATGTAGTAGCAGCGCCAGAAATTTTTCACCGAATTGAGCCAGTTGGTTTAGTGATTGAGCCAGACGATCTGGGAAGGATGCGGGGTAATGACGATGCGCGTCGAACCTCCGTAGCTGATTATGATGCCGATTGTCTTGCTGTGATTGAATTTCTGAAAGGAGAGAGTGCGGTTTCTCCAAATCAAATAGGCACTCTCGGCTTTTGTATTGGTGGACATTTAGCCTTCCGCGCAGCATTTCAAAACGAAATTCGGGCTTGTGTCTGCTGTTACCCTACTGGGATTCCCAGCGGTAAACTGGGTAAAGAGGTAGCCGATACAATCCAGAGAGTTAGTGAAATCAAAGGCGAGATGCTAATGGTGTTTGGTACTCTTGACCCTCATATACCAGAAAGCGATCGCCAAACCATAATAAAAGCAATTGAGGATGCTAACATACCTCACCAAGTTTTCTTGTATGAAGCAGAACATACATTCATGCGCGACGACGGTTATCGTTATGATTCTAGTGCTACCACAGCAGCTTGGTCTGAAATAGTAACTTTTTTTGGGCGCATATTTGCAGACTGAAAACTCTTATTATTGCTTTCTTCGCGTCAATTTTGAGTTGTTTGCAACGCTAATAACCCAGCACCATAAGCAGGCTCATACCTCGGAAAAATCACCTTTACATTAGGAAACTTCCTAACAAGAGATGCTGCAAATCTTTCATGGATATTGCATCTACCGCGCCATACACTTCCCGTTGTAACTACTTCTAAAACTGAGTCAGTAGTAAAAATTGCATCAATTACTGTAGATGTAGCTTTCACTAATTCTTTTACAGCATCATCAATTATGAGATTCGCTACTATATCCCCTGACGCTGCTGCGAAATCTACAATTGGTGCTAAAGCTGCTATCTGTTTAACTCCCCATTCTCGCCGATATATTACTTCTATTAAATCTTCTATACTTTCTAAATCAAGATGCTGTTTGAAACCCTCTATCAAACTCGTTGAGATATCTCGTCCATCATAAGATTTTAATGCTGCGTTCATGCCTGCGATCGCAATTTTATAGGCGCTACCTTCATCACCTAAAATATACCCCCAGCCGCCAACTCGCTTCGTATATCCCTGATGATTTCGGCCGAAAACTATCGAACCAGTACCTGCCGCAACCACAATTCCTACAGACTGACCAATTCCACCAACTAAAGCAATTAAAGCATCGTTACAAATTACAATATTCGCTGGTTGGAATGCCCAATAAATAGGCAATTTGTTATTTTGTAACTCTTTAACGAAACCTTCCACTACTTCAATATCTGCTGCACGACTTACACCTGCTAAACCCAAACATATCGCGTCAATATTCACAGTATTTGTAATTATTGCTGCTTCAAGCGCATGATGAATTGCTGATTGAATAGATTGTAAAGTTGCTTCGATACCTATAGTCTGATAATTAGATGAACCTGCTTTACCACGACCTAGCACTTGACGTAAATCATTCATTAAGACACAAACAGTCTTGCTACCGCCGCCATCTATTCCTAAAACATAACTCATGTTCTGTAATAATATTAATTATTCTGATGCTTTGGTTCTTCTTTTAAAGGAATAAAAAATAGAGCAATCATTCCAGGAATTGTGAACAAACAGACCATGATAAAAAATAATGGATATCCAAATGCTTTTTGCAGATAACCGCTAATTAAGCCGGGTAACATCATTCCTAAAGCCATAATGCCAGTGGAGATAGCAAAATGAGAAGTTTTATATTTGCCTTGGCTGATATACATTAAATAAACACTAAAAGCTGTAAATCCAAAACCATACCCAAATTGTTCCAAGGAAACCAAGGGATATACTAATGTAAGTGAAGGTTTGGCGTAAGCCATATATACATAAAATATATCAGGTAAATTCAAAGCTAAAGCCATAGGAAACAGACATTTTTTTAATCCATATCTAGAAATTAGCAAGCCTCCTAAAATTCCTCCACAGATTAGGGATATTACTCCAAATGTCCCGTAGGCTAACCCGACATCTGATGTTGATAGACCTAAGCCTCCTACTTCTGGTTTGTCCAATAAAAATAAAGAGGCTATCTTCACAAGCATTGCTTCGCCAAGTCTGTAGAGTAAGATAAATGCTAAAATATTTATAATTTTATCTTGAGCAAAATATGAGCTAATAATTGGCCAAAAGGGTATCTTTTCTGTAGCCTGTAGCTGTTGTTTATTATCTGACTCAGGTAAAGGTAAAATTAGGCGATGGTAAATAAACAGGATTGCTAAAATTAAAGCTGAGAAGCCAATAGCTATAGTCCAGCTTAAAGGAATGTTGTTGAGATATACTTCAAGCTGACCCGCTAAGACTACTAATATTCCAGAGCCAAAAATGACAGCCATTCGATAAAACAGTGAGCGAATGCCAACAAAAAAGGCTTGTTGTTCTGGAGATAAAGCCAGTAGATAGAAGCCATCTGTAGCAATATCATAAGTTGCAGAAATAAATGCTCCTATTGTTAATGTTGCGAGGGAGATGAAAAAGAAATTTGGTAGTTGTAAGGATAAGGCTATCAAACCCAAGCAGCAGAACATGGCAAATTGGGTACAAAGTATCCATTTGCGTTTGGTAGAGTAAATATCAACAATTGGGGCCCAAAACATTTTGATCACCCAAGGTAGATAGAGAAAACTTGTCCACAAGGCGATTTGAGTGTTATCTATTCCGAGTTTTTTGTAAAAGATAACGGAAACTGTGTTGATGATAATGTAAGGTATGCCGGAGGTGAAATATAGGGTGGGGATGAATGTCCCAGGGGAGGTTGTTTGGTGTTTCATGGATTTGGGGACGAACCGCAGAGGCGCAGAGGGCGCAGAGAGATTAAGAGAGGATGATGCGTTTGATGCCGTCTTTGAGGAGGGGGACGTTAAAGTTGATGAGAAGGGCTAAGGGGTAATTAGTCATTTTAAGGTATGAGAGGACTTGAGCTTCGTGGATTGGGGCCAAATTTTGAACAGCTTTTAATTCCACAATTAGACAATTGGCAACCAGAAAGTCTAATCTACCCTTGCCTACTTCATGTCCTTTGTAATTTACTGTTACCGACTTCTCAACTACATGAGGTATCCCGCACCTAAAAAATTCTATAATTAGTGCCTCCTTATACACCTCCTCCAAAAACCCTGGCCCCAACACCCTATGCACCTCAATCGCCGCTCCAATCACCTCACCCGTAAGCCGATTCATTTCCTCTCCTAACTCTCTTCCCTCCGCGTTCTCTGCGCCTCTGCGGTTCGTTTCCATCAATCCCTCTCCAACCCTATGGCAAAATTTATTAGAGTCCTTCCTTAGTTTTCCCGCATGACCGCAACCATTCCCAATCTCCCCAGTCTCTACGACCCCTTTTCCACCGAAGCCAAATGGCAAAAATTCTGGGAAGACAACCAAGTTTACAAAGCTGACCCCAACAAAGGCGGCGAACCCTACTGCATCGTCATTCCCCCGCCAAATGTTACTGGCAGCTTACACATGGGTCACGCTTTTGAAAGTGCGTTGATTGATACCCTCGTGCGCTACCACAGGATGCAGGGACGCAATACCCTGTGGCTACCCGGAACTGACCACGCCAGCATTGCTGTGCATAGTATGCTAGAAAAGCAACTCAAAAAAGAGGGTAAGACTCGCTACGAATTGGGGCGCGAGAAGTTTTTAGAACGCGCTTGGCAATGGAAGGCGGAGTCTGAGGGAACAATTCTTAATCAGCTACGACGCTTAGGTGTCTCGGTGGACTGGTCACGGGAAAGGTTTACCCTCGATGAGGGTTTATCTAAAGCTGTTGTCGAGGCGTTTACTCGCCTCTACGAGGAAGGTTTAATTTATCGTGGTGAATATTTAGTTAACTGGTGTCCCGCTTCTCAGTCGGCGGTGTCTGACGTAGAAGTGGAAAATCAAGAGGTGAATGGAAATCTCTGGCACTTCCGCTATCCCCTCACCGATGGTTCCGGTTATGTAGAGGTGGCGACAACTCGACCAGAAACGATGCTGGGTGATACTGCTGTAGCAGTTAATCCCAATGACGATCGCTACAAACATCTCATCGGCAAAACTTTAACTCTGCCAATTCTACAACGAGAAATTCCCATTATTGGCGATGAATTCGTTGATCCCACCTTCGGCACAGGTTGCGTGAAGGTAACTCCCGCCCATGACCCGAACGATTTTGACATGGGTAAGCGTCATAATCTGCCGTTCATCAACATTATGAATAAAGACGGCACTCTCAATGCCAACGCTGGGGAGTTTCAAGGACAAGACCGCTTTGTTGCTAGAAAAAATGTGGTTTCTCGCTTAGAGACAGATGGCTTTTTGGTGAAGATAGAAGATTATAAACATACCATTCCCTACAGCGATCGCGGTAAAGTACCTATTGAACCCCTCCTCTCAACTCAATGGTTCGTCAAAATTCGCCCCTTAGCTGACAACACTTTAGAATTCCTCGACCAGCAAACTTCTCCAGAGTTTGTCCCCCAACGCTGGACTAAGGTCTATCGTGATTGGCTAGTAAAACTCAAAGATTGGTGTATCTCTCGTCAATTATGGTGGGGACACCAAATTCCAGCTTGGTACGCTGTTAGTGAAACAGATGGGCAAATTACCGATAACACGCCGTTTGTAGTAGCGAAATCGGAAACTGAAGCTTGGGAAAAAGCTAAATCACAATTTGGTGAAAATGTCCAGCTAGAACAAGACCCAGATGTGCTAGATACCTGGTTTTCTTCTGGACTCTGGCCATTTTCGACTTTGGGCTGGCCGGAACAAACTCAGGATTTAGCAACTTACTACCCGACTACCACTTTGGTAACAGGCTTTGACATCATCTTTTTCTGGGTAGCCAGAATGACAATGATGGCTGGGCATTTTACGCAGCAGATGCCTTTCCAAACGGTTTACATCCACGGCTTGGTGCTAGATGAAAAAGGTCAGAAGATGTCAAAAACCAAAGGTAATGGCATTGACCCATTGTTACTGATTGACAAATATGGTACTGAT
This sequence comes from Nostoc sp. UIC 10607, assembly GCF_047228265.1. Classification (NCBI taxonomy): domain Bacteria; kingdom Bacillati; phylum Cyanobacteriota; class Cyanophyceae; order Nostocales; family Nostocaceae; genus Nostoc; species Nostoc sp. UIC 10607. The sequence continues at coordinate 38,519 of NZ_JBIQNW010000037.1, read as the reverse complement.
GCCTTGCGCTACACCCTAATTAGGGAAGTGGCTGGCGCTGGTCAAGATATCCGCTTGGAATACGATCGCAAAAAGGATGAATCACCATCTGTAGAGGCGTCTCGCAACTTTGCAAATAAGTTGTGGAATGCAGCCCGATTTGTGATGATGAATTTGGATGGACAGACGCCGCAACAATTGGGGAACCCAGTAGCTATCGAATTGAGCGATCGCTGGATTATCTCGCGGTATCATCAAGTTGTCAAACAAACCACCAATTACATCGATAATTACGGTTTAGGGGAAGCAGCTAAGGGATTGTACGAATTCATTTGGGGTGATTTCTGCGATCAGTATATTGAACTGGTGAAATCCAGGCTGCAAGCAGATGCTGATCCGGCATCGCGGCGGGTAGCACAGCAAACCCTCGGCTACATATTGGAAGGAATTTTGAAACTGCTTCATCCGTTCATGCCTCATATTACCGAGGAAATTTGGCAAACTCTTACGCAACAACCAGCAGATTCCCCGCAAACTTTACCATTACAAACCTATCCCCAGGTAGATACAAACTTGGTTGATCCAGCTTTGGAAGAACAGTTTGAATTGCTGATTGGCACTATCCGCACAATTCGGAATTTGCGGGCTGAAGCGGATATTAAGCCAGGGGTAAAAGTGACAGCGAATTTGCAAAGTGAAAGCGAAAAAGAGCGGGAAATCCTGACTGCTGGACAGGCTTATATTAAAGATTTGGCTAAGGTTGAGACTTTAACCATTACTGACAAGGAAGAAAACCAAACTGTTGCTGCTAAAAAACCTCAGAGGGGTTTGAAGACAATTGGCTTAATTATTGTTGCCATTGTCTTTGGTAGACTAGGTTTGGCTGTGGGGAATGCTATTGATGACACTCCCATCGTCGGAACTTTCTTTGAACTAGTTGGTTTTGGTTACACAGCTTGGTTTGTTAGCCAAAATTTACTAACTGCTCAAGCAAGACTTAGGTTATGGAGCCGATTTTTCCCGCAGAGAGAATTAGAACAAGTACAAGAACCAGAAAATGCGATCGCTGGTGTAATTGGGACAGTTCAAGTGCTAATTCCCCTTGCTGGCGTGGTAGATGTCGAAGCAGTTAGTGCCAAACTACAAAAACGCCTGAACAAGGTAGAAGCAGAAATTAGTGGTTTACGTGCTAGATTAAGCAATCCTAAGTTTGTTGAACAAGCGCCTGCTGATGTAGTGCAAGCAGCGCGGGACGCTTTAGCTGAGGCACAGAAACAAGCGGAAATTCTGCGCGATCGCCTCAATGGGTTGTCGTAGCGATCGCCTACGTGGCTTAGGATAACTGTAATGGGTGATGGGAGTGTCAATAATTCCCAATTACCCATTACCAAACCAATTAACAAAATATTAATTCTGGCATTTATTTTTTTATTAAATTTTTTTTGAATTTTGAATTTTGAATTGGAGCGAAGCAACCCTCATGCTATATCTAGCCCAGGTGCGTAAAAACGATTTTTTAGACCAGCACCAGTTACACTTGTTGGCGCGTCAAGAAGCTGATAACTTGTGGGCGATAATTCCCGAAGAGGCCTTCATTCTGCTAGGCAAGGGAAAGATCATGAGTGAAAACTTGCTTGTTTTAGTGGAACTTTCCCCTACAGGCGATATTGAAAGACTAGAAGATGCCACCAACTGGGTACTGCATCTGGTACAAAGCTACCTCACCATCGGCATTACCCCAGAATTTTTGCAGCACGAAGCCGAGCGAGCAGAACATTGGCGGCAATCTCTGACGTTGCAAAACCAAGACTTAGCAAGGCGTTCCTTAGAGTTGGAAGCTAGACGCGAACAAATTCAAGCCTTAGAAGAAAGCCTCAAACGCGAGAAAAATAGTTATCCCCAAGAAGAAAGTTAAAAGTTTGCAATTGTATTGCCCATAAAGGCTTCAAGTGACTGTTGTAGACCGCGATGAGGGAACTTCCTCCCTTCGGAGGCTGAATCAGCATGAATTGGAGGCATGGCTGGAAGACTATAGCTTGGGTGAGCTTTGGCAGAAGAACCTCCTGGGCGGGAGACCTGCACGATGATTCGAGTCAATGTTTTCATATTCCAAAATAGCCAATAAAAGTCAAAGTAATATCAGGATAATGATTACCGATAGTGGAAGCTTCATGAATTATATTATCAGTGGGAGCAATATATGCTTCCCCTGGTGCAACTCTTAATTGAACTACAGGATATGAAGGATATCGCAGCATAAACTCGTACCCTATTTCTGTACCTCTATAATGCTTATGAATATCCTCAGTCTCAGACAACCCCAAATGCCGAAACATATCCATCAGAGTTAGGTTAATAAACAAAAAAAATCTATCTTCTTGCCCTAAATTAATGCAAATTCTATTTCGGGATTTATGTCTGCGTCTCAATGGTGCTTTATCCCAACTATCAAGGTGCATACCAACGAACAGTTTTTCGTTAGAATTGCCATAATAATTAACAGTTACAGTTTTGAAATTAGGCTCAGTAACTTGAATACCTAATATTTCTAAATTTTGAGGATTTAAAATGTAATCTGAAAGACGGTTGAGAACTTCTTTAATTGCGTTTTCACCTTCAAGATTACTGACAATAGATTGATACTCTTCTACTGTTTCTATTGAACGAAAATTAAATTTTCCCAAAGGCAACAAGGCATAGTCGGGAATGCGAACTATAGCTATATGTGAACCGATATCCCATGTCTTCGGTTTGGACATAGCTTCATTGCTAAAAAGCAGGTTATATTCTGTTGTATTCGTTTGTCTCCAAGGTTCTTTGGGTAGAAAAGCACCACTGCGATATTTAACTTTATCGTCTTCTAATTCGATTTTTTGGAATGTTCCGGAACTCAGTCTAATTCTGGGATTATTTCCTCCAGAATTGATGGGATAAAAAATTTGGATGCTTTTTTTTAAATTTAAATTTTCACTTGTAATCATCACAAAGATTACCTAAAAACTTCTATGTTTCCCTAATTAAAAGTATTTTTTTATAACGGACAGTCTAATGCTGAAACTACTGGGAATTGCTTTGGCTGTTCAATATTGATTTTTCGAGAAATTGGTTCAATAATTCCCGATTGGATTAAACGTGATTCTATGTGTTTTAAAATTCCTTTTTCGATGATACAATCAATATTGCCTTCTTCATCAAATTGATTATTAATAATAGCTTCTTCAGCCATTGGATAACCGCTACAACTTCCAAAATATTGGCAGGAAGTACAGACAGACATCATGCGTTCTTCTGCTGCGGATATTACTTTTTTATGTACAGGGCTTAAAATAATATTTTCTAAAGGACTTTTAAATAAATTTCCATGACAAAATTCTGGTTTATAAGCATCTCCATAACTATAAATATCACCATTAACATTCACTACATAAATTGATTCCCATTCCGTCTTATCGTAAAAATATGGTTGAGAATCAGAGCTATAGTGACGAAGAATTATTTCTATATATTCCATAATTGGCAAAATCATTACCATATTTTGGCTTTCCATCCACATATCTACAAGAGTGCAAAAAGCTTGCAGAACTTCTTGTGGAGTAATTTCAAATCCTTGATGTTGCCCTTCAAAAGCTCCATTGAATAGTGGTAAAATCCGAAAATGAAGCTTCATCTTTTCATAAAATTTAAAAATCTCTTGAAGATAAGGTAAATTTAATTTACTTAAAACAGTAATACATCCAAAGGAAACATTTGCATTTAGTAAGCGATCCATATTTTTTAAAACTGTTAATAAAGAATCAACTCCTGATTGCTTAACACGTAGACCTCCAAATAAGTCAACAGAAACACCGACACCATCAAATCCCTCGGATAATAATCGGATACTTTCTTTGTTAAGTGTTGTCAGGTTAGTTTGAACTACATTAGTAACAGAACTTGCCAGTTCTCCAAAAATCTGTTGCTGATGGTCAAAAGTACGCCAATAATAATCAGGTGATTGCAAGAGTGGTTCTCCACCATGCCAAACAAACTGAATGTCTGTTTTCAAGTCAATCTGACTATAATAATTAGCAATGTGATGATACATTTTATCCAGTTGTTCTAGCGCAATTTTTGTTCTATCACCTAGTTCTAAGTATTCATAACAATAGCGACAGCGTAAGTTACAAAGCTTAGAAGTTTTGACCACAAATTGAACCTGTCTAGCTTCCGATTTCATAAGTTTAAACAGTGAGTTTTGACAATATTTTAGACGCATAATTAATTTAGAATTATCAGTTTTTTCTAAATTAATTATGCTTTCTCATCCACTAAACTTTAATGTATCAAAGATTGAAAAGTTTCTAATGCTGAAGGACGATTACCTTGTTGATTAGCTTGATAGGGTTGGTTTTGTACGAAACTAGGACCATTATCAAACAAGCGAAATTTTGGTCTTCGCGCTAGTAGCTGAGGTTCGTGTGGATCAACTACTACAGTTTGTCTGTTTCCTGTAATAGCTTGTATCTTTTCACTTAAACTAGAGGAAAAATTAATAGTATCTACAGGGTTCATAGCCTCCTTAACTGGAATATTTTGATTAGAGTTCGCAGCTTGTACTAGCTCAGAAACCACTACAGATGGAGCCATAATTACTAAGAACAAAATCAAATGGCTTGGTAAATTAGACACTAACTTCTTCATAATGCCTCTCTTATTAAACTCCGTAAATTATCAAGTTTTGTGATTACTAAACCCAGGTGAGTATTTTTCCAGTAAGTATTTTTCCAAAATTTAGCATTTTGGACAGACAATAACATTTTTATCACAGAGATTAGATGAAAAGCATTCGCGCTCTAATTGATATTTCTCTGCGCGTTGCTATGTTTGATTTTCAAGTATTTTTATCCCCTTTTCAAATCACAGTTTTGCAATAAAAAATGCCTGATTAAGTCTTAAATTAATCCTACTTATCATCCAAAAATATTATCCCAACTTTTGATAGATCAATCAAAATAAAATAGTCTATCAAAAGTTAGAAATAATAGTTAAGTTGTCGGTGAAAGACATCACCGTGCCAAAACAGGAAAATTGTACCTAATGTTGAAACCTATGCCACATAAGCATTTCAGCGATACTTGTTTTCCTTAATCCGCAAAGGCCGCAACTTGTCAAAACTGGTCGCCTGTTTCAAATTCCAGACATAATCAATCGCCAGTAAGATTGATAGGGTAGCCACCGAGATACCCGGCGACCACCCGATCGCTAACCTTTAAAAGAAATGGGGTAAAACAGGGAAAAATAAGCGAAATGAGGTATGAATTTCTCAGCTTTTCGCAGCTACAAGGCTCAAGCTCTAAGCTGAGCTTGCGTTGCTGTTATTTTGCAATTGATATAGCTTCCTTAGTCATCTTTTGTAAAACTTTTCTTGGAGAACCGCTCAAAATCTCATCACATTTTTCGGTAGATATGTCCTTTGGAGTCTGGGCAGCAACTTTGACATTTGACGTTTTTATGTTTGCCTGCACTTTCACGGTTGCCAGGACACATACCAGCCCAAGCAGCGAGATGTCCGGCACTGGGGAAACGGCTCATATCAGTACCAATCTCGGCTAAAATAACTTGTGCTACACGTTGGTTAACGCCAGGAATAGTATCGAGTCGTTCAAGTTCTGCCTGAAAAGGGTGCAGGCGAATTGCAATTTCAGTGCTGACACGGACAATGGCTTAATCCAAATAATCTATGTGACTCAAATGTTCTGCTAACAAGAAGCGGTGGTGTGGCTTGACTCGTCCTGCTAAAGCTTCTTCTAACTCGGCGCGTTTGTCCTTCAACTTTCCTTTTGCCAAGTCTGCCAAAATATTAGCTTTTGTTTCTCCTTCAATAATGGCAGCAAGCAGCCCAGCAACAGTTTATCAGTCTGTTGCTGGGTGATCTGTCTTTTCTGGCTATGATTCGCTCCCGTTAGGCAATTACAGTAATATCTGCACTACTAAGCACTGCTTGATTTGAGAACTGGGCTATTTGAACTTGTGCTGTACCACCAACTCCATCCTTATCAAAGAATAGATTCCCCGTTGTTTGATCATACATAAAGCGATCGCTTGCTGTTGTCGCACTAGTCCCAAGTCGGAACAAACCCGAATCTAGTATCGTATCTTGAGATTGGCTAAGTCCGAATTCTGCCTTGGAAACAAAAATAGTATCATCTCCAACAGTAAAATCAGTGATGATATCATAGCCTCCAGTACGGGTATCAGCCAGGTTGAAGTTATCTCGCCCAACTCCACCAGTCAGCACATCTCGACCAATTCCACCAGTGAGTAGATCATCACCTGCACCGCCCAACAAGGTGTCATTACCTAAGCCACCAAAGAGGCTGTCGTCACCATCTCCTCCGCTCAAGATGTTAGCACCACCATTTCCCGTAAGGATATTATCAAGGCTGTTACCAGTACCATTGATTACCTTGGTTCCAGTCAGAGTCAAGTTCTCCAAATGATCTCCCAATACCCAACTCACCGAAGAATTGACTAAATCTGTGCCTGCATTTAAGCCTTCAACAATAATATCGCTGAGGTTGTCAACAGTGTAGATGTCATTGCCTGCTCCTCCAACAAGACTGTCAATCCCTGCTCCTCCATCCAAGATGTCATCACCTGCACCGCCCAACAAAGTGTCATTACCTGAGCCACCAAAGAGGCTGTCGTTACCATCTCCTCCGCTCAAGTTGTTAGCGCCACCATTTCCCGTAAGAATATTATCAAGGCTGTTACCAGTACCATTGATTACCTTACTACCAGTCAGTGTTAAATGCTCCAGGTTATTTCCCAACACCCAACTCACGGCAGACTTGACTAAATCTATGCCTGCATTTAAGCCTTCGACAACAATATCGCTGAGGCTGTCTACACTATAAATGTCGTCACCATCTCCACCATCAAGACTGTCAATTCCCACACCTCCATCCAAAGTGTCATTGCCGGAACCACCCAACAAGGTGTCATTACCTGTACCACCAATCAGGCTGTCGTTACCATCTCCTCCACTCAATTTGTTAGCGCCAGTATTTCCTATGAGGATATTATTAAGACTGTTACCAGTACCGTTGATTGCTGTGCTTCCAGTCAGTGTCAAGTTCTCTAGGTTATCTACTAACACCCAACTCACCGAAGACTTGACTAAATCTATACCTGCATTTAAGCCTTCAACAATAACATCGCTGAGGTTGTCTACAGTGTAAATGTCATTGCCTGCTCCACCATCAAGACTGTCAATCCCTGCACCTCCATCCAAGGTGTCATTACCTGCACCGCTCAACAAAGTGTCATTACCTGAGCTACCGAAGAGGCTGTCGTTACCATCTCCTCCGCTCAAGTTGTTAGCGCCAGTATTTCCTATGAGGATGTTATTAAGGCTGTTACCAGTACCATTGATTGCCGAGCTTCCAGTCAGGGTCAACTTCTCCAGGTTATTTCCCAACACCCAACTCACTGAAGAATTGACTAAATCTGTGCCTGCATTTAAGCCTTCAACAATAACATCGCTGAGGTTGTCTACAGTGTAAATGTCGTTGCCTGCTCCACCATCAAGAGTGTCAGATCCCAAACCTCCATCCAAGGTGTCATTGCCTGCACCGCCAATCAGACTATCATTGCCTGCACCACCAACGAGGCTATCATTGCCACCTTCTCCGGTCAAGGTGTTAGCGGCACTATTTCCAATCAAAATATTCTTAAGGCTGTTACCAGTACCATTGATTGCGTCGGTTCCAGTCAGGGTCAAGTTATCCAGGTTATTTCCCAATACCCAACTTACTGAAGATTTAACTAAATCTGTGCCTGCACTGGCGGCTTCAGTAATAATGTCACCGATGCTGTCCACTATATAAGTATCATTGCCTTTACCACCAAGGAGACTGTCATCTCCTGTACCACCATCTAAGAAATCATTTCCATCGCCGCCATCGAGAGTGTCGTTATCACCTAGTCCGTTGAGGGTGTCATTGCCCTGCAACCCTGAGATGATATCCATGATCCCTGTACCAGTCAGATTGTCTGCACCTAAAGTGCCATTAATCGGAGGGGTGATTTCATTAATGGTCAAGTTGACGGTAGCAGTGCTACTTCCTCCTTGCCCATCACTTATGGTGTAAGTGAAGCTGTCGGAGCCATAATAGTTTTCGAAGGGCGTATAAGTGTAAGTACCGTTGTTGTTGTTAACTAAGCTTCCTTGGCTAGGTTGAGTGAAGCCAGTGATATTCAATACATCACTAACATCGATATCTGTATCATTGCCTAACAGAGTAGTACCACTAATGATAATGGGTGTGTTTTTATTTGTGGTGATGCTGTCGTTAACAGCAACGGGAGCATCATTCACTGCCGTAATATTAATATTGCGGGTAACGGTGGTGCTATTAGCAGTCCCATCATTAACTAGAAAGCTGACGGTACGAGGTGTAGTACTGGGGTTATCACTGGTGTTGGTATAAGTAATGGAACGCAGTGCGGTTTGATAATTAGCAACGGTGGAACTGCCAGTTAAGGTTAAAATACCTGTGCTGCTGTTGTAACTGCCCGTAATTCCATTTTGGTTGGTAAAGGCGAGGATGTCTTGAGTAGAAACAAAACCACTGGTAATGCTAACGGTGGCACTGGAAAGGTTGGGGGAGTCTGCATCGCTGACAGTGATGCCTGAGTCTATGGCTGTAGTGGCATTTTCGGTGTATGCCAGGGCAGAGTTGGTGGCAGTAGCAACGGGCGCACTATTCACTGCCGTAATATTAATATTGCGGGTAACGGTGGTGCTATTAGCAGTCCCATCATTAACTAGAAAGCTGACGGTACG
>NZ_JBIQNW010000037.1:0-29616 GCF_047228265.1 Nostoc sp. UIC 10607 | reverse complement strand
TACGAGTTGTGGTATTTGGGTTGTCGCTAATGTTGGTATATGTAATGGAACGCAGTGCGGTTTGATAATTAGCAACAGTGGAACTGCCAGTTAAGGTTAAAACGCCTGTGCTGCTGTTGTAGCTGCCTGTAATCCCATTTTGGTTGGTAAAGGCGAGGGTGTCTTGAGCAGAAACAAAACCACTGGTAATGCTAACGGTGGCACTGAACAGGTTAGCGGAGTCTATATCACTGACGGTGATGCCTGAGTCGATGGCTATAGTGGCGTTCTCGGTGTATGCCAGGGCAGAGTTGGTGGCAGTAGCAATGGGTACATCATTTACTGGCGTAATATTAATATTACGAGTAAAGGTGGTGCTATTAGAAGTCCCATCATTAACTAGAAAGCTGATGGTACGAGGTGTAGTATTAGGGTTGTCGCTACTGTTGGTATAAGTAATAGAACGCAGTGCAGTTTGATAATTAGCAACGGTGGAACTGCCAGTTAAGGTTAAAACCCCTGTGCTGCTGTTGTAGCTGCCCGTAATCCCATTTTGGTTGGTGAAGGCGAGAGTGTCTTGAGCAGAAATAAAGCTACTGGTAATGCTGACGGTGGCACTAGCCAGGTTGTCTGAGTCTACATCGCTGACGGTGATGCCTGAGTCGATTGCTGTAGTGGCGTTCTCGGTGTATGCCAGGGCAGAGCCAGAACCAGAGGTGATTGTCGGGGGAACCCCAGCGTTAATGTTTAGTTGGGCATATATCCCACTACCAGACTCGTCTTGACCATCGCTAGTCCAGGAAATGAGAAAATCTCCTCCTGCATTCATCGCTACTGTAGAGTTAGATTGATTGCCAGTGATGATGGTATTGACCTTAAATTCACCCCCAATAGCTACCCCGGCACTACTGTAACGTTGGGCATATATCCCATCTCCAGACCCGTCTTGACCACTGCTAGTCCAGGAAATCACAAAGTTCCCCACTTCATCCATCGCTATTGTGGGGTTAGATTGATTGCCGATGATGGTGGTATTTACTTGGAATTCACTACCTTGAGCCACCCCAGCACTGTTGTAGCGTTTAGCATATATCCCATAGCCAGATCCGTCCTGACCATTGCTAGTCCAGGAAATAACAAAGTCCCCATCTGCATCCATCGCTATTGTGGGGTTATATTGACTGTCGGTGATGGTGGTATTTACTTGGAATTCACTACCTTGAGCTACCCCAGAACTGTTGTAGCGTTGGGCATATATCCCATAGCCAGATCCATCCTGATAATAGCTTTGCCAGGAAATAACAAAGTCCCCATCTGCATCCATCGCTATTGTGGAGTTATTTTGAAAGCCGATGATGGTGTCATTGACCCTAAATTCACTACCTTGAGCCACCCCGGTACTGTTGTAACGTTGGGCATATATTCCAAAGCCATCCCCATCCTGACCATTGCTAGTCCAGGAAATAACAAAGTCCCCATCTGCATCCATTGCTATTGTGGGGTTAGATTGACTGTCGGTGATGGTGTCATTGACCCTAAATTCACTACCTTGAGCCACCCCAGAACTGTTGTAACGTTGGGCATATATTCCAAAGCCATCCCCATCCTGACCATTGCTAGTCCAGGAAATCACAAAGTCCCCATCTGCATCCATCGCTATTGTGGGGTTAAATTGATTGCCGGTGATCGTGTTATTGACCCTAAATTCACTACCTTGAGCTACCCCATCAATGTTGTAGCATTGGGCATATATCCCATTACTAGACCCGTCTTGACCATCACTAGTCCAGGAAATCACAAAGTCCCCATCGGCATCTATCGCTACTGTGGAGTTAGATTGATTGCCAGTGATATAAGTATTGACTTGGAATTCAGTCATGAAAAAACCTCTGAAAAAAACTAAAAATTTGATTTCAACAATTACGCTCTGATTAAACAGATTCTTTAGTCATTAGAAATCACTGCACTCGGTCGCAGCCAGTAGTTAAACTCTGGTGCAGTAAATGCTTGGCGGATTTCTTTTCGTTCCTGATTCAAAACCATCGGACGCTGTAGATCAGCAAGAAACTGCACATCATAAAGTTCTTGACAGCCTGTAATGAAATTCAACATCCCCACCTGCTGCCCATTTCGTAAATCCACGACTGCCACACCACAAAGTAACTGCTCAAAGCGTTGGGTAATAGGCAACCCTCCGAAAATATGCCGTTCCCGAATCTGGCAAAGTCCCACTAGCGCGTAATACCCTACGCAGCACAACCCCCGCAGAAATCCAGGCAGTACGCAGACTACTTGTTTGTCTCCTGATTCTGGATGAATGCGCCATACTTCCCCAGCGCCAGAGTTGAGCAGCCACAAAAACCCGTCATGCCAAATTGGGGAATGGGGCATTGATAATCCATCTAAAATAATTTCATTGCTCTCCACTTCCACCACGACCCCACCGTTGGCTTTCCCCGGTCGCCATCCCCCAACGGTATCTGTCGCACCGAGGGCAGTTACATACTTGGGGTTGCCATCCACCATCGCTAACCCATTAAGATGGCAACGGTCTTCTGGTACTACTTGGGAAATAAATTTGGGATGCCAGCGCGGTACAAAGCTAAAGTCTGGACTCAATGCAGAAAGACAAGAAAAGCGGGTGTTGACAATCCACAGCCCTTCCCTGCCGAATTCCATGTCGTGAATGTTGAGGTCGCCTGTGAAGTATGCCATCCGTGGTAGGTAGAGGGCATCATAGCGTCCGGGTTGGTCTTCTAAAAACTCATAAGCTAATGCAGGGGCATTGGCTAATAAACAGACTTCGTGATGGCTAGCTACTGCCAGACGTGAACCATGAACTGCCAACCCCATTGGTTTAGAAAATTGGCGTAACAGCATGGTAATTTGTTGTCCATTCCAGCCCAAAACTGCCAGTTTGCCAGCTTGGTAGGTGGTGATAGCAATGGAGCCTCTGGCTTGACTTAGCCAAGAGATAAATCCCTGATCGGCATCACACTTAATTAAGTTATTCTCTTCTGGGGCAGTAGTGCTAAAGGTGGATAACATAAATCAGTTGAATTAAATTTCAAATTTAGTTGGGGAAATTTGGACTTAGTTGAGTAAAAAAATAGTCAGTGGCTCTAAACCTTGAAGTTGACCGATAAATCTCTCACTACAAACCTTTCAGAATTAATGACACAGACTACTAGGCAGGCAATCATTGCCAATAAACAAACCTGTATCAGAAACAGAACCCAAAGGAATTGCCCCAGATAACAGGTCACATCGTCATAAAGCTGCGCTGTGTAAACTTTGCAGACATTTTGAGCTTAGTTTTTTTATAACGTCCTATTGGTAAATCTTATTTTGTAAACTATTGTTATAATAAAGACTATTTAGATAAAAAAAATCTGTATATATACTGGATATAAAATTTGGTTAAAACTTTAATAATTTGTAACCTGGGTCAGCAGGTTTTCTTTGTATAGCCATGAGAGTAGTCGTTAGGTTTAAGAAAATGCGTAGGCGTAGCCCATCGTCAATATGGCCAGTCTCTGGATTAAATATTTAAACTAAATACGTGTAAATGCGATTACTTTGCTCGAAATCAGTATAGATGAAAGTAGCAAGGCTGACACAAATCGTCAAGCAACGCCTAAAATTACTGCTAAAAAAGGATTATAAAAATAAAATTGCTATTTGACCCGAAAGTACCCAAAAAAGCTTTTTTTGGTGTGCCATTTGAAGTGTACGACGGAGGTAAGATGAGACAACCAGAGTCTGGTGTGACAGTATGGTTAACTGGTCTGAGTGGTGCAGGTAAAACTACTATCTGTCAATTCGTAGAAAATAAATTACGGATGCAGGGATACAGAGTTGAAGTTCTCGATGGTGATGCAGTACGTCAAAACCTATGCAAAGGGTTGGGTTTCAGTAAAGAGGATCGAGAAGAGAATATTCGGCGTATTGGCTTTGTGGCTCACCTTCTTGCCAGAAATAATGTAATTGTACTAGTTTCTGCCATTTCACCGTACCGCGAAATTCGGGAAGAAGTGCGCCAAAATATTCCGCATTTCATTGAAGTTTATGTCAATGCATCATTAGAAGTTTGTGAACAGCGAGACGTAAAAGGGTTATATAAAAAAGCAAGAGCCGGGAAGATTAAGCACTTCACTGGTCTCGATGATCCTTATGAAATCCCACTCTTTGCTGAAGTCGAATGTAAAACTAATCAAGAAAGCGTTGCTGAAAGTGCAACTAAGGTTTTAGAAAAGCTGGGAGAGTTGGGTTATTTATATAGTTGCTAGATTGAATGATTTATGAGTTAAAAACTTTCTTTAACTCATAAATTTCACTACGATGCCAATAATTGCCTAATTAACCTGGCTACAGCTTTTTGTGTGAAGCGGGTGGCAATTTGTTGACCCAAACGTTGTACATCTGAATTTACCAATAACTGGGAAATTTGGGGCGCAAGTTGCACTGGGTCAAAGCCTCGTGTTTCTCGGAGAATACCTAATATACGTTTGATATGCTCTAAGGTTTGTTGTTGCTCTACTGTCGCCGCCGGAGTTTCATTAACTGCTGTTAACCCAACGCGTTCCCGCAGCAAATAGGTGAAGTTATGCAAAACATTTTTACCTAAAGCATCGAGTCCGTTAACAGATTCATCTACTAGCTTGTCACGAATAAAAGCACCGCGTTCAGATGATAGAAATTCTATCCCCTGATTCAGCACTAAGTTGAAGTCGTAGTCTTGACTGTTACGCGCATTTTTTAACAAGTTTTCTAAGCGATTCCAGCGAAATCTGCCATCTTTAAAGAGCAAATCTTGTAATGATGCTCTTAATTGCGGTGCTGGGTCTGTTAGCAGGCGTTTAGAAACGTAGGGATAAGCTTCGCTGAGAACTTTAAAGTTGGGATCTATATATATTGCAATACCTTCGAGCGTCACTAGGGAGCGAATAATTAAGGCGTAATATGGGGGTACACGAAAAGGATACTCATACATCAAAGCCGATAGTTCATCGGTAATGCTTTTAATGTTAAGTTCGGCAACACTGGCTCCTTGGGCATCAGCAAAGACTCTGGCAAAAGCTGGGATAATTGGTGTTAAATCAGTTTCTGGTGATAAGAAATCTAACTTAACGTAGTCTTTTGCTAAACCTTCAAAGTCGCGGTTAACGACGTGGACGATCGCTTCAATCAATCCATAACGCTGAGGTGGCTTAATCTCGCTCATCATCCCAAAGTCGAGATAAGCTAATTTTCCATCTGGTGTTGCTAACAAATTACCAGGGTGGGGATCGGCGTGGAAAAATCCATGTTCTAGTAACTGGCGCAGGGAACACTGCACACCCACTTCAATTAGGTAACGAGCATTTATGCCTTGAGCGCTAATTTCTTCTGTCTGGGTTAATTTAGTGCCGTTAATCCACTCCATCGTCAAGACGCGACGATTGGTGTATTCCCAGTAAATTTTCGGTACATATACGTCTTGAATATGACCATATAACTCGAAAAATCGTTCGGCATTTTCGCCCTCGTGGATGTAGTCCATCTCTTCAAAGATGCGATCGCCTAATTCATCGAGAATACCAACTAAGTCACTTCTTACCCGTTTGACCTTTTTCTGCACCCAAGCAGCGAGGTTACGCAAGATATACAAATCAATGGTGATCCGCTCTCGTAAGTCGGGGCGTTGGACTTTAACAGCGACTTCTTCACCAGTTTTTAGCTTACCTTTATAGACTTGACCCAAGGAAGCCGCAGCAATTGGCTGGGCCGAGAGTTCGGCGTAAACCTCTTCTGGAGGTGCGCCTAGTTCTTCTTTGATAAACTGGTAAGCAAGTTCGTTGGGAAAAGGCGGTAATTGGTCTTGTAGCTTAGTTAATTCTTCTAGGTATACGGGAGGAACTAGATCCGGTCTGGTGGACAAAGCTTGTCCAATTTTGATGTAAGCAGGCCCCAACTGGGTAAGCAATACTCTTAACTGAGTGGCTCGGCGGCGGTCATTTTTGACGACGATTCCCCGTTTACTATCCGACCACAACCCAAAAGCAAAGGATAGAGTCGGCCCCAACACGGCGAAAATCCGCCGTACAACTTGCAGTTTTCTGTTTTGGTAATGCGCCGCTATGCTCACCGGATCGTAAAGCGTCTCAGGTTCGGCTGTTGGCCTCACCTGTTGGGCGGCTAAGAGTCTTGGCGAGCGCACAACTAAGCTTGGTGTACCATCTTCTGGCAGTACATCAATAACGTCCAGTTCGCCTCGGCTATTTGTGCCGTTGCGATTGTCCTCCTGAATTGGTCGGGAACTAGGGGGAAGTGTCTTAACAATCATGAAGAAGGCCACCAGTCAGAACGATCACATTAAGTATTGTAACAATATGTTGAAGGATTGAGCATGGGCCATTAAGTATTGGGCATTAGGATTAAAAAAATATTTTCCACTACCCAGCCGCCAGTACCCAGTGGTTTGTTACACTTAAACGGGCATACTAGTTCAATAGTAGTAGGTATTGCTAGTTGCTGAAAGATCATACTTATTGTCTTGTAAGTTAGAAGTATCCGGCATCTGCCCTCATGGAGAATTTGGCTTGATGTTGCTTTGCCTACGAATTGAAAACTTTGCCCTAATTGACCAACTGGAATTGGAATTTGGCGCGGGACTAAATGTGCTGACAGGTGAAACCGGCGCTGGAAAATCGATTATCTTGGATGCCATTGATGCGGCTTTGGGCGGTAAAGTCTCTAGTCGAGTCATTCGCACGGGAACAAGTAGGGCGATGGTAGAAGCTACTTTCACCTCAAACGCCCCCCTAACGGCTTGGTTGACCGAACAAGAAATAGATTTGCTTGATGAAAATTCTGTAGTGATTAGCCGAGAAATCACAGCCACTGCTAGTAATATTCGTAGTCGATCGCGGGTGAATGGCGTGTTGGTAAATCGGCAGATTATGGGAGGAATGCGCGATCGCTTGGTGGAAATCACAGCCCAAGGTCAAACGGTACAAGTCGGACAATCTGCCCAAGTCCGCGACTGGTTAGATTTATATGGCGGTGACTCTCTGATGCAGCAGCGTCATAAGGTGGCTACTAGCTTCAGTGCTTACCAACAGGCGCATCTAGCACTAGAAAAACGCCGGACATCGGAACGGGAAAGGTTGCAACAACTTGACTTACTTACTTATCAAGTTCAAGAACTGGGAGCAGCCAATCTCAGCGAACCTAATGAATTGGAACAGTTGGGACAAGAACGGGAACGCCTCAATCATGTCGTCGATTTGCAACAAATGAGTTACAAAGTTTATCAGGCTTTATATCAAAACGATAATGAAACTCCCGCCGCAGCAGATTTATTGGGAGACAGTGAGATTACATTAAATGACATGGTGGAATATGATACCCAACTGCAACCCCTATTAGAATTGGTGCGGGATGCGCAAGCTGGGGTAATGGAAGTGGGAAGGCAGATTAATGCCTATGGGGATGGATTGGAAGCCGATCCGCACCGATTGGAAGAGGTTGAAGAACGCATTCGGGAATTAAAGCAAATTTGCCGTAAGTATGGGCCGACACTTACAGAAGCGATCGCTTATTACCAACGTATCCAAGGGGAATTAGCCCAACTTAATGACAGCGAACAATCTATCGAAAAGTTAGAACAGCAAGAAAAGGTGTGTTTTGAAAAACTCACCCAAGCAAGCAATCAGTTAACTCAACTACGGAGTAAGGCGGCTGCTAATTTAGAATCACGTTTAATAGCTGAACTCAAGCCCCTAGCGATGGAAAAGGTGAAGTTTCAAGTTGAGATAGTGCCTGCTTCCCCAACTGCTATGGGAGCAGATAAAATTACCTTTATGTTTAGTCCCAACCCTGGAGAACCACTGCAACCTTTAACGGAAATCGCCTCTGGCGGGGAAATGAGTCGGTTTTTACTCGCGCTGAAAGCTTGTTTTTCTCAGGTTGATGTGGCTGGAACAATGGTATTTGATGAAATTGATGTCGGCGTTTCAGGAAGAGTCGCCCAAGCGATCGCAGAAAAATTACACCAGCTAAGTCAACGTAACCAAGTATTATGTGTTACCCACCAGCCTTTAGTTGCGGCAATGGCTGATCGCCATTTCCGCGTAGATAAGCAAACTATCAATCAAGGCAAAGGTAAAAAAACCAACGATGGCAACGCCGAACAGCGTACCGTTGTCAGAGTTACTACCTTAGATAATTTAACCACTCGTCGGGAAGAACTAGCGCAGTTAGCTGGTGGTAAATCTGCAAGTGACGCGATCGCTTTTGCAGAATCTCTGTTATTGCAAGCTGCTAACCACCGCCGTGGGGAGCATACTTAGGAATGTGGATTAAATAACATCCAGATGAAGCAGAAGCAGAAACAGACAGTGCATTTTTGCAGTTGTCTCAAGTTACTTCTTCTGAAAGAGCAAGTCAGTGGTATGCAGGATTACTACAAGTCATTGAGTCTTTATTGCAAATGCCAAGGCAATTTTCTCTAGCTAGAGAAAACTATTATTTTAGCCAATAAATTCGCAAGATACTTTACGTTAGATGTCACAACTCCAAAAATTACGAATTACGAATTACGAATTACGAATTAAATTAACATCTCTGGTTATCTTCAACATTTTATTTCCACCAGGCTGTAGTTCGTATTCAACCTTTTCAATATCTACTTTATAACCCTTTGAAGTGTAATATTTAACTATTTCATCTAAATGTTGTGAATGTTTCCACATTAAAGTTATGAGGGGAAATATTCGGACTTCTTTAGCAATACGCAGCATCTCACCTACAGAATCTAGGTGAAAATTGTAATCGAGATGGTCTGAATATAAAAACAATAAATGTGAACAAAGGGCTATATCAAATTCTTGATTTTTAAATGCCAATTTTGGCAATTCCCCGGCTCTGTATCTGTTGGTGTTTATGCCAGTTTCATAATCAGACAGAAATTCTTGAATAACTTTCACTCGATTGTTTCGCAAATCCTCTGGAGATTTATGATAGCTCCATACCCAATCATTTGATGTAGCCTTGACTTGGTTAATGATGTTATCTACAACTTCATTAAATCTTTGCAATATTTCATCATCGGCAAATTGGTAGAGTGGATCAACAGAAACTACACTTTTACCCTGACGTGTCATTTCCGCATTAAAGCTTGCCGGGCCATCCCCAATCCCAATAATTCTTTTATTTAAATCTGCATTTGTTAAATTGAATATTTTTATATATTCATCCATTGACCTCCCAAAAGGAACTACTTGATCTAAAACCATTGCCATAGAATTTACCTCATCAATAGACTGATTACACAGAATAATAGCAAACTAAAAATACTTTATTGCTAGACGGCAATCATTCAAATGAATCTGATAACACCACATCTTTACGCAATTTGAGATTTTGAATGCGAGTATCTTCGGTGGGTGGCACATCCCTTTGAGCAAATGGAATTTGCTTAAAGTTAGCAGCCAGATATTCTGCTAATGCATCTTGCTCTGAACCATCAGCAGCAAAGGTGGCTAAACCTGTGCGTTTGCTATTATCAGCATCTTTTGATGTCAAATCAACCCCTTCTCTTTTGGGAAAAGGATAGCCATCACCACCAGTTGCGAGGAAGTTGAGGGTAACAGTGCGGAAGACCCGATTAGGGTCACCCACTAACTCTGCATTTTTAACCACGACATCAATAATTTTGCCTTTCCCATCTTTGATAGCAAGGGATTTGACACGCTTACCTGCTGGCAAGTCCGGGTCAAAGCTAAAGGTTAATCCCGCTACTTGGGGAAAACTACCAGGGGTAGCACCGGGCGCTATGGCTGCTACACTGTGTTCAATGACTGCTAGTAGTTCTGTTGCACTCAGAGTAAGTAAAGTCAAGCCATTGTTGAATCGTAGCGCATTGGTGATATCAAGTTGGGAAATTTCTTTTGCTTTCTTACCTGCCACAGGATTTGCTTGAGGTGGCAGTTTGATAACATCCTGTGAGCGAGTCGAACCTGCGGGAAAGGTATAGATACCAATATTGTCACGGATGCCACCACCATTTTTGATCGAAATGACAGTTTTCGGATCATATCGCTTGGCGATCGCTAAATCAGCTTCAGCTGTCAAATTCCCTAAATTGGTTTCTTGTGTGCGAACATCACCTCGCCAGCCATTGAGGAAAACGTTGGTTTTACCGAAAATCTGACCATCTTGCGCAATAATAACTTTTTTAAGTGCCTCTGTAATGGCGACAATTTTGGGGTCGGGTTTCCCACCTACAGATGCTACTCCTTGGGAATCAGTAGCATAAGCACCGCTAATTTTGGGGTCAATACTAAACGGAATAATCACTCCATTGGCATCAAAGTTAACTACTAGACGACCGAGATAGCGATAGTTACCATCAGTATTAACTACGGCTATCGGATTACCATCTGCTGCTTTTTTGAGGATTGGGTAAGTTCCAGCAGATTTATCACCCACTCGGAGACGGTCTGTTTTATCGGCTAGTAAGGTATTGGAACCACCAGCAACAATAATATCTACTCCCTTGAGTAATTCTGCTAGCTTTTGCTCAATCGCAATTTGCTGCATATGTGCCAACAGAATAACTTTATTAATCTCTGGGTTTTTTGTCAGCAGTTTATCAACAGAAGTTTGAATTTCAGCAGCTAAGGCGGCGATGTCTGCGGCATCACGCTCATTAAATTCTTTAGGCAACACAGTTACACCACCGGGAGAGGAAATAGTCCGCAGTGTGGGAGTTGTCGCCCCAACTACAGCAATTTTTTCACCATTGAGAGTAATAATGGTGCTACGGGCAATCTTATTAGGAATTTTACTTGCCTCTTGACCATCAGTAGTAACTAATTTTGCTAGGTCTTTATCAGTGCTGAAGTCTAGATTCGTGCTGAGATAGGGGAATTTTGTGCCTGGGTAATCTTCTTTAGGTCGGATTAAGTCAGCAACAAGACCCGTTCCTAAGTCAAATTCGTGATTGCCAAATGCGATCGCACCAAATCCAAGAGCATTTAAAATTAAGATATCTCCTCTTCCCTGTCCACCAAAAGCTGTGTCACTGGCAAATAAGAATGGACTAGGAATATAAGCATCTCCAGATGAAAGGATTAAGGTATTAGGATAGTCAGGCTTCCTGTCACGATTTGCATCCTGATTTTTGAGGACATTCAACACCGCAGAAAAGTTTGGTACATCCTTCAGCGCAGGAACACCTGCTTCTTGGTCAGAAGTATGTAATAGTTGCAGTGTGAATCCTGGCTTAGGTGCTGTTTTGACTTGTGCTACACCAACACTAGTTCCTAGAAATAAAAAGCTGCCAAATCTAATTAGCAAACTTAAGTGCTTAAAACTTAAATATAAAGTATTAAATTTACTTAAAAATTTATTTATTGAATCTAGAAAACGCATAATAACTTTTAGACTTGATCGGGGGTGAATAATTTTATAGTTTGCTTTTACCTTAAACTATAGTATTGAACCACAATTTAACCATCCAGTGTGAGTCGATGCACATAATTGCGGTTAAACATTTTTTCAATATCACGAATTTGAGGTGAAATCTAAAAAGTAATCCCATCGTCCCATAAAGTTTTAGCATCAGGTTTCGCGTTTCATAAAAATGGATAAAATTGAGCTAAATAAATGTTTTAAAAATAACCACAAAATGAAATACTGGTGTTTGATGCTTCAACTTTAAGCTGATAAACAAGCAGATAGCTATGAAAAATAAATTGGATGAGAGCCATAAGAATATAAAAACACCAGCTTTTGATAGCCCAATTTTGTCAGTAAAAAATTTAGGGCGGCAAATCCAAAATCGTTGGTTGTGGCAAGATTTAAATTTTGAATTATATTCAGGTGAACGAGTTGCAGTTTTAGGTGTTTCGGGTTCAGGTAAAAGCTTGCTGCTGCGTGTATTAGCTGGTCTTGATACGGCACAATCTGGGCAAATTATTTTTGGGGGAAAATCAATCAATTCCCACTTTCTACCCCATTACCGTTCTCAAATTATTTACTTGCATCAACGACCAGCCCTTTGGGAAGGAACTGTCGAAGAAAACCTAAAGCAAGTGTATCGTTTGACAACTCACCGCCATAAAGTTTATAACCGTCAACTAATTCTAGAATATTTGCATCTTCTGCATCGAGATGCTGATTTTTTGCAGCGTCCAGTT
Source organism: Nostoc sp. UIC 10607 (assembly GCF_047228265.1). Lineage (NCBI taxonomy): Bacteria > Bacillati > Cyanobacteriota > Cyanophyceae > Nostocales > Nostocaceae > Nostoc > Nostoc sp. UIC 10607. The sequence goes on along the minus strand of NZ_JBIQNW010000037.1, from coordinate 17,452 downwards.
AGTGCTATTTCTGGCGGTGAAGGTCAAATTGTAGCCTTTTTACGAGCCTTGCAACTATCGCCAAGAGTACTGCTACTTGATGAACCCACTGCTTCTTTAGATGGGTCAACTGCCAATAGTTTAGAAGCTTTGATTGCAGCTTGGCTTCATAATGACCCAGAACGAGCATATCTTTGGACAAGTCATGACCCTCATCAGTTGCAGAGATTAACAACCCGCCAAATTACTTTAAATGGGAGAAATAATGGTAACTAATTATATCTCTATTAGCTATGGACAACTCGCTTTGGCGACTTTGTTTGTTGTTATTAATATCGGACTTTCCTTTGCCTTGCGTTTGGGACTAGCCCAAAGTCTTTTGGTAGCATCGATGCGAATGGTAGTGCAATTATTGCTGGTGGGATACGTATTGCAGTGGGTATTTACTTTGCGTAACCCAGTATTGGTGCTACTTGTGGCTCTTGCCATGGCCACAATTGCAGGTTTTTCTAGTGTCAACCGAACCCGCAGACGATTTATAGGTATCTACTGGAGCAATTTTGTTTCCTTGTTAAGTGCTTCATTTTTAGTGACGGGGTTAACAGTTAATGGCATAATTCGCGTTGAGCCTTGGTACGACCCACAGTATCAAATTCCCATGTTAGGGATGGTTTTAGGTAATGCTCTCACGGGTACATCCCTGGCTTTAGACCGCTTTTTGGAGGATTTGACCACTAGAAGAGAGCAAATAGAGGCATTATTGGCTTTAGGAGCCACCCGTTGGGAAGCAGCACATCAGTCAGTCAAAGAAGCTCTGAGGACGGGGATGATTCCCACTATTAACTCTATGATGGTGATGGGTTTAGTCAGTCTACCGGGGATGATGACTGGTCAAATTTTGGCAGGAGCGAACCCGACTGACGCTGTACGCTATCAAATTCTGATTATTTTTACTCAAACATCGGGAACTGCGATCGCTACAATAGGTGTTGTGATTCTAACTTTTCTAGCTCTGTTTAATCGGCAACATCAGCTTGCAGAGATTGCACGCAAGCTAGGTTAGTTCTATCGTACCGTAAACTCATCATTCGTAATTTTTGAATTAGGAATTACGAATTATTCACTTTGCCTTGCCAAACAATTTTCTGAATTTGAATTTATTTCGGGATCAATTTAATTTTATAAAAGTTATCTGCAACTTCTTGTTGTTTAGTGATTCTTAATTTGGCATAAGAAAGCTTCATTCTGCTATTTTCTGTGACACACTCCTCAAGCTAGGTACTGATGCTTAATCATGTATCTATATTGGTGATCGCTATACAGATGACTGATGTGGGGCTAAAGGAGTAAAAAGGAAATATATTTTGATTAACAGCGACCAACGTTATCAAGAGCTAGGTGAACAGAGAGTTGAAAACCTTTTTCAAGTTGAAGATAGGCTATTTCTTGATCAATTTAGTCAACTATAATTGCCGAGCAAGCACAATAAAATCTACTAGCTGCTTAACAGACAGTTTGCAATGCAAATTCTTAAAGTACTAACTAGAGTCTATCTGAGTCCGATAGATTTAGATGAGGCGATCGCTTTCTATGAAAATCTCTTTACAGAAAAATGTTGGTTATGGTTTCAATATTCTGAGGCTGAGTTGGAACTCGCAGGTGTGGGTTCTATTCTTTTAATTGCTGGTTCGACAGAAGCACTCTCTTCATTCAAGAGTACACATGCAACATTTCTTGTTGACTCACTCAATGATTTTAAAGAAGCACTTATTCAGCAGGGTGCAGTAATTCTGGCAGAACCTAATAAAGTTCCCACTGGAGTCAATATGCGAGCAATGCATCCTGATGGAACCATTGTTGAGTATGTTGAGTTTGTATGATTAATTTTTAGCTCAAAAAGGATCTGCTGTGAAAGCTGCAATCAGACTAGCTAATGAAAATGATGCCTTAAAAAGGCTGGAAATTTATGTGCCGATTGTGCGTGAAACTTCAATTTCCTTTGAGATAGAGCCTCCCAGCAAAACGGAATTTGAGGGCCGTATCCAGAATTATCAACAGCAAATGCCTTGGCTAGTGTGTAAAATTATATGCCTATGCTACTCCCTATCGGACTCGTGCCGCTTACCAATGGTCTGTAGAATCATCCGTGTACATCAATGCTGAACATCGCAGAAAAGGATTTGCTAAAGCTTTGTACACTTCCCTTTTTGGGTTGCTGCAACTCCAAGAATTTTATAACGTTTTTGCTGCGATTGCTTAACTTTTTATCATAGCCGAGAAAAGCAGTCAATTAATAGCTAGTTGTAATCAGGTAGCACTACTTTATCACAATATTTTACCACAACTTGCACACATGAGCAAATTAGGAGATTGGAAAAGTACCATTTACGTTTAATTAAGTTCACTTACTTAGCGAGCAATTGCTTACATTACTTTTCATCACAGTTTTATAAAGTCTGACTAAATATTTAGCTGCTATGTCATAATAAAAGGTGAGAATTAATTCGGCGACCGCGTTTGTTTTTATTATTGACAGGCTTTTTCCTTTTGGTATTCACAGACTTTTCTCCGAAATCTAAAACTCTACACATCTATGATTTGGGAGAAAATTTATGTCAGTTTATGTAGGCAATCTTTCTTACGAAGTTACAGAAGAAGGTTTGAATGCTGTGTTTGCAGAATATGGTTCTGTAAAGCGGGTTCAGCTACCTACCGACCGTGACACAGGTCGTGTGCGTGGCTTTGGTTTTGTAGAAATGGGCACAGATGCTGAAGAAACAGCTGCCATTGATGCTCTTGATGGTGCTGAGTGGATGGGACGTGACCTTAAAGTTAACAAGGCTAAACCCAGAGAAGACAGAGGTTCCTTTGGTGGTAATCGGGGAAACAATAGCTTCGGCAATCGTTACTAAAATTCAGAGATATAGCTCTTGAAGCTAATCTATAAATTGAATTTAATTGTGGCTCAGGCAGGAATGCTTGAGCCTTTTTGTTACAAAACTTGCTTGATAAAAAGTTAAGCGATCGCCGCTTCACGAGTAGCAACTTTACTAAACCTCAGAAATTAAATATGCGTTTGTAGAAACGTAGCACTGCTACGTCTTTTTTTAGATATATCTATTGACATTAACATAAAAGTGTGTACCCTCTATATAGAGCATTAGTGTTCAAATAATATGAAAAACAAAATAACATTCACTTTAAGCTTTGTGTCAAAATAGCTTATATTGGTCTGTTACTGAAAATTTGTTTAAATAAATTATCATCATATAGTAAGAACATTTAAACAATAGATGAAACTTGCATTCAACTAATTCTTTTTCCGAAGTATATAGAATTTTTACGTAAATAGTAAAAAAACAGTATTTTATTTAAATTTTATTAAGTATTTATAGAAATTTATATGGCTGAGGCGTTTATTTCCTACTCGCGCAAAGATAAAGAGTTCGTTCAAAGGCTTTATGAAGCGCTCAAGCAACAAAAGCGAGATATCTGGGTAGACTGGGAAAGAATTCCGTTCACGGCAGATTGGCGAAAAGAAATTTATGAAGGAATTGAAGGCGCTGATAATTTTATCTTTATTATTAGTCCGAATTCAGTCGTTTCTGAAGTCTGCGGTGAAGAGATTGCACACGCCCTCAAACACAATAAACGTTTAGTGCCACTCGTGTGGCAGTATGTTGAGGGTGTTCATCCCGAATTAGCCAAAATTAACTATATTTTCTTCCAAGAAAGTAATGATTTTGACGAAGCTTTTCAATCATTACTCAAAGCACTCGATACTGACCTAGCTCATGTTAAACAGCATACCCGTTTACTCATAGGAGCCTTGGAGTGGGATCAGAAAAAACGCAACAATAGTTATTTGCTACAAGGTAGTGAACTAGAAGAAGCAGAGCAATGGTTCACTCAAGGAGCAGGAAAAGAACCCTTGATCGCACAACTCCAACAAGAGTACATTAGTGAAAGTCGCAAAGCCCAAAGGGCGCGTTACAGAACAAAAGTAATTGCCCTGACTTCAGGGTTTGTGATTTCAACAGGATTGGCTATTGTTGCAGCAATTGGTTGGAAGCAGGCTGATAACTTGCGGATAGAAGCACAAAAATCGGAACTCCGAGCCTTAATTTCAGCATCTGATGCACGTTTTAGCTCGAATAGAAATACGATTGATGCCTTGATAGAAGGTTTAAAAGTCGGACAGAAACTCAAAGAACTAGATACAGCCAAAGCCAATATTCCAACTCAGGAACGGGCAGAAGTGATGGCCGTGCTGGGACAGGCGGTTTACTGGGTAAGAGAACGCGATCGCCTCCAGGGACACAGCGATTATATCCAAAGCGTTAGTTTCAGTCCCGATGGAGAAGCGATCGCTACCGCTAGTGGAGACAACACGGTAAAACTTTGGAACAAACAAGGTCTTTTGCAGAAAACTTTAAAAGGACACCTAGATCAAGTAGTTAGTGTAAGTTTCAGTCCTAATAGTCAAATCCTTGCTTCTGCCAGTTTAGACGGAACAGTGAAACTCTGGAAACAAGATGGCAAAGAACTTAAAACCTTTAAAAAGCTAAATACTGGAATTCGGGCTGTGAATTTCAGTCATGATGGCAAAACTCTTGCCTCTGGTGGTGACGACAACATGGTGAGACTTTGGAACATACAGGGTCAGGAACTCAAAATGCTCAAGGGGCATACAGGCACTATCTATAGTTTGAGTTTCAGCCATAACGATCAAATCCTTGCTTCTGCCAGTTTAGACGGAACGGTGAAACTGTGGAACAAAAACGGTAAAGAACTTAAGACCCTAGAAGGACATAATAATACAGTGACTAGCGTGAGTTTCAGGTCTGATAATACCCTTGCCTCTGCCAGCTTAGATAGAACAGTGAAACTTTGGAATACCGAAGGGAAATTGCTTTCAACTTTTAAGAAATTAGAGGCACAAAGTAGTAAGATATACAGCGTCAGTTTCAGTCCCGATGGTCAGACCCTTGCCACAGGTAATGATGATAATAGCGTGACACTCTGGCAGAGGAATGGTCAGGAACTTACTAGCTTTACAGGACATAGCGCTGGAGCCAATCAAGTGACTTTCAGTCCCGATGGTCGTACCCTTGCATCTGCTAGTCAAGATAAGTCTGTGAAACTGTGGCAAATTGACCGCCCTTGGCAGACTATTCTCACTGGACATCAGGCTGGTGTAAATCGTGTGTACTTCTCAGGTGATGGAAAAGCGATCGCTACCGCCAGTGATGACGGGACGGTGAAACTCTGGAATCAGCAGGGTAAGCAGATCAAATCGCTTCAGGTAAATGACTACACAATCTGGGATGTGAATTTTAGTCCAGATGGTCAGATAATTGCTGCCGTTAGTTCTGACGAAGGGGTGGTGAGACTGTGGAATCGGCAAGGTCAGCTACTCAAGACTTTAAAGCATGGCGATCGCTTTCGCATTCATAGCGTGAGTTTCAGCCCAGACAGCAAAATCATTGCCACCGCTAGTCAAGATAGAACAGTGAAACTTTGGAATCGCCAGGGGCAGTTGCTTAACACCCTAAAACATAACGCCACTGTCTATAGCGTCACTTTTAGTCCAGACGACAAGATGATTGCCACTGGTAGTAATGACGGGGAAGTGAAACTTTGGAATCGGCAAGGTCAAGTACTTCACACCATAAACCATAACGCTTCTGTCTACAGCGTCAGTTTTAGCCCTGATAGTCAGACCCTTGCCAGTGCTGGTGCAGATGAGAGAGTAAAACTTTGGCAGCTTGACGGTCGTGCGATCGGCAGTCTTGATGGGCATATTGCTGCAATCTGGCAAGTAACTTTTAGTCCTGACGGCAAGATGATTGCCACTGCTAGTGATGACGGAACGGTAAAGCTTTGGCACAAAGACCGGACTTTGATTATTACTCTTACTGGTCACAGTGGTGAGGTCAACGGGATCAGTTTCAGCCCTGACAGCAAGACTCTCGTTTCTGGCAGTAAAGATGGTACAGCTATTTTGTGGAATGTAGAAAATCTCACCCTAGATAATTTGATGAGGCGTGGATGCGATTGGCTGCATGATTATCTGAAGAATAACCCGAATGTGAGTCAAAGCGATCGCAATCTGTGTGATGGAGTTCAAACTCAGGCTAAATATTGATTTCGACAATTTTCACTATTATTTCAGGTGGTCAAATGCTTCAAAAAAGTAATAAATTTTAAATATTTTTTTGCATAAAAAGAACCATAACGATAGATAACCATAACAGCATAAATCTGAGAGGACATCACCATGTATAAAAAATCAACAGGTTGGATACCAGACTACCCCGATTTTAGAGACTATCGTATGGACGAAATCAATCAGAAGTTAATGATCACAGTCCAAGATATACAGATAAATAATGATAATGATTCCCAAAACAGTATAGAAGAATTGTTTGAGTTATTAAAATTAATAAAAAATGGACTAAATCCAACTCTCGAAGAGACACTTGCCTCAAAGTTCAACAATTTTCAGAAAAAGATAAATAAAGGTTTCAAATTAGTCAATGCTAAAGCTCTTAAAGAACAGATATTTTTAGCTCATGGTTGTGCAGGGCAGGAAGTCTATAATCTTCAACAGAAGTTGCTGGAATTTACCAAATATGAGCATATTTTTGGAACTGGGGGACAAAAAACTAGTAAATTTGTAGATGATTTTTCAAAATCAGATTATCTGGAATATGGTTATTTTGGTGAAATTACAAAGGAGGCAGTAAAACTATTCAAGAGTATTTTTGATCTCTCAATTGTCTCAGATGACAGTATTGATAGGGCTAACACTGATGACAATGTTGATAGTGTTGTAGATCAAGTAACACTCTATACTTTAAACCAAGTTTTAGAAATCTTAAAACTTCCAAAAACAGAAGAAACTTCTAAAGCTAAAAGCACGGAAAAAACAATTAAAAAATTTGGAATGTTTGATCCAGAAATTAAAGACATTCAAATAAAACTCAATAAACTAGGCTATCTCAAAAATTTAGGAGAAAATAACGGGGCAATAAAAGGATTCTTTGACTATCTAACAGAGGATGCAGTTCAAGAATTTCAAAGACAATATCATCCTTCAAAGGTTGCTCGTGTTGATGGGATAGTTGACGAAAAGACAAAGAGAATCCTAGATGATCTATATGATGCACAAGCAAAACAATATTCCGGTGATGATAAACTTAAAAAAGTACAGCAGCTTTTATGTGAGTTAGGAGAATTTGATGGACAAGTAACAGGGTATTCTAGTCGACAGACAGATACAGCTATAAAATCATTTCAAGCTAGATATGAAATAGAAATAGAAAGGGATGATGTTGATTGCACAAAAACCTTACAAGTATTAAGTGACTTAGTTGCGCTCAAAAAACAACAGCAACGAGAAGTTTTACCTGCATCCTCAACAATACCCATAACCCTTTATGAAATAATCTTAAGGGTTTTTGAAATTTCTGAATTGAAACCTGAACATTTTGTTAATGAAAAAATAATTCCAAAAGCTACGGATAGTGTTAATTCTGATCTCGCCAAACACCGAGGTGCGTTGAAACGAGCAATTGATATGATAGTTAAATTGGTTGCTCAACTAATTTCTCCTTTAGCTAAACATAGAAATCTTGAAAAAGCTGTAAGAGACGTATTAGATAAGCTAGATCAATGGTTCGATAAATCTGAATACGTTAACTATATCCGTCAAGAAAATAATCAACAAGGGAATAATCAATCAGGTATTAATGCTGAAAAGAATAAATCTTCTCTGCAAAAGTTGTGGGAAAAATCTAGTATTTTTTCTCAAGCAGAACAGGAAACCAACTTATTTAAAGACTGGGATTTAAATCCAGTGTCTTTATATATAGCTATTTCAGCAATTTTAAATTTCAAAGAATCCCTGAGTAATATTGATATAACAATTCCCGATCAAGCTTGCCTGGATAAAGATAGAAAAAAGAAATTAGCTACATCTTTAAAAAAGATAGATGATATATTCAAATCTATCAAAGATTTAGAAGTAACTATCAGGAATTTAGAAATTAGTCTGAATTATAATCCTCAAGTTCAGGGAGAAAATAATTCAAAAACTAAACCGAATAATCTGAGAACAGTCATCCAAATATTACCCGAACGTCAAGATTATCCAAAGCATTTGGAGAAAAGTCTAGAGTTTCAAAGTGATTTACAACTTCCGTTAGAAGGACATTTACAAAAATGTGTAAAACAAAAACAAGAAAATAGCAAGAATGTAACTGTATATTTATTAATGCCAGAATTTGTAGATTTAACCTTTTGGTGTTCCCCAATTGAAGACCAAGGCTCATTGGATTCATGTACGGCACATGCCGGTGTTGCTTTAATGGAGTACTTTGAGAAAAGAAGTTTTGATAGATATGTCGATGCTTCTCGGCTCTTTCTTTACAAAGCAACACTCAATCTCATGCATCGTCAAGACGATGCAGGAGCATCTCTTCGGGAAACCATGCGGGCAATGGCATTATTTGGCGTGCCTCCAGAAGAGTATTGGCCCTATCAAGAAGACAAGTTTGATGAGGAACCAACCCCTTTTTGCTACTCTTTTGGTCAAAGTTATCAAGCGCTGAAATACTTCCGTCTAAATCCCTTAGGCACTACAGGAAATATACTGTTATTCCGAATTAAAACAGCTTTAGCCGCTGGTTTTCCCTGCGCCTTTGGGTTTACTATGTATTATTCCATCGAGGATCTAAACCCAAGTGGGTATATTCCATACCCAGTTAAAAACGATAAGGTAAAAGGAGGTCATGCTGTTGTTGCAGTTGGCTACGACGACCATAAAGTAATAGAGAATGCTGATGGTAGTAAACGATCGCAAGGAGCATTGCTAATCAGAAACTGTTGGGGAACCCGTTGGGGTGAAGGGGGCTATGGTTGGCTTCCTTATGACTACGTATTGGAAGGATTGACAAATGATTGGTGGTCGCTGCTTAAGTCTAAGTGGTTTGAGACAGGACACTTCGGGTTAGGAGCAAACGATTGGGTGTCTAATTTGGGGGGAGGGACTACAGATAATACACCAAAAGAGAACTCTAAGCCGCCTAGAAATTAGGGCAAACGCACGTAGTTTTAGCAAACCCTTAGTGATAAGGATATTGATGAAAAAAATCGCCTAAAACATGAGAGGGAAATAACTTATGTCCGATTTAATTAACAAACAAATCATCCTCAAAAGTCGTCCAGTGGGCGAACCAAAAGAGAGTGATTTTGCTCTGGTAGAAACACCAACTCCCGAACCAGGTGAAGGCGAAATTCTTAGCCGCACCATTTATCTATCTCTCGACCCTTATATGCGTGGTCGCATTAGTGGAGGCCAGTCTTATGCTGCACCGGTAGAATTAGGTTCAGTTATTGTCGGTGGTACAGTTAGCCAAGTAATTAAATCAAATCATCCTCAATTTCAAGTAGGAGATTTTGTTCTTAATAGTAACGGTTGGCAAACTTATGCTGTATCTAAGGGTGAGACACTGCGTAAACTTGATCCTACTCAAGCACCTTTATCCTATAGTTTAGGTGTACTAGGTATGCCTGGCTTGACTGCTTATGCTGCTCTGCTTGATATCGGTCAACCTAAAGAAGGTGAAACTGTTGTAGTTTCAGCTGCTTCTGGTGCTGTCGGTGCAGTAGTAGGTCAAATTGCCAAAATAAAAGGTGCGCGAGTAGTGGGAATTGTCGGGAGTGACGATAAGCGGGATTATATAGTTAAGGAATTAGGTTTTGATGTTGGCATTAACCGCAAAACTCAAGAACTTGATTCAGCGCTCAAAGAAGCTGCCCCGAATGGCATTGATGTTTACTATGACAATACAGCAGGTGTGATTTTAGAAACTGTCTTGCAGCAGATAAACCTTGGGGCAAGAATTCCACTAGTAGGTTTGATTTCAGAATATAACGCCACATCGCCTCCACCAGGGCCTAATTTAATGCCACTACTAATCAAACGGGCTTTAATCAAAGGTTTCTTAGTTAGCGATTACCAACATCGGTTTAATGATTTTTTGCGTGATATTACTGGATGGTTGCAGTCTGGTCAACTCAAGTATAAAGAAGATGTAGTTATTGGTTTAGAGAACGCTCCTAGTGCATTCATCGGTTTACTTCGAGGTGATAATTTTGGCAAGTTGATTGTTAAAGTCAATGACGATCCAACAGCAGCTTAATCGGTTCTTAAATTGGGTATGTGGTACGTTGAGACTCCAATTATTTCCAAATGAGCGAAAATTCTGGCACACCACTGGATAAAAGGGAGCAAATTGTTGAAAATCAGCGTCAGGAGTAGATAATTCAACTAAAGTTTTAGGTGTAACTAGATGCACAATGGTTTTAGGAGTAAGCTACCACTACTGCTGACATTCTGCTTATTTGCGAGAGATGATTGCTGAGGTTCTAGTTTGGGGTCTTAGTCCAAAAACAGTGACTACTGACAGTTGGTATTCCAGCCAAAAAAACCTAAAGTTCTTTAAAGAAAAAGGATTGGATTTTTTAACTGGAATAGCTAAAAATCGCTCATGTTCCATTGATGTCAGCATTTTACACAAGTTAAAATCAAGTAGCTCGTGACTTTATTTTGGAACACTTAAAACAACAGATAGAATTTATACACATAGTTAATTTTCTGTCAATGCGTAAGTTCTAATACTTTATTCGAGCTAATTTCTTTATTTAACTAGGACAAGTGACACAGCATCAAGAATTGAGCCACATATTAGGTAGAGATGGCTCAACTGTAACACGGTGGTTACAAAGATATCGACGGAATCATGGATTTACATCGTATTTTCTTTAACCCTTTGAATTGTCACTTGTAGAACAGGGAACAGATTTTTTACCCGACCAATCTGTAAGAGTATTTTCATCTTTATAATGCCGGGGTGTTTGCAGCAGCAAGTTCCAAGCCTCGCTAGCATCCAATAAATTAAACTGTTCAGAATAGTGAGTTTCCAACAAATCTCTAACTATGAAGTAATAGTCAGAGTTCATTCCTGGAAAAATATGATGTTCAGTATGGTGAGAAAAATTTAAATGCAACAGGTCAAAGAATTTATAAACTCGGAGAGACATACTATTAATAAGTGGATCATTAACGCTGGTCATTCTACAAAGCAAATGATTGGTATAAATGTAAAAAATTATCCCACCATAGCCAATTCCAATAGGTAAAAAGTAACCAAGTATGAGTTTCAGGGGTTCAAATTGGAGATAGATTAGGATGCTTAAATGAATGACGATCATCATTAATAATTCCCCTGCGATCGCACGACGATCTTTAGGACTAACTGTAAATGCAGCAGGAACATAATCGACGGATTCACTATTAAAAAATAGCACAGATGTGAGATTGCGAAAAGTATGTACTCCCCAAGCTGAAGTCAATCCGACTGTGAACCATATAGGATTGACTTCACTAGAAGGCACAAATAAGTCCTGAATCCATTTTCCCCAGGTTGAAGACTGTTCGTATAAGTAATTACGATCTGGGTCGCTCACATCATTAGTGTGATTATGATGTACTCGGTTATGAACTGCTTTCCACAATGTTGGTGGCATCCACAACATTGTTAGCCCTAGAAAGCTAATGATATAGGTTAACCGGGCATTTTTAATCACGCTACCATGCATCAGATCGTGGGAGCTAAATAGTAAGACAACCACGCTATTACCCATAATGATGCTTAGAGGTAGATAAAGCCATAAAAGAGATGGCGACCAACAATCTAACCGAGCCGCTATCATCCAGCCTAATATTAAAATTGTCAGATTAATAAACAAGATAATTAACTTGCTTGGATCTGGGATAAATGCTTCGGGTGGAATCAGGGAACGTAGTTCTTTTGCATATATTTTCTGGTGAATCAGTGTTTGATCAGTACTAACATTCATAAATCTTTGTTACCTAGAAGAGAATTGAACTAAATACAGTTTTGCGGTGAATCGTAGCGTTTAAAAACGCAGAGAAATGCAGAGTCTTTCGTAATTTTATGCATTACGGACTTATGAAAGCCTATACTATAGCAATTCCAAAAGCTAACTGCTCTCCAAGACTTCGCCAAAAAAGAGGATGGAGAGATAGGACTGATGTAAAAGTTAACTATAGAAGGACGAGCAAGGGAGCAAGAGAAGCAGTTCTTCAGCAATAAAAGAATGAAAAACAATCTTTTATTGGCTTTGAAGTTACTTCTGTTTTCTAGCAATCAGTAAATTTTGCTGTTCTAGCCTCTTATTGTTCTAACATTTGGAAGAATCGCGTGAAGTAATCTGGAAAGGTTTTCGCTGTACAGCCAGGATCTTTAATCACAATTCCTGGAACCTTCAAGCCAGTGACAGCAAAAGCCATTGCCATTCGATGATCGTGATAGGTTTCAATCGCCGCCGGAGTAATGGGGCCAGGCTCAATTTTCAGTCTATCTGCGAATTCTTCAACCTTGACTCCTAGCCGACGCAACTCTGTGACTACAGCTTTAATCCGATCGGTTTCTTTATATCGAATATGTTCCACATTCCGAATGGTAATCGGTGAACTGGCAAAAGGGGCGATCGCTCCTAATGTTTGCACTAAATCCGATATATCATTCATATCAATGTCGATGCCTTGCAATTGCTTCGGCCCCGTCACTTCGGTGTAATCATCCGAATCCTTAATTTGGCAACCCATCTGTTCTAAGACATTCAGCCACAGAATATCTCCTTGACAGGATTGTTTGGTCAAATGTTTGACGCGCACCCGTCCACCTGTGACGGCGGCGGCAGCAAAAAAGTAAGAAGCATTGGACGCATCAGGTTCTACTGTGTAATGTCGAGCTTGGTAACGTTGACCGGCTTTGATCTGAAATTGATTATCGCCGATTTGAAGCACCTCCACGCCAAAGTCTGCCATCAGACGACAGGTCATTTTAACGTAAGACTGAGAAACCAACGTACCCTCAACTTCAATGCTCGTATCTTGTTGAGCATAGGGTGCAATCATCAGCAATGCCGAAAGTTGCTGACTTGTTTGGTTCGCTTTCAACCGAAAATTTCCACCAGCGAATTGCCGACTATAGACGGTATAGGGCATAAACCCGGAGTTTCCCTCAAAGTTAACGGTTGCTCCACCCGTTTGCAGCACCGTCAGCATGTCACCCATCGGCCGTTCTCGCATCCTGGGAACGCCATCTAGGCGATATTCACCGTTACCCAGTGCCACCAACGCCGAGATAAACCGTGCTGCTGTACCTGCCAAACCCACAAATAAATCTGCCTGTTTAGCTGGAATGTCGCCTCCCCTTCCTGCCACTTGGATCTGTGCCAGATCAGGATTCAGTGTAATAGGAATGCCCAATTGCTCTACGCATTTGGCAAAATACTCGCTGTCTTCACTAAATAAGGCATTTTCTAAAATTGAGTCACCTTGCGCCAAAGCAGCAACAAGCAACGCCCGATTGGTAAGACTTTTAGAACCGGGAATTTCTACCGTGGCATCCACTGGCCGATTTAGAGCAGGAATTGCAATGGTATCCACGTTAAACCTCTACGTAGGCGGTTAGCTACAACTTTATATATTGCCATATTGTAACCAAATTCGTAATTCGTAATTCGTAATTCGTAGTTGAGTGAAAAATCTGACTTTGCTTTTGGGAATACTTGATTTATTCACCTGACTAATCTAGAACCTAGGTATTATCAATATGAAATGGATTAAACCATCTCTATATTTTGTTGCCTTTTCCTTACCTTTGTGTTTGCTTTCTGCTCTCACAGCACAGGTACAGGCTCAGTCGGATCATTCCAATAAAACTTGGCAAATTAGTCAGACATTTAAGCCGCCACAGCGGGGAAAACCTCCCGCAAGTGCTGGTGGTTCTACCCGTGGTGGCTCTTGCATAACAGGGAAAAAACTAATAACTCCCTTAATACCTCCAGATAAATTAGGGCTGACATTTGCTCAACGTCCAACATTTTTCTGGTATGTACCTGCATCTAAAGTCAAAACAGCCAAGTTTCTGCTTTTAGCTGAAGACCAGAACGTATTTTATGAAACATCTTTTCCACTACCGAACAAACCAGGAATTGTTGGCTTCAAACTTCCTGACAGTGCCCCTGCACTTGCTGTAGGTAAAACTTATCACTGGTATCTAACAATTCTTTGTGATGCTCAAGACTCCAGCGAAAATCCCACTGTAGATGGTTGGGTGGAACGCACTCAACCAGGAGCACCCTTGTCGGAGGCGTTAGCAAAGGCAAATTTGTACAAGTTTCCCAGCATCTATGCAGAAGCTGGGATTTGGCATGAGGCGCTGAATAGTTTGGTACAACTGCGCCGGACTGAGCCGAATAATTTAAAAGCAAGGCTGGATTGGAGACAATTTTTCAAGTCAGTAGGTTTGAGTGCGATCGCTTCAGAACCATTGATCGATTGTTGCACATCTAAGAATTCACCACCAAATTGAACAAGGGCATTAAGAGAACTCCTAACTCCTAACTCTTGTACAGACGCGATTAATCGCGTCTCTACTCAACATTAAATATTATGTGGGCAAAGCTGAAACCGCAAATCTGGCAATGGCGGGGTGTTTTACTTGCTGTTCCCAATATTACAGCCCTGGTGATTGCACTACGTTTGACTGGATTACTGCAATTATTGGAATTGGCAGCACTGGATCAATTTTTTCTCCTCCGTCCACGAGAGTCGGCTGATACCCGCATCGTCATAGTTGAAATTAATGAAGCAGATATCCGCAAACAAGGTCAGTGGCCTATGTCTGATGGAAATCTTGCCAGTTTGTTAGAAAAAATCAAACAGCAGCAACCTAGAGCGATCGGTTTAGATATTTATCGTGATTTACCCGTCAATCCCGGTCATCAAGACTTACTTAAGGTGTTTAAGTCTACTCCCAATTTAATTGGAGTCCAAAAAGTCTCTGATACTATTGATAGTTCGGCGGTTGATTCATCTCCAGAACTGAAGCAACTTCATCAAGTTGGGTCGAATGACATACCTATAGATGGAGATGGCAAAATTCGGCGAGGATTGTTGTACGTAAATTTAAATAATGACGAGATTCTCGAAAGCTTTGGGTTAAAGCTGGCATTGTTGTACTTGAAACCTGAAGGTATTACCGCAAAGCCATCAGCAACTAACTCTAATTACTTGCAGTTAGATCGGGGTGTTTTCCCGATTTTTGAGGCTAATGATGGCGGTTATATCCGAGCAGATGCGGGGAGTTACCAAGTGCTGTTGAACTATCGAGGACGGATACAGCAGTTTACTAAAATTTCTCTTAGCGAAGTGCAAGAAAATCCCATCCCACGAGACTTAATGCGAGACAAAGTAGTATTAATTGGTGCTACCGCTGAGAGTTTGAAGGATCTATTCTATACGCCTTACAGCAGTAATGTATTTACTGACCCAGAACGGATGGCGGGTGTAACAATTCATGCTAATTTGATTAGTCAAATTTTAAGTGCGGCAATGGATGGTCGTCCACTAATCAAGTGTTTACCTGAGTCGCTAGAATGGCTATCAATTTTGATTTGGTCAATTATTGGCGCTAGCTTATGTTGGCTGCAACGCCACAGTAGCAACCAAAAAATGCTCATGGCTGTTAGTGTTTTGTTGGCAGGTAGCGGTTTACTTGGTGGCAGTTTTTTGGCGTTTTTGGCTGGTTGGTGGATTCCCGTTGTCCCTTCAATGCTGGCATTTGCAGGTTCTGCGATCGCACTCACTCAGTATATTGCTCAAAGTGCTACCGAGATGCGAAAAACCCTCGGTCGCTATCTAACTGATGAAATTGTCGCTAATATCCTAGAAACTCCTTCTGGTTTAAAGCTAGGAGGAGAACGAAGAAAAGTTACGGTTCTTGTGTCTGATTTACGAGGATTCTCGGCTATTTCTGAACAATTGCCCCCCGAAGAAGTAGTAAAGATTTTGAATCTTTATCTGGGAACAATGACAGATGTGATTAACCAGTATAAAGGCACAATTAATGAGTTTATGGGTGATGGTATTTTTGTGATATTTGGTGCGCCAATTAGTCGCAAAGATGATTCTCAACGAGCGATCGCTTGTGCTATTGCGATGCAATTGGCAATGCAGCAAGTGAACGAACAAAATCAACAAATGAATTTCCCAATTCTCGAAATGGGAATTGGAATTAATACAGGCGAAGCCGTGGCGGGAAATGTTGGTTCTCAAAAACGCGCTCAATATACAGTTATTGGCAGTCATGTTAATTTAGCTGCCCGAATTGAGTCTTATACCGTGGGAGGACAGATTTTAATTTCTGAAAATACCTGTAACGATGCCAATATTGACCTACAAATTGCTGGACAGCTACAAATAGAACCTAAGGGAATAAAACACCCTGTGACAATTTGTGAAATTCGTGGCATTGGCGGTCAATATAATTTATTCTTGCCTGATGATGATCAAGAAATGATCATTCTCAATCAAGAAGTCCCTGTGGAATACACCATTTTGCAGGGAAAACATGCAGTGGGAACAGTATTTTTGGGAGCATTGATTAGCCTCTCAGAAAAAAAGGCGCAATTGCAATCGCCACATTCTCTAGAACTGTTGAGTAATCTCAAACTCAAGTTATTGATTGAACCAAAACTGGATACAGAAGAAGAATATATCTATGTCAAGGTGATCCAACAATCTCATGTTGACGAGCATCTTTTTCTGCTTCGGTTTACAGCTGTTCCCCCAAAAGCGATCGCAATTCTCAATGCACTCCGTCAGCCTGGGTGAGATTAAGGCATCAATGTTGAAATGCTAACAAAGGGAGGTGTATGTAAATAGAGTCAACCGAAAAAGTAGGTAGTTCAGCTTTTTTTAAAATAGTAGCAATTGTTGCTGATACAAGCTGGCGATCGCGGTAAGATTTTGGACTTAAGCCTGATCCAACTCCAATAACTACTAACTCTGACCGAATAATTAATAATTCGTAATTTATGGTATGGAGCAATTTAGTTGAGTTATGGAGATAAAAATATGATTTTTTCTAAAACTGAGATTTAATTACATCCGAAGGACAAATGACCAACGTAAACAACTTTCAAAGACTAGTAGAACTTGCAAACGATCATGGAATTATTTGCCAGCCAACCCCAGAAGAATGTTTGATTGCATCCTTGCCTGGAGACGATGATTTCTTATTAGCTTTTACTTGGTCTGGTACAGTTGAAGGAGAGCCGCCAGAGCATGAATTAATCGCAATTAGTGTACAGGATATAGTCAAAGAAGTTACTGTTGCAGCTTGGCAGATTCCTTTTTATTTATTCGGAAACGTTTTAAGGCAAGCTCAGATGCTCGTCGCTGCTCATAAAGATTTTGTTAGCTAAGAGACAAGCTTTAGCTAAAAACTGCTAAGTAAACTCAACGAGGTTGTCACCAACCCCGTTGGTCTTCAAAACCGTGCTTAATAGTTTCCCATTACACGGCTCC
>NZ_JBIQNW010000036.1:0-69744 GCF_047228265.1 Nostoc sp. UIC 10607 | reverse complement strand
AAACATAGGACAGGTGCTGGATTTGACGTTATTTTCAGCTTACTACCTGTCCCTTTCCTTATCCCGAACTCAGGTTAATTTAGAACTTATTTATTGACAGATTAGACAATATGTGAGTTTTAAAAAGCTGATTTATCGCGTTTCTTAATTGGTTGTAATAGAGTCTGTTGCGAGGGGTGCACATATCTTATTGGTAGCAATTTAAGCCAAAACATGAGAGAAAACCCTCGTTTCCAGGTCTAAGAAAGAAATGCAGATCATTGGGGGACTGCCGCTAATAAACGATGCGGCAGCCCTCCAGTGGGCATTCTCAGCCACAGGCTGGAAACGAGGCAAATTAAGGACTTCAGACCTGATTTGATGCAAATTGAATGCTGATTAGCTGATAAATTTTTTGGTAAATCCACGCAACCGGATTAACACTGGCTTCGCCCAATATCCACCCAACAAATCGTGCAACAGAGTATAAAAACAGGGGATGATAAACAGCGTCAGCACTGTTGCCAAAGACAAACCCGAAAACACTACTACGCCTAATGGTTGCAGAAATTCTGAGCCTTCCCCAATTCCTAACGCTAAGGGGAACATACCTAAAACGGTGGTAATAGTTGTCATTAGTATTGGTCGTAGGCGTTGAGGAGCAGCTTTCAAAATCGCAGTTTTCCGGTCAACTTTTTCCCGTTCCAGAATTTGATTTGCCAATTCCACCATGATGATGGCGTTATTAACCACAATACCCACCAGCAGAACTGCACCGACAATCACTGTCGCCCCAATGGCAGTTTTGGTGATGTAAAGTCCGAAAATTCCCCCGGCTAATGCTAGAGGAATTGTAAACATAATTACTAGCGGATCAATGAGGGAATTGTATTGCACCGCCATTACCACAAAGACTAGAAATGCAGCTAATCCACCTAACAGTTGCAGTGAGCTTTGTAGTTGCTGATTAGATTCAGCTGCTGAACTGGGTAAGCGGCTAACACCTTCAGGTAAATCTAGACTATCTAGTACCGTACTCACCTGTTCTAGAGCACCACTGAGGCTAGCTCCTTCAGTCAAGTTGCCAGCAATTAAGAAAACCTGACGCTGGTTGATTCGCTGAACTTCTCCTGGGGCTTGAGCCTCAGCAATTTTGGCAACATCGCTCAAGCGGATTTGGCGATTGTTATCCACAAACAACGGCAACCTCTCTAATTGAGAAGCTGCTTGTAATGATTTTTCATTCAACTTTACCCGGACATCGACTAAACGGTTGCCGCGTTGCAACTGAGTTGGTACGCTACCTTCAAGAGCAGTCTGAATTGTTTCTCCAATCTCTGTAGTAGTTAACCCCAAAGCCGAAACCCGCTCCCAGTCAGGAATAATCTGAATTTCTGGTTGGCGATCGTCTGCATCGGGACGAAATCTCGCTAGGGTGACTTGCTCTTCCAAGGCTGCTAGTACCTGACGACCAGCTTCTTCTAAAGTATTTGCGTCATTTCCTTGAAGCATCACGTCAACATCAGCACCACGGATGGGAGAGTTACTGAGAATCAAACCCCGCACTTGACCAGGGGAAAGGCGCAGGCGAATTCCTGCTAAATTTAGCTTGTTCAACTCCTGGGTAACTCGTTCTACATAAGCTTGCACATTAGTACCTGTTTTCAGGGTAATGTTGCTGGAAGCTCGTAGGGCATTAGCATTGGTAGTGTTTCCAAAGAGGGAGCCACCAATTGTAGAGAAAACATATTCCGTTTCTGGCTGCCTGCGGATAATCTCATCCACCGCAACCATGACTTTTTGGTTGGTTTCTAAAGGTGTACCGGGAGGAAACTGGGCATTTAAGTTGGCTTGTCCGGTGTTGATGCGGGGAAGAATTTCTTGGGGAATTTGCGGTGCCATCCATAAACTAGCGCCGCCGAAAAGGATAATAGCGATCGCCACTGTAGCCACCCGCCAGCGTAATATCGCAGCTAAAAAATTGCCATATCCTCTCGTAGAAGCATCAAAGCGGCTATTAAACTTTTGCAACAGCCAAAATTCGCTCAGACGACTGGAAAATTTCCATGCCAACATGCGGGAGGCAAGCATCGGTACAACAGTCACGGCAATCAAAATTGAAGCCGCAACAGAAAAGGTAATGGTCAGAATTAACTCATTGAAGAGTAGTGCGATAAAGCCGCCGATGAGCAAAAACGGCAACACTGCCACTAAGTTTGTACTAGTGGAAGCAACTAAAGCTGATTCTACTTCTTGGCTACTTTTTTCAGCCTGGTAAATTAGTTGCTGCGAAGTCAAGCGGGTTTTATTATCCTTACCGGGAGTCATCCCAGCACCCTCAGCAATGTTCTCCAACATAACGATGGAGTTATCTACCACAATACCCACACCCAGCGCTAGACCACCCAAACTAAAAACATTGAGAGATAAGCCAAATAGCCCCATCAAGATGATGGCAGCTAGGGTTGCTAGGGGGATGGCTAGGACGATGATGAAAGTTTGTCGTAGAGAACCGAGAAATAGAAGAACTGCGATCGCTGCTAGTGCAGTGCCGATCAACCCAGAACTGGTAACATTCGAGATTGAATTGCTAATAAACCGTGACTCATCCAAGGTAGGTGTAAGAACTGTCCCTTCGGGAATTACTCCAGATTGCCGGAGTTCTTCCAAGCGTTTTTTCACACCCTCGACAACATTTATGGTATTAGCATCGGGCTGCTTTTGGATGCTGACTTTTACAGCTTGTTCCCCGTTGAGTAAGACGTACACCCGTTGTTGTTCTGAGCCATCAATGACTTCGGCAAAGTCGCGCAAATAGACGCGGCGGTTCGGAGTAGAGGAGGTAGGGGTAGATGAGGTCGATGACGTAGCGGGGGAAGAGACTTCAAAAGAAAGATTGCTGATTTCATTGGCATTTTGGAACCGCCCAACGGTACGGGTTAATGGTTCAGAATTCTGCCCTAAAATCCGACCGCCAGAAATATCTATGTTGCGATCTCTGAGTTCATCTAAGACATCGGTCAAACCTACACCCAAAGCTTGCAACCTATCCAAATCAATATTGACCCTAACTTCTTCTTGAACTCCTCCCGATATGTCTACCCCTGCGACTCCGGATACAACACTCAGTTCGCGGGCTAGTTCTTCTTCGGCAAAAACGCGCAAATCAACGCCTTCTAGAGAGGGTGAAGTTAATGCCAATTCGTAAACTGGTAACTGCGAAGGATCGACTTTAAATAAACGTGGTTCTTCGATGGCCTCTGGTAATGTGCTTCTAGCTCTGTTAAAAGCAGCTGTAGCGTCGTTTAAAGCTTGGTCAATATTGCCACCGGGTTGAAAGAACAGATCCAAATTTATCTGTCCCTCACGAGTTTGGGAAAAAATCTGTACCACACCCTCGGTAGCGGCAAAAGCTTCTTCCAGTGGTCTTGTGACTTCATCAACTGCTACCTCTGGGGAAACTCCAGGTGCTTGTATTCGCACACCAATTCGAGGATAGGTAATTGATGGTAGTAGATCCACGGGTAATTTGACGACAAAAAAGACACCCAGCACTATCACTGCTAGGGTGAGCATGAGTGTGCCGATGTGTTGGCGGATTGATATAGCGCTGAGGCTAAATCCGCCACCATTTTTTACTTGCTGCATTACTGTCGCTGTGCTCCAATTAAAAAGGCAAAATGAAAAATTCCAAAAGACATTTTGAATTTTTAATTCCCTTGAGGGACTGACTCTGCTGTTTCGGAAAGAATTGATAAACGTACAGCGTCACCATCTTTTAGGGGTTGACCACTGCGAACAACATAGCGCTCACCTGCTTGTAAGCCAGATAGAATTTCCACTTTGCCATCAGCCCTTTTTCCTAAGGTGACAGCACGCGATGCCACTTCCGTCTTACCTTCTGTGTCTTTCACCACAAATAGCGTCCCAGTTAAGTTTTCTGCCCTTGGGGCATTGGCAGCGTTAGGTGGGTAAGAGGGCTGTTGGTTTGTTTGTGTCTTACCTGTACTTTTGGAGTTGTTGCCCCCTGCTTGTTTCTGAATAGCTGTTTGCGGCACTACAACTCGCTGTTGAGTCTGGTTTTCAAAATTGACTCGCGCCAGCAGTCCACTACCAATCTTCCCTTGAGTGTTGGGAATCACTACCTCTACAGGTATCAAGCGAGCTGTGGCATCGGCAGCTGGAGAAATGCGCGTAACTCTGCCCATTAATGTTTCGTTGGGGAAAGCATCTAAGCGCACTTGTACAGACTGCCCAACCTGAATTTGTGCCAGTTCTAATTCGGAAACTTGCACAACGACTTTGACACGGTTAAAGTCGCCAATTTTCAAGACTTCGCTACCTGCTTGCAGAAGATTGCCGGGTTCTGTTACCTTTTCTGTGAC
Source organism: Nostoc sp. UIC 10607 (assembly GCF_047228265.1). Classification (NCBI taxonomy): domain Bacteria; kingdom Bacillati; phylum Cyanobacteriota; class Cyanophyceae; order Nostocales; family Nostocaceae; genus Nostoc; species Nostoc sp. UIC 10607. The sequence continues at coordinate 65,380 of NZ_JBIQNW010000036.1, read as the reverse complement.
TACGCCAGTGATGGGGGATGTGAGCCGAGCGTAAGACCTACGTTCTTTGGTTTGAGCAACCAACGCCTGTTGGGCAATTACTCTACCTTGGGCAGCGGCGACAGCTTGCTGTTCTGTACGGACTTGCTCTTGAGCTGCCCGCAGTGCCTGGGCAGCTGTTTGCGCCTGGGTACGTGCTTGCTGGGCAGTTTGTTCAGCGATCGCTCCGGCTTTGAATAGATTCTGTTGCCGTTCTGAGTCTGCCTGAGCTTGCACCACTTCTAGCCGCGCCCGTTCAACGTCTGCACGGGCATTACTTACCTGATTGGTTGCCCTAGCTACTTCTGATTTGAGGGCAGCTAGTTCTGCTTCTGCTTGCTTTAATTCGGTCAAAAGTATGGCATCATCTAACTGCCCAACGTTCTGCCCAAGCTTTACTGTATCGCCCACATCTAAGTTCAAAGCCAACAACCGGGCTTCCACTTGCGATCGCAGTGATACAATTCGAAACGGTGTTGTATTACCTGTGTATTCTGGTTGTGTTTGCAGCGAGTCAGTTCGAGCGAGCGCCACATCTACAGGTGTTGCACTACCGCGTTCTCCAGCACCAGGTTGCTGAGATTGTGCTCCGGCTGATTCTTTGGGCAGTGAGCCGCAACTTGCCGTCAGCAGTCCTATACCTACCAAACAAGGAATTAATAAACTTCTTACAGAAGTGGAGAAAAAGAAGTAATTTTCCCCTTTCGCTTTTCCACCTGTTGAATTAGTACTGTTTGCAAGAAGTCTACTCTTTAAATCTGCGATCGCCACTTCACTATTCACAAATGAATCTAACTGGATATTAATTAGTTGGTTAGCGACTCCGTGATCTTTCATTTTCACCTGTTTGTGCGGCTTATTCGTGTCCAAAATCATTCATTTTTCTCCTATTGGGGAGCTTTTGGGGTTAAACAGCCGTGTTTTACCAAGTAATTTTGAGAGATATAATTAACCAAAAACGGCGAGAATGAATAAGCTGTCTAACAGTAAGTTTCTGTATCAGAAATTACTGTTTTCCCACAAAAGTCCAAAATTTCTCACCGCTCTACTTCTGACGCAGAGGTAGATAAATCTTCTTGCAGATAATAAATTATAAACTTAGTATAAATATTTGTCATTTTTCTGGAATCTACCCATAGGAGAAACCTCGATTTTTCTAAAGATATGAAAATTTTTGTTACATATCATAATATGGGCAGTATTACAATAACTACTTTTATTTTTACGTATTTATTTTTTCTTGGCATAAATACTACTACGTATAGGTTTTTGTTTTCTTTATTAAGAATATTAAAGATTTGTTGCTTTTTAAGTCTATAATGTAGTGGAAAACACTATTTTTTCTTACCCCCCTTGCGTAATATGGCAAGAAACAGGGCGATAAGGACCATAGCAACAACAGCAAGAATGAAGTTTTTTGCCAGAAAAATATTTGCATTAAGTGAGGAAGGTAAGGCGTGACATCATTGCTCAAAATCGTACACACCACTCATGAATCCCAGATTTCCGAATTTTTCCAGGAATCAGCAGGTAAGTGGCGATCGCAACGACGCTACTACACCCTACCTGAGGGAGAAACCAAGGAGATAGAAAGTATAGTTACGATCAATTTTTTAGAACAGGGCTGTGATGAATTGCAAAAGCTAGCTCAGATGCACGATTTGTCTGATACAGGTAGTTTAATCTGTGGTGCAGCAGTTGTATGGGAAAGTACGGATGTGCTGAAGGCAAAAAAGGAGTCGCAAGGTTCAACAATATTTGGGGTGATGGGAAACATTTTGTATCGCGATCGCGGTTTTGCCATATCCAAACCAGTCACCGCCCAGTATTATTTCTCCAACCCGAAAACACTGTGTTTGCGAACTGAATACAGCGGTTCAGTTTTTGAGGAAGAGTTAAAGCTAATTGGCAGTAAATACCGCACTAGACAGACCATCATCTCTCGTGCTGGTGAGCAGTTGATGATTGGCCAATATTTAGAAAAGAGAATAGAGAGTTAGTTTATTTTTGAATTTTGAATTGTCAACGGGTAGTTGTGGCTGGGGGCTATAGCCTCACCCGTTTTGGAACTACCCAGCATCTAGCTATCAACTGGCAATATAACTTTTTATAACAGTTTTTCAAACTTTCCCCCAGAAAGTTCACTGCCATGTAATCATGGGAAATGAAATGAGAATTAATTCGGCGACAGTGTTTGTTTTTAGTATTGACAGGCTTTTCCCTTTTGGTATTACAGACTTCTCTCCGAAATCTAAATCTCTACAAACTTATGATTTTGGAGACATTTAATGTCAATTTACGTTGGTAACCTCTCCTATGAAGTTACACAAGATGCGCTAAGTGCTGTATTTGCAGAATATGGTGCTGTAAAGCGTGTTCAGCTACCTACTGACCGTGAAACAGGCCGTTTACGCGGCTTTGCTTTCGTGGAAATGAGTTCAGAAGATGAAGAAACAAAAGCCATTGAAGCGCTTGATGGTGCTGAATGGCTGGGTCGTGACCTTAAAGTGAATAAGGCCAAGCCCAGAGAAGACCGAGGTGGAGGTGGTTCTTTCGGTGGAAATCGTGGCGGTGGTGGCGGCTACAACCGTGGCGGTGGTGGTCGCTACTAAGCTAAGTAGGCGAAAGTCATTTAGTTGAATCTAGAAAAGGCTCAGGCAGGAATGCTTGAGCCTTTTTTATGCAAAATCTTTACTTGTTGTTCATAATCTTCATGTTCCTTTCGAGTAGCTAGACGGGCGCTGATGATATGGATAACATTGGAAAGCTCAGTGAAAGAAATCAACAGCAAGAGATTTTGTTGAGAGTGACCAATAAAACCACAAGAGAGCATAAAATATGCAAAACACTCTAAAAAATACAGTCACAAATAAATTCTTGAACTAGGCGATCGCATCTCTCCAGACAAGCTTACCAATAGGCGATTCTTGAAAACAAGATGATATGCGATTACCTGCAAACTTCTACTTTTACCTCATAACTCCAAACTTCGAGTTTAAAACTCGACACTTCAGTTTTATGAGAGGACTGGGGTTTAGAGAATAGTTTTAGACTACCCTTTAGCATCTCACTGCCCCATTCCCAATTAATAATGTGTTCCCGACTTGCGATGATGCACTGCTGTAGCGCCATCTTGATTTAGGACTTTACCATTCTCGACAGTCGCATAAACTAGCCAGTGGTCGCCAGATTCCATCCGATTTTTTACGGAACATTCAAGATATGCTAGGGCATCCGTAAGTATGGGAGAACCGTTTTCCGCTTCTTCGGCAGCGACATCAGCAAATCGGTCTTGTCCTGGACCGAATGGTTTGAGGAAGTGCTTCATCAATCCCAAATGATTGCCTTCTTTAAGAATGTTGAGGACAAATTTGTTTCCTGTGTGCGTCAGTGTTTCTACTGCGCGTTCTTTGGCGACGGCAATGGTTAAACCAGGTGGATTAAAGCTAGCTTGAGCTACCCAAGAGGCTAACATGGCACTGGAGCGATCGCCTTCTTTTGCTGTGAGAACACAAAGAGAACCGACAATCCGACCAACTGCTTGTTCTACAGTTGTTGCAGGTTGACTTGGCGATCGCACTTTTCTAGCTTTCTTCAGGGCTTGGGCAAAGTCGGTTCCAGCTTCTTCACATAATTGTAAGGTGGCATCATCGGGCTTGAATTTGACGCGGATGGTGTCAAAACCAAACCGATAGCCAGCATCTTTCAATTTACCCTCAATTAAATCAACTGCTTCCCCACTCCAGCCAAAGGAACCAAAGACACCAGCGAGTTTATTGTTAGTAGCGGTGGATAGTACAATTCCTAAAGCTGTTTGCACGGGTGTGGGTGCATGACCGCCGAGGGTCGGAGAACCGATGATGAAACCACCGGCTTTCTCTACAGCCGCCCGGATTTCTTCTGGTTCAGTAAATTCGCAGTTAATCGATTCTACAGCGACACCGGCTTTTGTGATGCCACGAGCGATCGCTTGGGCTAATGTTGCCGTATTCCCATAAGCCGACGCATAAATCAGCGCTACTGTCAAGTCAGCAGATGTTTGCTGCTGACTCCATTGGCGATAAGCTTTGGTCAGGTCGATTAAGCCATAGCGTACCAAAGGCCCGTGTCCAGTGGCATACATTCTCACGGGAAAATCAGCTAGTTTATCCAGCGCTGTTTCTACTTGACGGGCGTGGGGAGCCATGAGGCAATCAAAATAATAGCGCCGATCCTCGTTATATACTTCCCAGCCTTCATCAAATACCTGATCTCCACAAACATGCGCTCCAAATAACTTGTCTGAGTAAAGAATTTCTGTTTGGGGATCGTATGTGCAAAGTTGATCTGCATAGCGTGGATTGGGGGTGGGGATAAATTGTAAATTATGCCCGTTGCCTAAATCGAGGGTTTCTTCGCCCCGCATCACAAGAATTTGTAAATCTGGATTTTCTAGCGCACTACGTAAATTAATCGCCCCTGGATTAGAACAAACAAAAATGATTTGCGGGGCAATTTCCAACAAAGCTTTTAAAGTTGCAGCGCGGTTGGGGTTGATGTGTCCCAAAATTACATAATCTAAGTCTTCGAGATGGAAACGCTGCTGCAACGCTTTTAAATAAATTTCCGTAAACGTTTCCCCTGGAGGATCAATTATAGCTGTTTTCTCGCTTTCGATTAAATAAGAATTAGCAGTTGTACCCTTAGCAAGAGCGTATTCAATTTCAAACCTGAGCCTTGACCAACTGCGCGATCGCAGTATTCTTGTATCTGTAGCTATTGGATAAACTTGAACATCACGGGGTTTATTTGTTGACATGGCTGTTTAGGGAGTTAGGAGTTATGAATTAGGAGTTATGAATTATGAGTTAGGAGTTGAAGAAAGTGGTTAATTCAAAGCTCTGTACTTCCATGTAGACGATGTATTTCGTTAAACTCGTCCTTACAACTCCTAACTCCTCACTTTTTAATAGTGATTACCTACTTTGCGGTGATGCACAGCAGTTAAGGCATCTGGCTTAGAAACTCGTCCGGCATAGACAGTGCTGTATACTGCCCAATGGTCGCCGCAATCCATTCTACTGACGACTTCGCACTCCATGTAGGCGAGGGCATCGTTGAGGATGGGGGCACCATTTTCGGCTGGCTGGGTTCTCACTCCTTCAAAGCGATCGGCACCAGGGGCGAACCGCTTCAAAAAGTGCTTCATTAATGGTTGGAAATTGCCTTCTTCTAAGACGTTGAGAACAAAGCGATCGCCTACTTGCATGAGTGATTCAATTGCCCGATCTTTGGCGACTGCAATGGAAAATCCCAAGGGTTTGAAGCTAGCTTGAGCAACCCAGGAAGCTAACATGGCACTGGAAACATCGCCTTTTTTGGCGGTGATGATATATAACCCACCGCTGAGTCTACCTAATGCTTTATCTAAGTCAGCACCAAGGGATTTCATGGCTTTGATACTGCGATCGCGTGTTACCCATTGACCTAAGTCAGTACCCGCTTCTTCACACAGCTTGTAGATGTTTTCTGTGGGTATTTCTTTAATCCGAATCGCTGGAAAAACTGTTGTCAAACCCAAATTTCGGAATTTACTAAGTAAAGGATCTATTGGCTCATCATCGCCACCGCCAGTTTCAAACACGCCGATAGCCTGCTTTTCTTTCGCAGATCCTAAAACTGTGCTGAGTGCAGCTTGAATGCTCGCAGCGCCAGAAGCCGGAGGTAGACCAACAATTAGTCCAGCACAACGGCTAACTAATTCTCGCAGTTCTTGTAAATCTACTTCAGATCCTAAATCGACAATTTCCACGGCGACACCGGTTTTCCCGATACCGTTGGCAATTGCTTGCGCGAGGCGATCGCTATACCCATATTCGGAAACGTAAAATATCCCAATCGTTGTTTCTGCCTTGGTTTGCGTTTGGCTCCAAGTGCGGTAACGTCCAACCAGTTCTTCAACATTATGGGATAATAATGGCCCGTGTCCTGTGGCAATCATACCGATGGTTTTCAGTTCTCCCATCCGCTTCAGGGCAGATAAAACTGACCGGGCATTCGGCCCCATCAAGCAATCGTAGTAGTAATGAAAGTCTTCTTCGATAGCCGCCAAGTCTTCATCAAAGGTGCTATCTGAGCAATAGTGCAGCCCAAAAGCATCGCAGGTATAGAGAATTTTTGTTTTGTGGTCGAAACTGAAAATAGTATCCGGCCAATGTAAATTTGGAGCAATCACGAATTCAAATTCATGCCCATTGCCCAAATCTAAGCGATCGCCATTTTTCACGATCCGCCGTTTAAATGGCTGATGTACGAAATCCTCAAGAAACTGAATTGCCACTTTAGAACCGACAACGGTAATTTCTGGAACCATTTGCAGCAAATCTTTAACTAAACCGCTATGGTCTGGCTCGGTGTGGCTGATAATCAAATAATCAATATCAGTTGGCTTGATTAGTCCGGTCAGTGTATCGAAGTATAGTTGACGAAACTTTTCGTGGGAGGTATCAACTAAAGCAGTTTGCTCCCCACGGATGAGAAACGAGTTATAAGTAGTACCGTTTTGCAGACCAAACTCAATATCGAAGCGATCGCGATCCCAATCCAAAGAGCGAATAGCCGTCGTCTCTTGAGCGATTTCCACAGTCTGTATGGTGAGCCGTTTTTCAGTTTTTTCGGTGAGCGCTACCATAACTCCCCTCCTTAACACAATGAGTATTTCTTCCTCTAGGTTTATTGTGACACGGGATGAATGTTAATTTTTATTAAAAAACCTATGACTGACTTAAAAAAGTTAAAAGTGTGAAACCGCATAAGCACCCAGAACACACAGATAATATTTGGCTAGCTTTGGAAATTGGGAATTCCCGCCTGCATTGGGCGTTGTTTGTTGGCGAAACGCTTTACTCAGCTTGGGATACCGACCATCTACCTGAGTCTGTCATACAACAGTTGGCTGAATGTCAAACCCTGAATGATTTACTAGAAAAAATTTTTCCATCCCATCAGAGAACTAATGAACAAGAAGGATACGGAGACAATTCCCTTCCTCTCTTTGCGTCTCTCCCTCCCCTCCTTTTCGCCTCTGTAGTTCCCAGCCAAACTGCTATTTGGCAAAGTTATCCCAACATTCGTGTTATTACATTAGACCAAATACCGCTAAAAGGTGTTTATCCCACACTAGGAATTGACCGCGCTTTAGCTTTATGGGGTGCGGGGAAAATATGGGGTTTTCCAATATTAGTCATTGATGCGGGGACAGCGCTAACTTTTACGGCAGCGGATGCTAATGAGTGTCTAGTTGGAGGTGCAATTCTGCCGGGATTAGGTTTGCAATTTGCAACTCTTGGTCAACAGACAGGACAATTACCATTAGTAGAAATGCAAAACTTTCCGTCTTTACCACCACGTTTTGCTCTCAATACTACAGAAGCTATTCAAAGTGGAGTTATTTACACTGTCTTAGCTGGAATTAAAGAATTGATTAAGGCATGGTGGCAAATATTTCCTAATGGGAAGATTGCGATTAAAGGAGGCGATCGCATTTTATTAATAAACTATCTACAAGCTTTATATCCTGAAATTGCAGAATATTTAATTGTGGAACCAAATTTAATTTTTTGGGGAATGCGAGAAATAGCAAAACTGCTCTAAGTTAGACCCAGAGCAGCTTAAGATTAATCAATTAGAAGGTCGGAATTGAGCTTTGATTCTCTGAGCAATGGAAGTAGCTTCACGGCGAATCCTCTCAGGGTCAACCGTGAGCATCCTACGTTTTTCCATTAGAACTTGCCCATTTACAATCACACTATCAACATCTTGGGAATCTGCTGCATAAACAAGATGTGAGATGACATCGTAAAGCGGGAGCAAGTGTGGTTCTTTAAGCTGGACTTGAATTAGGTCTGCTTGAAGTCCCACCTTAATCGCACCAATTTTATCTGATAAGCCGAGTGCTTCTGCACCACCAAGTGTTGCCATACGCAAAACTGTCTTCGCCGGTACAGCAGTGGGGTCAAGGGTAGTCCCTTTATGGATGAGGGCGGTGAGGCGAATTGCCTTCCACATATCAAGAACGTTATTCGATGCGGCTCCATCCGTACCTAAACCAACTTTAATTCCCGCTTTCAGCATCGCCGGAATCGGCGCAAAACCAGAAGCCAGTTTCAAATTCGAGTCAGGATTGTGGATAACACCAACACCGCGTTTAGCCAGCAGGGCGATTTCACTTGCGTTAGGCCAAACAACGTGTGCGGCAAATACACGCGGTTCCAGGAAGCCGAGATTGTCTAAATGTTTGACTGGGGTTGCGTTATAGCGTTGCTGGACATCTTTAACTTCAGCTTGTGTCTCTGCCAGGTGAATTGTCAACGGCACATCGTAATGACGCGCAGCCTGAATAGCTTGGACGAGATGCTCTGGCGAGACGGTGTAGGGAGCGTGTGGAGCAATAGCTGGTATTATACGTTCGTTCTTACCTTTCCAATGTTTCAGAAAATTTATCGACGAGGCAAAGGCATCATCCCATCCTTGGAAACCAGGGCTGGGAAAATCTATTGACGAGGGCGCAATAATGGCGCGTAAGCCGCATTCACTAACGACTTTGGCAGCGACATCTGGCTGAAAGTACATATCAACAAAGGTTGTTGTACCACCGCGTATCATCTCCCAGCAGGCAAGCTGTTCGCCAACGCGGACAAAATTTTCATCAACGAACTTCCCTTCTGCTGGGAAGATGTAATTCTGGAGCCAATCCTGCAACGCTAAGTCGTCTGCAAGACCACGAAACAGAACCATTGCTGAGTGAGAATGACCGTTGACCAGACCCGGCATCAGCACCATACCGTCGCCTGGCAGCGTCCTGTCGGCTCTGTAAGATGACGTGATTTTGTATTGTGTATCTACTGCAACAATTTTGCCGTCCTTAATGGCGATCGCACCATTCTGGATGACGGGTTGTGCTTCGTTCATCGTTACGATGAAATCGCCACCCACAATCAGTTGTACTCTTTGCTTCCCTTGAGCAACTAGATTATAGTTACTCTGAGCAATAACTATCTGACCGAAAAAGACGAACAACGTCGTACAGACAAAAAGAACTAATAGCTTATAGTATTTTGTCAGATGATATTTCACACTAAAATATCCTTGTTGAATTTTTGTCGTGACTTTATCATCCGTCTAATTGCTACTAATTTCACCATTAAAAATTGTGATTTACACTCATATATCTGTAAGCATTCTTCACAAATTGTTAGTCTTGAATAGCAACCTTTAATCGTTTCTTAATCACTTTCTTTGGAGAAAAATAATCGTTACTAAATAAGACTCTCATTAAAAATGAGAATTGATTATAGACATAATATTAGGAAATAAACCTTCAAACCCTGTTATTGTTTGAATTTTAAAAGTTGCTTTTGAATTTTCTTATCCTAGAATAATTAAAGCTGGTCACAAATATCTAAAGCTTCTGTGACCAGCTTTCATCAATCTTGGAAAAGTTAAGGAATTTTTGATATTTAAATCCACGAAAAATTAAAGTTTTCTTAGAGTGTCCCAAGAGGGTTAAGCTTTGGCTTTCTGAGCAGCAACTTGTCTACGCTTTATCAACCAGGCGATGCTACCAGTGAGAACTGTGCCACCCGTTGTTAATGGTTCAGGGACTGGGGTAGTAGGGGTAATATTAATTAATCCATTGTTCTGATCTATTGTTCCCTCATATCAATTCTTTGTAAAGTTGGATACTTTGCGGTTGCTTCCAGCAAAACGATAAGTCCAAATGCTCAATTCCCTTTAATAAACTCCTGAATCTCAACTGCTACAACTCCAGCACAAGATTCTGGTAAGTCATTTCCGGCATGAGCAATCATTTTCAACTCGACTTTCGGCATCAGTTGAGCATAAACCCGGCTCTTGGCTAAAGCATCTGGTGTATCTTGGCCACCTTGTAAAATAAAAACTGGCACATCTATCATGTAAAGCCGCTTTTGTACTAATTCCGCCTCAATTTCTGCTTGTCGCCGTTTGAAAAGTAACTGGCAACCGATGGGATACGGCAATAGCGACTGACGCAGCTGCAAGTCCTGTGCAATTTTTTCATGCCAACCTAAGATTTTAGTGAAGGGAGTTAGCGATCGCAACAATTTAACTATTAGGGGTGGATAGCTTAGTAATCGCCGCATCTTCTGGCAATACTGTTCTTGTCCTTCAATCTCTACACCCTCTGGTGCGAACAGTATCAAACCATCAACTTTCTCTGGATACTTTAAAGCATAGCTAGCAGCAATCCAACCCCCAAGAGAATGCCCTACTAAATATACTTTTTCTAATTTGACAGCTTGTAGGAATTCAGCTAAACACTCTACTTGTAAATCTATCGAATGGTGGATATTCGGATTTTCTGATTCACCAAACCCTAACAAATCAGGCGCAAAGCAATGGAAATCTTGTGCAAGGGACTCCATTACAGATAACCATTGACTGCTCTCATTCCAAGCACCATGTAGAAAAATTATAGGAGTTTTTTCACCGACTTCACGCCAGAATATTAGCCCTTGAGAGAGCTTTATCCGCGAGTTACGGAATAGTGTATCCATTTTAATTTAGTAGTTAACTTTTAGCACCATAATAAATAGCCATTGGTCATTGGTCATTAGTAATTAGTTTTGGGCAAATTACAAATAGAGAAGCGTGAGCCGTTCGTGTAGCGTCTCGTAGACAAAAGAGGCTTCCTTAAATCATATACTTTGGCAGCTAATGCCTCATGACTAACAACTAAATATTGTTATGCCAGTGTTGTCAAGCCATTCAAGTAGTCTTGCAACTGCCGAGTATGGTCGTGAGACATCTGTCCTGAAGGTAGCAAATTGGGAGAGAAAGCTTGGATTTCCATGACTTCTAAAGTATCTTGAATCTCCATTGTCCCATGCACCTCGGCTTCAACCACAATACAAATTGAATGGATTCTGGGATCGCGGTCTGGTGCTGAGTAAACTCCTACCAAACGATTAATTTTCACCAATTCTAGCCCGGTTTCCTCGATCAATTCCCGGCGGACTGTGTTGGGAATATCTTCTCCCCAATCCACCATGCCTCCAGGCAATGCCCAAAGACCATCATCACGCCGCCGGATCAGTACTATCCGACCATCGGGTAAAATTGGGATGATACTAGTGCCAGTAATGGGATGACGAAATATTATACCCAATACTGTTTGTCCAATACGCCATAAGCTACGTGTGGACTGGACAGCTGCCGGAAAAAAAGCAATAACGTTCAATCTTCAAATTTTTGTATTGTATTCTATAGTTCTCTACCACTTACATAGACTCAACTAATAAAATTCTTGTTGAGTTTTGTTTTATACTAAGATGTTTGTGGATTGAGATTTTATTCTTACGATTTACGTAGAATATTATTAATTCTAACATCAAGTTTCAATAGAAGCACTGTATTCATATATACATATTATTTGTTAAGCCAGAAAACTTTTCAGTTTATCACTAATATTCGTTTTGCCAAAATCAGCTATCACTAATAGTTTTTCAACATCTATTCAAAAAATTAATTTGAATAAGCAGTTAAAATCTATAATTCAGAAGAGATAATTAAGCGGGGTTTGGTTTGAGACTGCCACCTAATTCTTGATAACATTGTTTGGTTTGTTCCAAGAACAACTAGTTAGTTAATTTACATCTATTTGACGAATTTGAATCTAATAAAAGTTATTTTTTGTCTAGCTGGCGAAGATAATTTAGAATTTTTCTTGACAGAGAAAGGTTGAATGCGGTAGACTAGTACACTGTTTAAAGCGTATTTATTGCTGCACTAGGCTACAAGTATATCAATGACATTGGTAGCTGATATTGCCTATGTGATGCCTAGTTGCTACTTTTTTTGTTGTTTATTAATGAGGTGAACATGGCCAAGCGCCGTAACCCGAAAAAAGAAAAGGCGCTACGGAACCAGGCGTATGCCAGAAAGTTTCGTAAACGAACTACGACAGGAAGAATGCAGAGAAGGTTCCAACAAAGACCACCAAAGAGTGAAGAAGAAGAAGGCGCAGCAGCAGCTGACACTGAATAAGCTGTCTGCTTAAATCCTTGTTATTTAGATTATTTATTTTTTAGGGCGCACATTTGTACGCCCTTATTTTTTAATCGATAGCGATTTGAGCGCGGGCGGCTATGAGTGCTTTGCTGACTTGTACAAAGCCAGTACCACCATAACTGTTACGGGCTGCCACAACTTGACGGGGGGATATTGCCTCATAAATATCTGCTGCAAATGCCGGATGTATTTGTTGCCACTCTTCCAATTTCAAATCTTTCAGGAGTTTACCTGCGGCAATACTAGTTTTTACCACTTTACCCACAAGGTTGTAAGCTTCCCGGAAAGGGACACCCCGTGCTGCTAGATAATCTGCTACATCGGTAGCGTTAGAAAAATCTTCCGCCACAGCTTCTGCTAACCGGTGGGTACGAAATTCCAAGCCTTCTCTGAGCAAAATCGTCATTGCTTCTAAAGAGGCTTTGACTGTGTTGACACTATCAAATATTCCTTCTTTATCTTCTTGTAGGTCTTTGTTATATGCCAAGGGTAATCCCTTCATAATTACTAACATCGCCTGTAGATGCCCGAATACACGTCCTGTTTTTCCCCGCACGAGTTCTGGTACATCGGGGTTTTTCTTTTGGGGCATGATACTGGAACCAGTGGCACAGCTATCTTTGAGGGTGACAAAACGGAATTCTTCTGATGACCAAAGAATGACTTCTTCTGCAAGGCGGCTGAGGTGAACCATAACCAAGCTAGCAGCACACAAGAATTCGATCGCAAAATCGCGATCGCTCACTCCATCGAGGCTATTGGCATAAACATCGTCAAAATTCAATAGTTTGGCTGTGTAGTGGCGATCAATGGGGAAAGTAGTTCCCGCTAAAGCACCGCACCCCAAAGGTGAGATATTGACGCGGCGAGAAACATCACCCAGACGTTCCCAGTCGCGTTGCGCCATTTGAAAGTATGCCAAGAGATGGTGAGCTAAACTCAGGGGTTGGGCGCGTTGTAGGTGGGTATAGCCAGGAATCAGAGTTTCAACGTGCTTTTCGGCTATATCCAGTAAAACACCTTGAAATTCTCGCAATTCGCTTTTGATTTGTTGGATTTGGTCGCGGAGGTAGAGTCTGGTATCGGTGCCAACTTGGTCATTACGCGATCGCGCTGTATGCACCTTTTTACCTACATCGCCGACAATTTCTGTCAGTCGCCGTTCAACTGCAAAATGTACATCTTCAGCATCGACACCAGGCTGAAATTGACCCTGACGGTATTCTTGGCGAATTTGTTCTAAACCTGCAACCAGTTGCTCGCCTTCTTCTTGGGAGATAATGCCCGTGTGAGCGAGCATTTTGACATGGGCTTGAGAACCAGTGAGGTCATATTCTATTAATGCAATATCAAAACCTATACTGGCATTAAAACGAGCGATCGCTGGATGCAACGCTGATTCAAACCTCTGGCTCCAAGTTTCTTCTTTGGTCATAAATATTTATCAGGGAGTGGGGAATGGGGAGTGGAGAATGAGGAGTGATGATTTAGGAACAAGAGAAAGACAATTTTCCTGATTTCCCTATTCCCTACTCCTTATTCCCCACTCACACCTAGATTTAACCGTAGCTAGTTAGATTCCGAATGATATAGCCAATGACTAAACCAATCAACAATGCCCACACTTGACCTGTTTGGATAAAGTGGTTCCAAGATTTTTGCATCTGACCCATCAGGTCTGGGTCAGTAATTGTTTGTGCTAGTAATGCTGTCAAATTTACAGGCAAATGCCAATATAACTGAGATATCAAATCGCTGTAATGACTCATATTTGGTAATTAAGAGGTTGCGGGTGGCAAATTTCAGCATCAGTTGATTTTCTACATGAATTACTGATGATGTACTGAAATATTGCGTATAACCTCAATGTCTTAACTCAAGATGTAGCTGATGCCAACCGCAATTTCTCGGCAGTCCGCAAAATTTGCCCCGCCAAAACTGCTGCGCCAAAACCATTATCGATATTGACTACGCCTACTCCCGCAGCACAAGAGTTAAGCATTGTTAATAAAGGTGCTAAACCGCCAAAACTTGCACCATAACCGATGCTGGTGGGTACGGCAATTACAGGACAACTCGCTAAACCAGCGACAACGCTGGGTAAAGCGCCTTCCATCCCCGCCACGACAATCAATACCGATGCTGACTCAATCAGGTGGCGGTTACTCAGCAAACGGTGAATCCCAGCAACGCCAACATCCCAGAGGCGCTGGACGCGAAAACCAGAAAGTTCAGCAGTCACAGCAGCTTCTTCAGCAACGGCTAAATCGGCGGTACCAGCAGAAAGAATGCCAATTTCACCTGCAAATTGTGGTTCGATGGTAGGGGGAGCGATCGCACAAATTCGCGCCGATTGGTAATATCGTAAATCGCTAACTTTTGATTGCAGTGCAGCATAAACTGCTGGTTCAATGCGAGTCGCCATCACCACCGGGTTGCGGAAGCGCATCACCTCCATAATTTGAGCAATTTGCTCGGGAGTTTTACCAGGGCCCCAAATCACTTCTGGGAAACCAGTTCTTAGCTGGCGATGGTGGTCAATTTTGGCAAATTCACCCACAGATTCATAAGTTAAGTTTTTGAGTGAGTCTAATGCCGTATCTGGCGTAACTTTACCATTAGCAACCGCTTCGAGGAGCGATCGCAATGTTTTTTCATCTGTCATTAGTCCTTTATCCTTTATCCTTTATCCTTTATTCTTGTCACTAACTACTGACTAATAACTAATGACTAATCCGTTATTTTGATTTCATGAATGTTCCAGAATGCGCCACCCAATGCAGAGTATTGGATACCTTCAAAGCGATTACGTACTGCTGACATTGATAAAGGATTAACTAGATAAATAAATGGTAAATTTTCTTGGGTAATCCTTTGGGTTTCAGCATAAATTTCTTTCCGCTTTGCTGGGTCTAATTCCCTTGCCCCTTGAATATATAACTTAGCAATTTCTGCTTCCCAAGGAGCCACTTCCCAACCTTCAATTGGCTTTTGTCCTGCTTGGGGTTTTTGATTAAACATATGTAATCCACCTTCGGGAGACCAGACATTAGCTCCATCATTTGGTTCTAAACCACCAGTCAGACCCAGCATAGAAACTTCCCAATCTAATGAATTTGAAAGCTTATCTGTGTAAGTATTCCATGCCAGAGGAGTGA
The DNA here is from genome assembly GCF_047228265.1 of Nostoc sp. UIC 10607. Lineage (NCBI taxonomy): Bacteria > Bacillati > Cyanobacteriota > Cyanophyceae > Nostocales > Nostocaceae > Nostoc > Nostoc sp. UIC 10607. The sequence goes on along the minus strand of NZ_JBIQNW010000036.1, from coordinate 50,117 downwards.
AATCAACTTGAATACCAATTTTACTCAGGTCTTGTTTAATCTGCGAACCAATTGCTTCGCGGATTTTGTTACCAGCATTGGTAAGCAATGAGAAGCGGACGCGGTTTCCTTGAGCATCTATTAATTGGTTTTTGTCGTTATATTTGAATCCTGCTTTTAGTAGCAGTTCCTTCGCCTTTTGTGTATTGTAGTTATAAACTTTTAGACCTTCTTCAGGCGACAGATAATAAGGACTTTGCACGGAAATCGGTGAATTTTGTGGTTTCCCCAAACCACGAAAAGTGTTGTTAATCATTGTTTGTCGGTCAATCGCATAGGCTACTGCCTGCCGAAATTCTACAGTATTAAACCAACGCGATTTTATTGGATCAACCAGGGGTTTTCCATCCCTTTTACCTTTATTTAAATTAAAGAAAACAAACGTCGTACCTGTTGCTGGACCACCATTAAAAATTTTAAAATTCCCCTGTTCTTCTTGCACCTTTAGTAAAGAAAAGTAATCTGGTGAGACTCCTACAGTATCTAACCCGCCAGAACGAAATTGCAGCAAGGAAGTATCTGTTGATTCCACAATTTGCCACACAATCCTTTCAATATAAGGTTGGGATTCTCCTTTTGGCCCTTTGCGCCAATAGTAGGGATTGCGCCTGAACACTACACGCTGACTTGTGTTATAGCGCTCTAGCTTGTAAGGGCCATTAACAATAATTTGATCTGGAGGAGTATCAACGCCCCATTTTGACAAAAATATTGGCTTACCCTCTTGGTCTTTTGTCTTTATAGATGGTTTTAGGGTATGAGCAGGTAGAATTGGCAGCCCTAGAGTTCCCAAGAATGGCGCAAATGGTTCTGGAGTTGTGAATTCAATCCGTCGAGCATCGATTTTTCGTACCTTTGGCAATGCCCTACTTTCACCAATTCGTAGCACATCTCTAGCGTCTGTGGGAATCGCTTCGTTAAGATAAATATCGTTGAAGGTAAATACTACATCATCTGCTGTTAAAGGCTGCCCATCAGACCATTTCAATCCCTGGCGTAGGGTAAAAACAAATCGCAATTTGTCATCAGAAATTTCCCAATATTCCGCTAAAGAAGGCTCGATTTTGCCCGTTATGGGGTTTTCAGTTGTTAATCCTTCATAAATCAGAGGAAAAACATTTGGAGACTCCTGACTGAGAGGATAATTAAAAGTTTTGGGATCACTGAGAATGGCACTTACCAATTGCGGCACTTGAGCAGCTGTGCTTTTGAAGTTAGCTGGGTTGCAGGCGGTAAGTGTAAGCGCTGTTGCTGAAGTCAAAATTATTGGCAACCAAAAATGTTTCATTGCCAGAAATATTTTTCTAAAAAATTTCATAATTTCAAATTTATTTCCATCCTAATCAGTCTTGAATATCTTTTTCAGGGGCTAAAAGAAAAGTTATTCTGAAGCAACTAGCAAGACAACAGCATAAGCACATATACCTTCTTCGCGTCCAACAGGGCCTAATTTTTCGTTAGTGGTAGCTTTGATGCCAATTTGATTTGGTTCTAATTTTAAAACCGCCGCTAGTTTATCGCGCATGTTGTGAATATGCGGTTTTAATTTTGGACGTTCTGCTACTACCACCGAGTCAATATTTCCCACTTGCCAGCCTTGATCCCGAATCAGTTGATGTACTTGAGTTAATAGTACTAAACTATCTGCTCCCGCCCATTGGGGATCGCTAGGCGGAAAATAATGACCAATATCGCCCAAAGATAATGCCCCAAGCATGGCATCCATAATTGCGTGGGTCAGCACATCAGCGTCACTGTGCCCCAACAAACCCAGTTCATGGGGAATTTGAATTCCACCTAAAATTAAAGCGCGATCGCTCACCAGTTGATGAATATCGTAGCCGTTACCAATACGAATTTTTGTCATTTGTTATTTATTATTGGGCATTGCTTATTCTTCCTCGTCCCCTTGTGCCCTTGTCCCCTTATCCAATTTTTCCAGGAGATCAGGGCGACGAGCGCGGGTTTTTTGAATTTGTTGTTCGTAACGCCACCGGGCGATCGCTGCGTGATTTCCAGAAAGCAAGACATCAGGCACTTTCAAACCGCGAAAATTGGCAGGACGAGTATATTGGGGATAGTCCAACAACCCTTCCTCAAAACTTTCTGCGGTGAGGGACTCAGTTTTGGCTACGGTTCCTGGTATTAGCCGCACTACGCCATTAATCAAAGCCATTGCTGGAATTTCTCCGCCAGTCAGAATAAAATCGCCTAAAGATACTTCACGAGTTACCAAATGCAGCACCCTCTCATCCACTCCTTCGTAATGCCCACAAATAACTACTAACTGGTCATAATTTGTCGCCAATTCTTTCAGAAGAGGTTGATTAATTGTTTGACCCTGTGGACTCATCAAAATTATTTCTCTTCGGGGTAGAATCGGCAGCGATTCCACAGCGCTAAAAATCGGTTCTGGCTTCATTAGCATCCCTACGCCGCCACCGTAGGGTTCATCATCTACCTTTCGGTGCTTGTCAGTGGTAAAGTCCCGTGGGTTAACCAGATGCACTTCGGCAATCTGTTTGGCTAAGGCTTTACCCAGTAACCCCGAATTGAGAACAGAGTTAAAACAGTCAGGAAAAAGTGTAACTATATCAAAGCGCACAGTTATTCGTATTCGAGGACACTAATCTTAAATTTGGATGTCTAGCAAACATCGCCAAGCCAAGGTCGAGTCAAACTCCAGTTAAACTTTATCAATAGTATCTAAGACTACCAGACCTCTTGGATTTTAGATGGGATCAAAAGTTTTTCTAATTACTTAATTTATGTTTAAATGTTGTCACAACTACATTTAAATTAATAATCATATCAAGTTAACAACTTCCAGGATGCATCGAGCCAGCCTCAGAAAAAAGCGTAGTCTTACCTGCTCGTCCCCAGCCCCAGAGGGGGAATCTAGCCCCCTAAAGACTATTTTGCCCTGCTGCAAGTGGACAGGTGAAAAACAAGGCCCTGGCTTTGAGAAATGGGAACGAACACGTTTAGACTGAGGCAACGCGAGCGTTAAGCGAGAATTTGGAGAGTGGCTGACTCAGTTCCAAACTTCCAAAAAGTGTCCTCTCAAAGAAGCAAAGCGCAAAAATCATCAGGCAACTGATCCTTGTTAAATTCACCTGAAGTTGTTGACAGGAGAAACAAAATGCCGCAATTACAAGCTAAATCGCTAGAAATGAGGACACCCCAAGCAACTAAAACCGCCGTTCTGGTTATCGGAGGCGCAGAAGATAAAGTTCATGGGCGCGAAATCCTACGAACTTTTTTTGGACGTGCCGGTGCTAGTAAGGCTTATATTACAATTATTCCATCTGCCTCTCGCGAACCCGCCATCATCGGTGGTCGGTATATTCGCATTTTTGAAGAAATGGGTGCTCAGAAGGTAGAGATTTTAGACATCCGCGAACGAGAACAGTGTGAAGCCTCCCAGATCAAAGCATCCTTAGAAGCCTGTAGTGGGGTATTTTTGACAGGAGGAGACCAGCTGCGTCTTTGTGGCGTATTGGCAGATACACCAGCAATGGAAATTATTCGGCAGCGGGTGAGGGCGGGGCAACTTACACTAGCAGGCACCAGTGCAGGAGCGGCAGTAATGGGGCATCACATGATTGCTGGCGGCGGTAGTGGAGAGTCGCCAAATCGTTCCCTAGTCGATATGGCAACGGGTTTGGGATTTATTCCTGAAGTAATCGTTGACCAACACTTTCACAACCGTAATCGGATGGGGCGGCTAATTAGTGCGATCGCAGCTCATCCCGATCGCTTAGGTATTGGCATTGACGAAGATACTTGTGCAGTGTTTGAACGTGATGGTTGGCTACAAGTTATGGGTAAAGGCAGTGTCACCATTGTTGATCCCACTGAAGCCACCCACACCAACGAACCCCATGTCGGTGCTAATGAACCATTAACAGTGCATAATTTACGTCTCCATATCCTCAGCTACGGCGATCGCTTCCACTTGTACCAGCGGACTGTATTGCCTGCTGTACACCGAATCTCCAGCTGACGGGATAGAGTATCTGAGGTTACACTGAGTTGACCGCACATTTATTTCTTACCGTAGAAAAATGATAAGAATACCATGTAAAAAGAAAAAACTGTTTGCAATGAACAGTTTAGCGGTCAATTCCAGTAAGAAACTAGAATTTTGGTTCCGAATCTCCATCTACCTATTCCCATGAGAATCCTCAAGATCCAGACCTTACGCGGCCCAAACTATTGGAGCATTCGACGCCACAAGCTGATCGTCATGCGCCTCGATTTAGAAACCCTTGCCGAGACGCCCTCGAATGAAATCCCTGGCTTTTATGAAGGATTAGTTGAGGCGCTGCCGAGTCTGGAGGGCCATTATTGTTCGCCTGGCTGTCGTGGTGGTTTTCTGATGCGAGTCAAAGAAGGCACTATGATCGGCCATATCGTGGAACATGTAGCCTTAGAACTCCAGGAATTAGCTGGTATGCATGTCGGCTTTGGTCGCACCCGCGAAACTGCTACACCCGGAATTTACCAAGTAGTGATCGAATACCTGAATGAGGAAGCGGGACGCTACGCTGGACGAGCCGCAGTGCGGCTGTGCCAGAGTATTGTTGATCGAGGCCGTTATCCGAAGGCAGAACTCGAGCAAGATATCCAAGACCTGAAAGACTTTACTCGTGATGCTTCCCTAGGCCCTTCTACTGAAGCGATCGTCAAAGAAGCAGAAAAAAGAGGTATTCCCTGGATGTCTCTAGAAGCCCGCTTTTTGATTCAGCTAGGCTACGGCGTGAACCAGAAGCGAATGCAGGCCACAATGACGGATAACACCAGCATTCTCGGTGTAGAACTAGCTTGTGATAAAGAAGCCACTAAACGCATCCTCGCTGCCGCTGGTGCACCAGTACCCAGAGGTACAGTGATCAACTTCTTAGACGATTTAGAACAAGCCATTGAATACGTTGGCGGCTATCCCATTGTTATCAAGCCCCTGGATGGCAATCATGGACGTGGGATCACCATTGATATCAGAACTTGGGAAGAAGCTGAAGCCGGATATGAAGCTGCCAGACAGGTTTCCCGGTCAATTATTGTTGAAAGATATTACGTTGGGCGCGACCACAGGGTATTAGTGGTTAATGGCAAAGTAGTAGCAGTAGCCGAACGTGTCCCGGCTCATGTGATTGGCAACGGCAGATCCACCATCTCCGAACTGATTGAGGAAACTAACCTTGACCCAAATCGCGGCGAAGGACATGATAACGTCCTAACCAAGATTGAACTAGACCGCACCAGCTACCAGCTGCTAGAAAGGCAAGGCTATACCCTAAATAGCGTGCCACCCAAAGGTACTATTTGTTATCTCAGAGCAACGGCAAACTTAAGTACAGGTGGTAGCGCTGTAGACCGTACCGATGAAATTCACCCAGAAAATCTTTGGTTGGCACAACGGGTAGTGAAGATTATCGGTTTGGATATCGCCGGACTCGATATCGTCACCACAGATATTAGCCGTCCACTGCGGGAAGTTGATGGCGTGATTGTGGAAGTTAACGCCGCTCCCGGCTTCCGAATGCACGTTGCCCCAAGCGTTGGTATCCCCCGCAACGTCGCCGGCGCAGTAATGGATATGTTGTTTCCCAACGAGCAATCCAGCCAAATACCGATCCTCAGCATTACGGGTACTAATGGCAAAACCACTACTACCCGACTACTAGCACATATTTATAAACAGACTGGCAAAGTAGTAGGATATACTACAACTGATGGTACATACATCGGTGATTACTTAGTAGAAGCTGGTGATAACACAGGGCCCCAAAGTGCCCATGTCATCCTCCAAGATCCCACAGTAGAGGTAGCTGTACTAGAAACGGCTCGCGGTGGCATTCTTCGCTCTGGATTAGGCTTTGTAGCAGCAAATGTGGGCGTGGTTTTGAATGTAGCCTCCGACCACTTAGGAATTGGCGATATAGATACCATTGAGCAGTTAGCTAACCTCAAGAGCGTAGTAGCGGAAGCCGTATTCCCGGATGGATACGCGGTACTTAACGCCGATGATCGCCGCGTCGCCGCCATGTCAGAAAAAACTAAGGCTAATATTGCTTACTTCACAATGAACCCCGACTCGGAATTGGTGCGGAAGCACATCCAAAAGGGTGGAGTCGCGGCGGTATATGAAAATGGCTATTTGTCAATTGTTAAAGGTGATTGGACACACCGCATAGAAAGAGCAGAAAATATACCTTTAACAATGGGCGGACGTGCACCGTTTATGATTGCCAACGCTTTAGCTGCAAGTTTGGCAGCATTCGTGCAAAACGTCACAATTGAGCAGATACGTGCTGGTTTGAAGACTTTCCGGGCTTCAGTTAGTCAAACGCCAGGACGGATGAATTTATTTAATTTAGGCAACTACCACGCTTTGGTGGACTATGCTCACAACGCAGCCAGTTACGAAGCTGTAGGTTCCTTTGTTCGGAACTGGACTACAGGACAACGGATTGGCGTAATTGGTGGCCCAGGCGATCGCCGTGATGAAGACTTTGTTACTTTGGGCAAATTAGCAGCACAAATTTTTGATTACATCATCGTCAAAGAAGACGATGACACACGGGGACGGGCACGAGGTTCAGCCGCCCAGTTGATTATTCAAGGCATCACCGAGGTTAAGCCTGACAGCCGCTATGAATCAATTCTGGATGAAACTCAAGCGATAAATAAAGGCTTAGACATGGCTCCTGATAACAGTCTGGTGGTAATTTTGCCAGAAAGTGTGAGTCGGGCTATTAAGTTAATTAAGCTGCGTGGTCTAGCCAAGGAAGAGACACACCAACAAAATTCCGGCACAACTGTCATCGATTCCCAAAATGGAATAGCACCTTCTTCTGTTGTTAATACCTTGCTGTAGTCAGGAGAAGACCGCGCTGGCTCTCCAACGTACTGCCTCCTCCTGTCTTTTGTATTCTGACTACTTTAATTACTGTTTTTCTTGTTCCGAATTGGTTTCGTCACTGGGAGTTTTCATCTCCTCCTTAAACCCTCGTAGGGTTTTGCCCAGTGCGGTTCCCAGTTCGGGAATTTTTTTTGGGCCAAAAATTAGAACAGCGACTATGGTAATTACAGCTATTTCTGGCCATCCCAGTCCAAACATATAAATTTCCTCTAAGGCTCCTTTAATTAAATATAGACATTGATGGCTCAAATCTGATGAGTTCACCATTGATAAGCGAAGCGCTCGACCCTCTTGAGCGATCGCTTGCTCAACTAACTTCCCATTGGATTAATAATTGGTAAACCTAACCAGTCACTTAATTCATGAGCTAACCATTCCAGTTCTACTTCGGATTTAATGCCACCATCGTTTCCACCAATCTGATATTTTTGTACTCCTGAGCAAATATATAATTGTGCTGGAACGGCAACTCTAGTGCCTTCAGAGTCTTTAGTAAAGTGCTTTGGAATGTAAACCAACTTATTAATACTTTGCCTTGGCGATGGCCGGGGACCCTCAAATTTCCAACGAAACAACTCCCAGCTTAGGGCAATTTGTTTTGGATTCAGGCGTAAGCAGATGCGTCCAAATAAATTAAATAAAAATTTATACACCATCATCAAGCCAGCACCCCAAAAAGGAACTGAGAACAAGGCAAAGGGGATGTTGGCAGGAAAAGGGGCTGAGAGAGCGCCAATCGTCCAAAACAGGATAAATGAATTCCAGACGATCGCAAATAAACCTGTAAATACTATTGATGCATCAAAACCAGATGGTGGAATGATAATTTCTAGAGAATCCCAATTTTTGGTTAGTTGAATCTTACTCCCATCTGGTTTGCTCACAACCAAAGCAGGTAATTTCGACTGTGGTTTTTCTAAAGCTGCGATCGCTTGGGTTGCAGAACTAAAACGCCGTTCTATGCTAGGTTCAATCATCCACTTTAGCCAATTGCTAAAACTGGGACTCACATTAGCTGCTTGTTCAAACTGAATGCGAAAGTCCTTTTGGGGTAAATCGGCTGGGTGATTACCCGTCATTAAATAAATTAAGGTTGCGCCTAAACTATAAAGGTCAGAGGCTGCAACAGTGCGTCCACCAAATTGCTCTGGTGGCATATAGCCATAGGTTCCTACCACAGTTCTTGTTCCAGTTTCGGTGGCGAGGACAGTCTGCACTGAGCCAAAATCTACCAAATAAACTTGACCAACACTATTACCAGAACGCTCCCCTAATAAAATATTGCTAGGCTTAATATCACGGTGAATTACAGGCGGATGTAGCTCATGTAGGTAAATAAGAATCTCTAAAAGCGCTTTGGCTATCTGTTTGACTTCAGCTTCTGTAAAAGTTCGCCCAGTTTGTAAGTATTGCTCTAAAGTTTTTGCTGGGATATAAGTTTGTACCAGGGCAAAACCTTTGATGGTTGGTAAATTGACCTCAAAATAGTTTAAATAGCGAGGAATTAAGGGGTGTGCTAGGTTTTTTAAGGTTTCGGCTTCTCGCTCAAACAGCTTTAAATCATCCCATTCAAAATCACCGCCAAAAGAGAGTAACTTGATAACGACTAATTCCTGAGTTTGCAAGTCACGAGCTAACAAAGTTCGCCGCCCTGCTTTTTTTCCTAGTAGCTGCTGAACTTCATAGCGCTCACCTAATATTTCGCCAATCATTATGGTTTCTTATAATGCTACGTTTGAAAAGTTTTTAGAGCTTAGAGCTTTTCAATTTGGCAAATCGATATCTTTAGTATAATTGCGTAATTCTATGCCCTCCCAACTTTGGCCTTATATTACCCCTGGTATTCCCGATGAATTGTTTGAACATTTGCCAGGAATTCCCCTGAGCCAGCGAGAAGTCAGACTACTATTGATTGCCCAACTGCGACTAAAATCAGATTCTGTTTTGTGGGACATTGGCGCAGGGACGGGGACAATTCCGGTAGAAGTGGGGCTATTGTGTCCAAACGGAAAGATTATTGCTATAGAAAGGGATGAAGAAGTAGCTAATCTAATCAAGCGTAACTGCGATCGCTTTGAGGTTAAAAATGTCGAAGTAATTGAAGGTAGCGCCCCAGAGTGTTTACACGATCTTAAGGTCACCCCTCACCGTGTTTGTATTGAAGGAGGACGCCCCATTCAGGAAATTCTGCAAGCAGCTTGGCATTATTTACCCCCATCCGGTCGGGTTGTAGCCACAGCTGCTAATCTAGAAAGTCTGTATGCTATTTCCCAGAGTTTTTCTCTGTTAAGGGCTAGAAATATCGAAGTCGTTCAGTCTGCGGTTAATCGCTTAGAGACGCGTGGCTTTTCTCAAACCTTTACCGCCGTTGATCCCATTTTTATCCTCAGTGGTGAGAAACTGGACTAGGGACTGGCGGCTGGGGACTAGGGGCTAGGAACTAGGAAAAAGTTTTCCAAATACCTAATACCCAGTACCCAATCCCCAGTACCCAATACCCAATCCCCAGTACCCAATCCCAAATACTTCTATGCCTTGGTCTCGGATTATTAGTGGAATTGTTGCGATCGCTCTTGCTCTTTCTGCAACCCTTTTGGGGGGTTGGTACTTTACCATCATCTTTGCGGTTATCATCTTTTTGGGTCAACAGGAATATTTTAATTTAGTGCGAGCCAGAGGCATCGCTCCGGCCGCTAAAACGACTATGGTTGTCAGCCAAGTTTTGCTGGCAATTTGTACCCTTGATGGCAGTTTAGCTGACGCTGTGATGCCAGTTGCTGGCACACTTATTTGTTTTTACCTGCTGTTTCAGCCCAAATTTGCCACGATTGCTGATGTTTCCGCTTCTATTATGGGGCTATTTTACGTAGGTTATTTGCCGAGTTATTGGGTGCGATTAAGAGCAATTGATAGTGCTGCTTTTAGCAATCTCGCTTTTGGAGGTTACTGGCCCACAACCTGGACAGATTTCTGGGAAAAGGCAAATTCTGCTTCTTTACCACAAGGTTTTACAGCAACACTGCTGACTTTTTTGTGTATTTGGGCAGCGGATATCGGTGCTTACACTATTGGCAAATTCTTTGGGAAAACCCGTCTTTCTGAGATTAGCCCGAAAAAAACTGTAGAAGGTGCTGTCTTTGGTATTACTTCAAGTGTTGCTGTAGCCATAGCAGGAGCCTATTATCTACATTTGCCCAGATCCCCCTTGACTGGTTTAGCACTGGGTTTACTAATTGGTATTGCTAGCCTTTTAGGGGATCTTACCGAGTCTATGCTCAAGCGGGATGCTGGGGTCAAAGATTCTGGACAATTAATCCCTGGTCACGGTGGTATTTTAGACCGTACTGATAGTTATATTTTCACTGCTCCTTTGGTTTATTATTTCGTGACACTACTGTTGCCGCTACTATAGAGCTTCTCAGTTGAGTTCAATACACACCTAAGAAGAACATTCCCAACTCTTGTAAGGCTTGTCATTACCCACATTTTTGCAACAGTTAAAGTATTGCACTGACCTACATCCAGCCCAGAACTTAAGCTTTCGCCTTAGAATTCTATTCCAAGGCGAAATAGAAACGAAGCGAGGGATTGTCCCCTTGTCCTCCTCATCCCCTAAGAGCCGCTATATCATTTAAAATAATCTATTAGCATTTTTTAATTTCTAATCCTCAAGGATTAACGTTAATCCTCCCACGACACAATAGCTTGCCTGGGATCAGCGTTAGTTCTTGAATATCGACATCTGAGCCAAGATCCAGATTGTACTCATGATTGTCCTCTAATATATCTCCCTGGTTGGACTTGATTTTTATATGTGCCAGTTGCAACTCATGTCCACTGAGTAACTGTGAGCTTAGACAAATCTCTAGAGGTCTTGTTTCACTATTGGTTACTCTCATACCTCGCAGTATAATTTGGTTGTTATCAAGGATAATTTCTTGCCAATTTATTGGTTGTGACTTTGGGCAATGTGTTGGTAAAACCTTAACCAGCAAATCGCTCAAAGCAGTCGATAATAAGTCAGATGAGAGAGAAGCATTGAGATCCTTCTCGTCTACGATCAAATCGCCAACCACTGGTACTGTTTCTAACAGTCGCAGAGGTTTTCCCTTGAGTACGGAGCCGATGTTTATCCGAATATTTTCTGCTATTAATTTAATTTGTGTAATCAGGAGACCTTGATAAACTGCATGAGTAGCAAAAATAGATACCGAAGGGATACGCCCAGAGAGGATTTGGCGATCGCTCGCTTTAATCTCCACTTCTAATTCAGATATTTGGCTCACTTGCGCTCTCAACCAGAGCTTTAGTGCTGTTGTGAGTACTTGCGTAATTATGCGGATTTTATTTGCATTTGTTGTTTGGGAATTTTGCTCTGGCATTTAACCAATCTGTTTATGAGTATTTGTTCAACAACCGAACATAAATTAAATAAGTCTTAAATGTAACATTTATGCCTACTCACTACAAAATACAAATATCATTTAATTGTTAACAGTAAATAAGCAATTTCCACATGGAGGCACGGTTACAAAAAATTCTCGCTCAATGGGGTATCGCCTCACGTCGTGAAGCCGAAGAAATGATTAGGCACTCACGAGTGCGGATCAATGGGGTGTTGGCACATTTAGGTCAAAAAGTTGATCCCCAAAAAGATGCGATCGCAATCGATGGTAAACCTGTATCCGAAAAGCAGCGTCCGGCTTTAATATATCTATTGCTACATAAACCAGTGGGAGTGGTTTCGACTTGCTACGACCCTCACCGCAGACCAACAGTCCTGGATCTACTACCGAAAGAATTACGGGAGGGTTCAGGTATTCACCCAGTTGGGCGTTTAGATGCAGACTCTACAGGAGCATTAATCCTTACCAATGACGGAAATCTGACATTTGGACTAACCCATCCACGTCACAGTATTTCCAAAACATATCGTGTTTTGGTCAAAGGACATCCTCCAGAAGCAGTACTGCAAATGTGGCGTCAAGGTGTGATGTTGGAGGGTAGAAAAACCAGGGCCGCTAAGGTACACCTAATAGAACATCGAGCCGAGCAAAGCTTTTTAGAAATAGTGTTGCAGGAGGGAAGAAATCGCCAGATCCGCCGTATAGCTCAACAGTTAGGATACCCAGTAATCAAGCTGCATCGGACTGCTATCGGCCCAATTCAATTACAAACTCCCAAAGAACCCTTGTTGGAAGAGGGTCAATATCGTTCCCTCAAAGATCACGAGATTCGCTTTTTGCAAGATCAGATAACGCAACCTAATTATTGATTCAGTGGAGTTAAGGAGTGTCAGCAGGCATGAAATGGCTAAGAAAGAAGAATAATCACCAGCCATCACTTTCATTAGAGCAACAACGAGCCGAAAAGTTGGCAGAAATGGGCGCTCAACTTTGGGCATTGCGTCAAGAACAGGGATTATCTCTAGAGCAAGTGGTTGTATTGACCAGGATTCCCCGGCGATTATTACAGGCGATCGAAGAAGGTAATTTAAACGATCTGCCAGAACCAGTCTATATTCAGGGTTTAATCAGGCAATTTGCCGATGCACTAGGCTTGAATGGAGTAGAATTTTCTGGCACTTTTCCAATCAGTTCTGCACAAGTGAACCCTCCAGGTAGGGGGAATAATTCACCCCTTGATCAACTACGTCCGATTCACCTTTACTTTCTTTACATATTCCTAATTGTATGCTCCGTAAATGGCTTATCTCAGTTATTAAATAACGCGGTACTACAAGCAAGTAATAGCCAAAACCAGCCATACCTCAAACAAAAGTCCATTGTTAAACCAGAACTAGCCCAACTAAAAGAGTCTGTGGAGGTTCAACCGGTTAGCAATACCCTTAGCGCTGTCCAACAGGGAAAGGCTGTACAGATTGGTGTCACTTTGAAAGCGTCATCTTGGATTCGCGTAGTAGCCGATGGCAAAACCGAGTTTGAGGGTATTCTGCCTGAAGGAACTCACCGGATTTGGAAAGCCCAAGAGCAACTCACAGTGAAAACTGATAATGCTGGTGGTGTGTTGATGAGCGTCAATCAAGAGAAAGCCAAGGAAATGGGAGAACCGGGGAAAGAGGAAGAAGTTAGGATTGCGGCTGCTAAACCTAAGTTTTGAGATGAGGGAGATGAGGAGGATGAGGGGGACAACGAGACAAGGAGGACAAGGAGGCATTTACTCCTCCCTCTGCCTTGTCTGTCTTGTCTGCCTTGTCTTCCCCTGCTCCCCCTCCTTCCTCATATCCCCACTCTTCACTGGGCTTGCGGAGCGCGTCCATTAAGTCTGGTAAGAACTTTCAAGCGATCGCCTAATTCTTGTGTCAAAGCTGCTCCTTGATAGCGCCACCCCCAGTTACCCTCAGCAATACTAGGAAAATTCATCCGCGCTTCGTTTCCTAATCCCAAAATATCTTGCAAGGGAATAATCGTTTGGTTGGCTATGGAACTCAAAGCTAGGCGAATTAAATCCCAATGGATGCCTTCAGGACTAATACAACCTAAATAAAGCAACAGATTTTGCTTTTCGTAGTCGCTGGCTGAATTAAACCAGCCTACAGTTGTGTCATTATCGTGAGTGCCGGTATAAACTACAGCATTTCGCGGGTAATTGAATGGTAAAAATGGATTACCGGGATCAGAACCAAAGGCAAACTGTAAAACCTTCATCCCAGGAAATTCATACTTATCTCGCAGTGCTTCTACCTCTGGTGTAATTACTCCCAAATCTTCCGCCAAGACCGGTAGCTTGCCCAACTTCTGCCTAATCACTTCAAAAAAAGCATCACCAGGTGCTTCCACCCATTTACCATTCATGGCAGTTTCTTCACCTTGGGGTACTGACCAATATGCCTCGAAGCCCCGGAAGTGGTCAATGCGAATTATATCTACATAATCCAGCATTGCCTCAAAGCGCTGTACCCACCATTTAAAGTCTTGTTTTTGCAATTCTTCCCAGTTATAAACCGGGTTACCCCACAATTGACCAGTGGCGCTAAAGTAATCTGGTGGGACTCCGGCCATTTGGGCAGCAACTCCAGTCTCTTCATCTAAGCAAAAGATGTCGGGATGTGCCCACACGTCAGCACTATCATGAGCTACGTAAATGGGGATATCGCCGATAATGTCTATACCGCGCATGTTGGCGTAGCTTTTCAGGTCTGACCACTGCCGGAAAAACTCAAATTGGATGAACTTGTAATAAAAAATCTCCCCATTGAGCCGACGCTCTACCTGAGCTAAGGCTTCGGGTTCACGCTTGACAAATTCTGGTTTCCATGTATGCCAGCTTGCATTGTCGTTAGCATCTTTCAACGCCATAAATAAGGCGTAATTATCTAGCCAATAGGCTTTGCTGTCGCAAAAACCTGCAAACTCTTTTTGCTGGATGTCCGTAGCATTTGCTCTAAAGTTTTCACAGGCTTTTTTCAGCAGCCCAATCTTAATCGGCATAACTTGGTCAAAGTTTACCTTTTCTACGGGAAATCCTGGTAAATTAGCGAAGTCTTCTTCAGTTAGCAAACCCTCATCTCGCAGTTTTTCTGGGCTAATTAGCAGGGGATTTCCTGCCATTGCCGAGTAGCACATATAGGGGGAATTACCGTATCCAGTGGGGCCCAAGGGTAAAACTTGCCAATATTGTTGATGGCTCTCTTTAAGAAAATCGATGAAGCGATAGGCTTCTAAGCCTAAATCTCCAACGCCGAATCGACTGGGAAAGGAAGTAGGATGCAGCAAAATGCCACTGGATCTAGGAAAAGGCATATTTAACCTGAATTATGAGAGGGAGCAATTATCTGATGGACACGCTACGCGATCGCATCGAATTTATCACGGAACAGTATTTGCAGGATAAATCAAGTAAACTCATCTTGATTGTCATTTGTCTTTGGTTGATTAACTAATGACCAATGACTAATGACCAATGACTAATAACTATGACTTACCGAAATCCTGCACCGACAGTTGATATCATCATTGAACTAGTAGATCGACCTCATCGGCCAATAGTGTTAATTGAAAGACATAATCTACCCTTAGGTTGGGCTATTCCTGGTGGTTTTGTGGATTATGGGGAAGCGGTAGAAGTGGCGGCCCGGCGGGAAGCTGAGGAAGAAACGGGTTTGCAGGTGGAGTTAGTTGAACAATTACTGGTGTATTCTGATCCCAATCGCGATCCGCGTCAGCATACGATTAGTATTGTGTTTTTGGCAACAGCGACGGGGGAACCTGTGGCTGGAGATGATGCTAAGGGTGTAGGAATTTTTGAGTCTTGGCATGTGCCTAGTAATTTATGTTTTGACCACGATCGCATTTTGCAAGATTATTGGCGATATCGGCATTATGGGATACGTCCGAGGTTGGGGTAGAGGACGAACCGCGTTCGCGGTTCGTCTCGTTGGTGCAGCCTTTCGTAGAGAAGAGAAGAAAGAGAGGAGAACAATACCTAAGTCATTATCACTAATACGGGTGCGGTCGAGATGCTGACCTGACTAGTGCGATAATGCCAGATGGAGAAGTCTCCAAACCGATCGCTGCTGAAGCGGAAATCGGTAAGCAAGAAACATCGTTAGAGAAAGTAATATCTATGACCCGTAAAGTAATTAATACTGATAACGCACCCGCTCCAGTCGGCCCTTATAATCAAGCGATCGCAGCTTCAGGTCAATTTCTATTCATAGCTGGACAAATTGCCATCGATCCCAACCTTGGTGATGTCGTCTACACTGATGATGTCAAAAAGCAAACTGAGCAGGTATTAGCTAATCTTGAAGCCATCCTCACCGCAGCCGGGGCGACTTTCCAAGATGTCGTGAAAACCACAGTATTTTTAGCTGATATGAATGATTTTGCGGCGGTGAATGCCGTTTATGCTAAATATTTTCCGGAAGATACAGCCCCAGCGCGGGCTTGTGTGCAGGTATCGCGCTTACCTAAAGATGTGTTGGTAGAAATTGATGCGATCGCTGTGATTAGCGGTTAGAGGAAATAGAACCATTGCTAAAGGTGATTTCAGAGAGATAAATCATGAACATTGAACTGAAACCTGAACATGAGCAATTTATCCAAGCCCAAATTGCTAGTGGAAAATTTACAAATGCAGATGAAGTAATTGATGTAGCATTTCATCTGCTAGAAAAATTAAATTCTGAGTATGTCCAATGGGTGGAAGAAACCCGGCAAAAAGTTGATGTTGCAATTGCTGAAATTGAACGAGGGGAAGTTTTAGATGGCGAAACTGTAGTGATGCAGATACTAGAAAAATTCCAAAAGGCGCGTGAGGCTTAGTAATGAGCCGCTATGTCATTTCACTATCTGCTAGTCGCGACTTAAATTAAATTTCTGATTACTTTTTAATCCGCAACCTAGAAGCAGGAGAAAAACTATTTAGAGAGTTTAACAATAAATGTCAAAATTTAGCGATGTTTCCAAATATGGGACGCAGCTATGCTCATATTAAACCTTCATTACGTGGCTTACCGCTAAATGGATATGTCATTCTCTACCAAGTGATTGATGATGGGGTTAAAATTTTGCGCGTTGTCAGCGGTCGTCAAGATTTAGAATCTTTATTTGCAGAGTCGGATGAAGAGTAAAGCCATAAATTTTGTTAACTGAGATGAGAAAATATCAAGACGTTTTTTGGCTTGCTGTAAAGTGCAGATAAAACTCTGTCAATTACCTCTCAGCAAATGCGATCGCTTCTGTAACTTTGGGAATACTGAAATTATGTACCCTAGAGGAGTATTAAAAATGGCAGAAAATCGCATCAGTGCCAGTTTAGCCCCAGCAGACAAGAAAGCAGTAATGGAGGCGATCGCTACAATTAGAGAAAAGTTACCGTTTTTGATTGATTTGACCCCTGAAGATCGGCGAACAATGCTGAAGATGGGGGATAAAAGTCGGGCTTTTGTCAGCAAAGCTTTAGAAGTGGCAACACAAAACCCTAACTTTTTGCCTCGTTACTTTGATTTAGAAGAAATGCGCCGGGACTTGGAAATATATGAGGACTTGTACCCGGTGCTGTTGTCTCTAACGCAACTGCAAGAATTGGTGGATGATACCTGTATAGCTGCTGCTAGTGAAGCGTATGCAGCAGCATTAGCAGTTTATAGCTACGCCAAAGCTAGCGGTGATGTCGCAGGTTTAGATGCAGTAATTGATGAGATGGGACGCAGGTTTAACCGCCGTTCTAAGAAAAAGCAATCCGAAGTCCCAGTTAGCTAAAACTTGAAGCAGGCAATTATACCAGTTGTCAACTTGGTAAAATAAACGCCATTTGTAGGGGCATAACAATTTTATGCCCTTTTTGCGTTTTATATTCAAACATTTTTGAAACTTGCGGAGAGAGGTTTTGTCTGTGTAGTTGCGATTTTTATAGCGCATCTCGTTTATCTAAAATACACTTTGACCTCTCTCCAAACCTCTCCCCTACAAGGGGAGAGGCTTTGAATCTTACTCCCCTTCCCTTGTAGGGAAGGGGCTGGGGGTTAGGTCTGTATTGGACTCCATTGAGAAGCGTTAAGTCGCCAGGGCATTTTTGAGCCTCAGAAGGTCAAAGTTGAGCCTCAGAAGGTCAACATCGAACCTCAGAAGGTCAACATCAAGCCTCGGAAGGTCAACATCGAGCCTCAGAAGGTCAACATCGAGCCTCAGAGGGTCAAAGTTGAGCCTCAGAAGGTCAAAGTTGAGCCTCAGAAGGTCAACATCAAGCCTCGGAAGGTCAACATCGAGCCTCAGAAGGTCAACATCGAGCCTCAGAGGGTCAAAGTTAAGCCTCAGAAGGTCAACATCAAGCCTCGGAAGGTCAACATCAAGCCTCGGAAGGTCAACATCGAGCCTCAGAGGGTCAACATTGAGCCTCAGAAGGTCAACATTGAAATTAAATCAAGGTTACACGTAAAAATTACATAGAAAAAGTCTGGTAAATTCAGAAATACACCTTGTATATTTAGTAGTTATTCTGTAAGCATTCGCATCTCTAAATTGAATCTTGTAATGAACCCACAAAACAAGCCCAAGAGTCTACAAGATATTCTTAAGCAGCGCCAGCAATCAGGTTTTGTGGGTCGTGAAGACCAAGTAAACCAATTTCGTCAAAATTTAGCATTACCCCCAGAAGATGATCGCCGTCGTTTTCTGTATAACGTTTGGGGTCAAGGCGGAGTTGGTAAAAGTACTCTGCTGCGACAGTTTCGTAAAATTGCTGACGAAGCAAAAATCATTTCGGCTTACATCGATGAAGCTGAAAAAACTATACCAGAAGTCATGGGTCGTCTAGCTGAGGAGTTAGAACGGCAAGGTCACAAACTAACGCAGTTTACAGAACGGTACAAAGTTTACCGCCAAAAGCGCCAAGAACTAGAAACAGATCCAGAAGCTCCTCAAGGGTTTTCCGCTTTTGTAGGCAAAACTGTAGTTAAAACTGGTGTGCGTCTAGCGCGTCGAGTTCCTGTTGGCGGTGCTGTATTTGACTTTGTAGATGAGAATGCTTTGGCTACCCAAGCCGGAGAATGGGCATCATACGTTGCAAAAAAAATTACCAATAAAGATGAGGTGCGCTTAGTTCAAGAGCCTGAAGAAGTTCTGACCCCGTTATTTTTGCAAGATATTTTTAAAATTGCTGAGAAAACTGCTGTTGTTCTGTTTTTTGATACCTATGAACGCACAGGAGAATTCCTAGATAACTGGCTACGGGAAATTTTGGACGGTCGCTACGGTGAAGTATCTCTCAATATATTGATAACCATCGCCGGTCGGCATGAATTAGATAAAAATTATTGGGCACCCTACGAGGGGTTAATAGTTCGTTTCCCTCTGGAACCGTTTACAGAAGAAGAAGCCCAAGAATATCTAACTCGCAAAGGCATTACGGACAATCGCATTATTGAAGTGATTTTGCGACTTTCTGGAAATTTGCCCCTGCTGGTAGGAATGCTAGCAGATGCTCATCCCAATGACCCCAACCAAGTACTTGAACCTAGCAGTAGTGCTGTAGAACGGTTTTTAAAATGGATTGATGACCCGAAGCGGCGGCAAGTTGCTCTCGATGCGGCCATTCCTCGGTGTTTGAATCGGGATGTTATAGCCAAGTTAAGAGGAGAAAAAGAAGCAGATGAACTGTTTGCTTGGCTCAAAGAAACATCCTTTGTCAACGAACGTACCGACGGCTGGGCTTATCATGATGTGGTTAAAACCCAAATGTTACGCCACAAGCGTCTTTCATCGCCCCAAGGTTGGGCTGAGATACATAGTAAGTTGGCAGACTATTACGATACGCTAGGTAACGAATTGCAATTAGAGCAAGTAAAAACTTGGCGAGATCAAACTTGGCAAAGCCATAAGCTCAATGTTTTGTATCACCGCTTATGCCAATCACCACAAAAGTACTTACCTATAGCTCTCAATGAATTTCTTGCTGCTCTCAAAAATCAACTAACTTTTGCCCAATTTTGGGCAGCAACAATGCTTCAGGCTGGTAAAGATGTGGATTATGCTGAAGTTCAACGTTGGGGTGAGCAACTAGCCAATTGGTTAAAAGCTTATGAAGACAAACGTTATGAAGCTGCGGCTGAAATGCTCACAACACTCTTGAGCGATATTCGTCTTGAGGACAAATGGCGTGCAGTAGCGTTAGATTGGCGTAGTTATATTTACTCTCTATCTAATCAATACTCAAAAGCTTTGGAAGATTTAACCCAGGCGATAAAGTTAGTGCCTGAAGAAGTTGAGTATTTAACAGTTCGAGGTATGACTTACTGCCAAATGCAGCGCTACCAAGAAGCACTACTAGACTTTAACCGTGTTATTGAGCTTAACCCAAATTATCAATGGGCGATCGCCAATCGGGGTATTGCTTACCGCCTAATGAAACGCTACCAAGAAGCACTGCAAGACTTAAACCGCGCCATTAAAATTGACCCTAATGACCAATGGGCGCTAGCACATAGAGGTGTAACTTACCGCTTTATGCAGCGTTACCCAGAATCACTGCAAGACTTAAACCGCGCCATTAAAATTGACCCGAATTATCAATGGGCGATCGGCAGTAGAGGTGATACTTATCGCTATATGCAACTCTATAATGAGGCATTGGAAGACTTTAACCGTGCCATTGAACTTGACGGCAATTTCCAATGGACACCAGCCACGGGATTTAGGGGTTTTATTTACCAACGAATGCAGCGCTACCATGAAGCACCGCAATATTTAGACCACGCTATTGTACTTAGCCGAAATTACCAAGATGATTGGTATTTGTATGAGCGAGCTTTAACTTACCTAGCCCTTAACCAACCAGACAAAGCACGGGCTGACTTGGTGCTTGCTATGAAGCTTGCTAAAGAGTATTACGAAAAAGATTCTAAAAACTGGCGTAATAGCTTTAACTTAGCTCTTTATTATTTGGCTGCTCAATATAATCAACCAGCAGAGCAGTTATATCGGCATACCATATCTCAAGGTGCTTCCTTAGAGCGTATCCGTATAGCAGTCCAAGACCTGAATGACTTTTTAGCTGTGTTCCCTAACCATGTGCAGGCTACATCCATGCGACAGTTGTTGCAGTCTTCTCTAACTGAGGTTATGTAATTTTCACTAGGAATTGTGAAGTGATCGCTTTTACAAGTGTGTCCTTCTAATGAGAGGCTGTAGGCGTAGCCCACCGCAGGCATCGCTAGTCAAATCTCTTGATACCTGAAATAAGAATCTAAAAAAAGTAAACCCACGCTTGGACGATTAAAGATGAAATCAGCACACGAAAGAGAACAGTTAATTAAAGATATCAACGTACTGTTACATCAAGCTTATGACAGTACTTTAGATGAAATTCACGCACTCTTAAAAAGAATCGATGATGTAGAAGATGAAGAAGACTTAAAAGCCATTAAAGAAGCTAGAGAAGATATACGCATTAATGGCACTGTGTCTTGGGATGAAATTCAAAACGAAATAAGAAACGAAATAAACAAGAATGTTGCGTGAGCTACGAAGTGAAATTTTCCAAGGGTGCGAAAAGGCAGTTTCGGAAACTACCTCTAGACGTACAAGAGCGCATACAAACTAAAATCAACGACTTGGCAATAGAACCTCGTCCAAATGGGGTAAAAAAATTACAAGGTGATGATAATTACTATCGTTTTCGAGTAGGAGATTATCGAATTATTTATGAAGTAGTTGATGATGTTTTGATAGTAACTGTAATTAAAGTAGGACATCGTAGCGATATTTATAAAGATGAAAGTTAGCACAAGTCCGTCAAGCAACTACCGCCAGAGAGTAAACAAATAGTATTATTACCCCTGAAGGTGAAGACCCTGCACTGTGTTGTTAAGCTGTGGGTAAGCGATCGCAAGATTCCGGTTCAATATCTGGTACTTTCGCTAAAACTGCGTTGTATTTTTCTCGACTGCTTCGCTTTGCTAACTCCCCTAGATAAATTTCAGTTGTGAGTGCAGCGATTTTCTCCGCAACTGCTGTCGCCACAAACTGACAGATAGAAATCCCGTCTTGTTTGGCAAGTTCCTGCAAACTTTTGTACAAAGAGTCAGGAAGCTGAATGCTGAGGTTGCTCATGACAATGCGATCGCTAAACCCAATTGCCTACAAACATTAAGCGATCGCAACTACTACTTTGCCTTGCTCATGACAAATTGTAGGCGATCGCTTAATTCAAAACTCTTGCAAATACTAGGCAAAAGTCTAATGCCGAGTATTAATGGAACACACTTGAGAAGATATTATTAAGCTTTCTCATTAAAATGTCAAGGTTTCACTAAATAGGTGGGTGGGAAAATCCATAAGTACGTCATTGCGAGTAAAACGTACTCCTGCAAAGAAGTAAGCTACGCGGAGTCTCTGGTAGAGAAGCAATCACTAAGATTTCAGCGAGGTTACATTTGATTGCATAGTTAAGTTTATTCATGCTTACCTACTTACCTCAGCAAGGCTTGCCATTAGATATCACCACTTCCCTTAAATTCTCAGGCTGTACTGACAAACTCTTTTCACCAAAATGCTTATCCATTAACGCCGGGACTTGTGAGGCTTGAATTCGGCTATGGCGCGTTTTATCTGGCATTACTAGATTAGGCCCAGCTTTACAGTTTTTCATGCAACCAGTGCCCTTGATTGTAACTTGGTCTTCTAAACCGCGATCGCTTAAAGCCGCCTCTAACGCCTGACAAACTCCTTTACCACCGCGTTTCATACAATCAGACTTTTGACACACCAAAATCGTGGCTTTAGTCTTAGCTGGTTTTACCTTGACATTATCAATCGATGGGGGTTCTTGTGGTGCAGCGATAGTTTGAACTGTCGCCATTTCAGAACGCGCCGCCATCACACGTTCAGCCTTCAGTGTAACTTTGTCTTTTTTTATATCGTGTTCTTTATAACCAACAACTTGTAACCAAGTACCTGCTGGTAGCCGCAAGTCAAAAGCCGCCCGTAAATGTTTAGCCAGTTTAACGTAGCATTCACCCTCATGAGTACCCAGCAGTAAACCTTTCAGCTTATAGCCATCTTTAATAACAAAATCTATAAATCTGCCCTCAAGGCAAAATTCTGATACTTCCATATTGTGAGATGCGCCCATTTTTTAACCTCCTTTTAACTAATACAAGCTATCAAGCGAGATATTCTCAGCAACAGCTAAAGATTAGAACTGTTGGTAGCGACTTTGCCAGCAACACTCAAGAGTCCAAATCTGGTCTTGACGGGAGGCTGCTAATCGCCGGATCACACTCCAAAGTTGAATAGCTGCCATAGGAGAGCCAATTTCAACTTTTAAGGGCTGGTTAGCCGTACAACTACAGGGAATATCTAATTCCTTTAGGCGTTGATAGACTTGCCAGCGGTCTGCCCAATTCACCTCTACAAGGTGCTTGCTTTCTATTTCTGAACTAAACGATTTCAAGAGAATTGCCCTCAAAGTGCAACAAACTTGCAGTAACTACCGCGATTTAACTCTCTGCTTTTTGAGAGTCTGAGGAGTGTAACCTCTTAAAACCAGCATACCTTAAGTGCAAACAATTCTCAGTAACTTTGAAAAAAAATTCAAATTTTTGCAGCCATTCCATATTGAGAGGGGGATGAGGGACGCAAAGAGGACAAGATAAAACTTTCTCTCCCTGTTCCCGTTGAGAAATATGCACATTTAAGCTTACATGTCAATAATAATGAGAATTTTATGCAACTTGATGAATGTGGCATCATCTAGCAAACAAGAAACTTGAGACTTTTAGTAAGCAAAAATACAAAATCTTGTGATGGCGAATCGGCTTGTTATTATTGTTAAAATGTTAATATGTAAGGAATAAGCAGTTAAAATCTATAACTGTTAAAAAGAGAGGAACGCAATGTCTGAAACGCAAACTTT
Source organism: Nostoc sp. UIC 10607 (assembly GCF_047228265.1). Classification (NCBI taxonomy): domain Bacteria; kingdom Bacillati; phylum Cyanobacteriota; class Cyanophyceae; order Nostocales; family Nostocaceae; genus Nostoc; species Nostoc sp. UIC 10607. The sequence continues at coordinate 26,773 of NZ_JBIQNW010000036.1, read as the reverse complement.
GTTACGTAATTTTGGTAATGTATATGACAATCCTGTGTTGCTGGATCACAGCGTAACTGCTCCAGTTACAGAAGGATTTAACGTTGTATTAGCTAGTTTCCAAGCACTATACTTGCAGTACCAAAAGCATCATTTTGTAGTTGAAGGTTCAGAATTTTACTCTCTGCATGAGTTTTTTAACGAAAGCTACAACCAAGTACAAGACCACATCCATGAAATTGGAGAACGCTTGGATGGACTAGGTGGTGTGCCAGTAGCTACCTTCAGCAAACTAGCAGAATTAACCTGTTTTGAGCAAGAATCTGAAGGTGTATATTCCTCTCGCCAAATGGTAGAAAATGACTTAGCCGCAGAACAAGCTATTCTTGGCGTAATTCGCCGCCAAGCTGCTCAGGCAGAGAGTTTAGGCGATCGGGGCACACGCTATCTGTACGAAAAGATTTTGTTGAAAACTGAGGAACGTGCTTATCATTTGTCTCACTTCCTCGCTAAAGACAGCTTAACTTTAGGGTTTGTCCAAGCTGCTCAAAGCTAAAGCTCTCATAATCTAGATTTGTCTAGCTAGACTGAAAGAAAAAGTTAGCAGCACTAACTCTTAAAATATTATAAAAAATGGCAGAGAATGGAATCCTTATCTCTCTGCCATTTTTAATCTAAGTAAACATATTTTCATAATATTTAATATTGAAAATATTTAGCAATTAGATAGTTCATAAATATTTTTAGTTGAAAAATTTATTAATATTCAAGCATCAGAAAAGTATATGCCAGAATAAATCACCATCTGTTGCTAAATCTCATTAGATTAAATAATAAAGATTCGCAAAAACCTTAAGAATTTTAGCATCGCAATTAAATAAAATTAGAAATACAAAATAATCATTAGGTATAAGGCATTGGTCAATAATCAATAGTTCTTCCCCTGCCTCCCTACTCCCCCTGCTCCTCCTGCTCCCCACTTTGTACAGACGCGATTAATCGCGTCTCTACCCACTCCCCTTTGTCATCAAACTTAGAAAACTTAATAATAAAAAGCACGACAGGGGGTAAAGACCCTTAAAATAATCAGGATTTGTATTCTCGTACTCCAAGGCAACGACTATGCCCCGCCGTGATGACCTCCGGAAGATTCTACTGTTAGGCTCTGGCCCAATTGTGATTGGACAAGCCTGTGAGTTTGACTACTCTGGCACTCAAGCCTGCAAAGCGCTCCGAGAAGAAGGCTATGAAGTGGTTTTGGTCAACTCCAACCCTGCAACGATTATGACCGACCCGGAAACGGCCGATCGCACTTACATTGAGCCGCTAACTCCGGAATTGGTCGAAAAAGTCATTGAGAAAGAACGCCCTGATGCTCTCCTACCGACGATGGGAGGACAAACCGCTCTCAACCTCGCTGTTGCTTTAGCGAAAAATGGGGTGTTGGAAAAGTACGGCGTTGAGTTAATCGGCGCTAAACTACCAGCCATCGAAAAAGCCGAAGATCGAAAACTTTTTGGTGAGGCAATGGCAAGGATTGGGGTAGCTGTGTGTCCCAGCGACACAGCCGAAACTTTGGAAGAAGCCAAAGCTGTTGCCCGCCAAATTGGTACTTATCCGCTAATTATTCGTCCAGCTTTCACAATGGGTGGAAGTGGCGGTGGTATTGCCTACAACCAAGAAGAATTTGAAGAAATGGCACAGGTAGGTATAGATGCCAGCCCCGTTTCGCAAATTCTCATTGACCAGTCTTTACTCGGCTGGAAAGAATATGAACTCGAAGTGATGCGTGACTTGGCAGATAACGTAGTGATTATCTGCTCCATCGAAAACCTTGACCCTATGGGCATTCACACCGGGGACTCAATTACCGTCGCTCCCGCGCAAACCCTCACTGATAAAGAATATCAAAGGCTGCGGGATATGGCAATTAAAATCATCCGCGAGATAGGTGTGGAAACTGGCGGTTCTAATATCCAGTTTGCCGTCAATCCGGTTAATGGAGATGTAGTTGTAATTGAAATGAACCCCCGTGTTTCTCGCAGTTCGGCTTTGTCTTCCAAAGCTACGGGTTTCCCCATCGCCAAAATGGCAGCAAAATTGGCTGTGGGCTACACCCTGGATGAAATTAAAAATGACATCACCAAGAAAACTCCCGCATCCTTTGAGCCAACAATTGACTATGTGGTAACAAAAATCCCTCGCTTCGCCTTTGAAAAATTCCCCGGCTCCGACCCAGTGCTGACAACCCAAATGAAATCAGTCGGGGAAGCAATGGCAATTGGGCGGACTTTCAACGAATCCTTCCAAAAGGCGCTGCGATCGCTCGAAACTGGACGCGCTGGTTGGGGTTGCGACAAAGCCGAAAAATTACCCAGTGGTGAACAAATTCGCGCCCAACTGCGAACACCTAACCCCGATCGCATTTTCTCCGTGCGCCATGCCTTGCAACTAGGAATTAGTGCTGAGGAAATCTACGAACTGACTGGTATTGACCCGTGGTTTCTAGATAAATTTCAGCAACTGCTAGATGTCGAGAAATTCCTCAAGCGGACACCCTTGCAGCAATTGACAAAAGAGCAACTTTATGAAGTGAAGCGGGATGGATATAGCGATCGCCAGATTGCTTATGCCACCAAAACCACCGAAGATGAAGTTCGCGCCTACCGCAAGTCACTAGGAATCATCCCAGTTTACAAAACCGTAGATACTTGCGCCGCTGAGTTTGAAGCCTTTACTCCCTACTATTATTCTGCCTACGAAGAAGAAACAGAGGTAATGCCCGCAACCAAGCCAAAAGTGTTGATTTTGGGTGGTGGACCCAACCGGATTGGGCAGGGAATTGAGTTTGATTATTGTTGTTGTCACGCCGCCTATGCCTTGAAGAAAGCGGGGTATGAGACGATTATGGTCAACTCTAACCCAGAGACAGTTTCGACAGATTACGATACCAGCGATCGCCTTTACTTTGAGCCTTTAACAAAAGAAGATGTCCTTAACATCATCGAAACTGAAAATCCAGTGGGGGTAATTATCCAGTTTGGCGGACAAACACCGCTAAAGTTGGCTATCCCATTACAAGAGTTTCTTAACAATGACACATCAGGACTGATCACTAAAATTTGGGGTACATCGCCAGATTCCATTGACATGGCAGAAAACCGGGAGCGGTTTGAAAAGATTCTCCAACAGTTGAATATTGCCCAACCGCCTAATGGTATTGCGCGGAGTTACGAAGATGCGCTGATTGTTGCCAAACGCATTGGTTATCCGGTGGTGGTGCGTCCCAGCTATGTGTTGGGGGGACGAGCGATGGAAATCGTTTATTCCGATGCTGAGTTGGAACGCTACATGACCTTTGCGGTATTAGTGGAACCAGAACATCCGATTTTGATTGATAAGTTTTTGGAAAATGCGATTGAAGTCGATGTAGATGCGATCGCCGATCATACAGGGCGGGTAGTGATTGGTGGCATTATGGAACACATTGAGCAAGCAGGAATTCACTCAGGAGATTCAGCTTGTTCTTTACCTTCTATTTCCCTTTCACCAGCAGTTCTCAATCAAATTCGCACTTGGACGGTGCAGCTAGCACAAGCACTGTCAGTCGTGGGGTTGATGAATATCCAATTTGCCGTAGTGGGTGCAAGCAGTTATTCTCCCCAAGTTTACATTCTGGAAGCTAACCCCCGCGCCTCCCGTACAGTGCCTTTTGTATCTAAAGCAACGGGTGTACAATTGGCAAAATTAGCATCCTTAATTATGTCGGGTAAAACCTTAGAGGAGCTAGGCTTCACCGAGGAAGTCATTCCCACACATATTGCTGTAAAAGAAGCTGTATTACCCTTTAATAAATTCCCTGGAACTGATACAATATTGGGCCCAGAAATGCGCTCTACTGGTGAGGTGATGGGGATTGACAGTGACTTTGGCCGTGCCTTTGCCAAAGCAGAATTGGGTGCTGGAGAGCGTTTACCACTGACGGGAACTGTATTTGTATCAATGAGCGATCGCGATAAAGCTGCCGCCGGTGCTGTGGTGAAGGAATTTATCGATTTGGGCTTTACAGTGATGGCTACCCTTGGTACACGCAAAGTTCTTCTCGAACAAGGGTTAAATGTTGAATTAGTGTTAAAACTCCACGAAGGTCGTCCCCACGTCCTAGATGCAATCAAAAACCAGAAAATCCAACTTATTATCAACACTCCTTCCGGGGAAGAAGCCCAGACTGATGCTAGGTTAATCCGCCGCACAGCCTTAGCTTACAAAATTCCCATCATTACTACCATTGCTGGCGCAAAAGCTACCGTTGCCGCCATCCGTTCTTTACAAAATACGACTTTGGATGTAAAAACCATTCAAGAGTACTGCCCGATTGCGAGGGAGTAGGGAGTGGGGAGTGGGGACTGGGGACTAGAAAAAAGTTTTTGAAATACTCAATACCTAATATCCAATGCCCAATTCCCAATCACCAGTCCCTAGTCCCCATTCCCAGCAAAAATTAAGTAATTGTTATAAGAGAATGACTATAGTTCTCATTAGAGATATTTTAACAAATATGAGGAAGCTTATGTTAACCAGATAATTTCTTAAATTGACTTACTAGTCAGCCTTGAGAGAGAGGTAGATATTGTATGAACTGGAACAACCAGGAAATTTAATGTCGCCATATAGCCAAAATATTCTCATAAATGTTACAATTGTTAATAAGGCTCCAATAGAAAAATGTTTAAGAAGCTACCTTTTATCTAACTGTAGATACTTGTGAAAAGTAGGAAATAACTGTAACTTTTAGCAGTTAAGAAGCCTAAATTTGATTATTATGAGCAGCCGAGTTTCTCGGGCGCGTAAGTTGCAAACCATAGCATGGGTTCCCAGTCTGACTGGCTAGTACCCTAACAAAGCATCTATACCTTAATGACCCTACCGCCAAACCCATCATTACCAAAGAGTAGCGCCATGAAGACCGCTCAGACAGCCACAGACCTCGTGCGGACTTACCTGCGTGAGATTGGCCGTGTGCCACTCTTAACCCACGAGGAAGAGATTTTCTATGGTAAGCAGGTGCAACGTTCCTGCACCTTGCACGAATCAAGGGAATCTCTTGCCACCCAGTTAGGTCGTCAACCGACTCTAGAAGAGTGGGCCGAAGCGACAAAGTTAGAACCAGCAGAGTTGAATGAAGCGATCGCTGATGGTGAGATTGCCAAGCGTAAGATGGTAGAAGCCAATTTGCGGCTGGTAGTCTCCGTTGCTAAAAAGTACATAAAGCGCAACGTCGATTTACTGGACTTGATCCAAGAAGGTAGTATTGGTATGCAACGGGGCGTAGAAAAGTTTGACCCTACCAAAGGGTATAGATTTTCTACCTATGCCTATTGGTGGATTCGCCAAGCTATCACCCGTGCTATAGCCGAAAAAGCCCGCACCATTCGGCTGCCTATCCATATTACTGAAAAATTAAATAAAATTAAAAAGGCACAGCGCCAATTGTCTCAAAAGTTGGGACGCGCTCCTACAGCTGGTGAGCTAGCTGAAGAATTAGAATTGACCCCCAAACAAGTACGAGAATATCTAGAAAAGGCGCGTTTGCCCCTTTCCTTGGATTTGCGGCTAGGTGATAATTACGACACTGAACTGGGAGAAATGCTGGAAGATCCAGGAGCATCTCCAGAGGAGTTTGTCATGCAATCTTCCCTATCTTATGACTTAGATCGCCTGATGGGTGATCTCACGCCACAACAAAGGGAAGTGATCACATTGCGTTTTGGCTTAACTGATGGACAAGCCCTAACGCTAGCTAGAATTGGTGAAATCCTAAACATCAGCCGGGAACGAGTTCGGCAAATTGAGCGGGAAGCCTTAACCAAGCTTCGCAAGTCTAAAGCCAACATGGATGAGTATTTGGCAAGTTAGAAGAAAGTTAGGAGTTAAAAGTTAGGAGTGAGGAGGTAATTAAAAACTCCTCACTCCTAACTTTATTTATTAGGGTGAGAAAATACGCTGACTTTGGTACGGTTACGCCTACTTCCATCAGAAAGCTAGGCTGTTACATTAGTTGACAGGAAGACAAGATAACTAGCTAAGTCTAATCCAAAACAGGCATTTCATATTTAAATCACAAGTTCAAATCACAAGCACCGCAGCCAGCAGTGGTAGTTAAGGAGCTAAAAAATGAGTAATCCATCCAATCGTGTCTCAGAATTTTTCAATAGCGAATCAGAAACTAGCGATTTACTATGGCAGTACGTTAAATCCTTGAGTCCAGAGACAGTTACCCAACTATCCAAACCTGCATCTACTGAAGTTTTTCAGGTGATGGAACGGAATATTACAGGACTATTGGGAAACCTACCTTCAGAACACTTTGGCGTTACTGTAACCACCAGTCGAGAAAGTCTGGGTCGGCTTCTTGCTTCTGCTATGATTAGTGGTTATTTCTTGCGTAACGCTGAACAGAGAATGAATTTTGAAATCGCCCTACAAGGGACTGAAACCAACAATAACCAAATTGACTAGAAATATAAAATTTGGGAAATTCAATATTCTTGTTGGGCTGATAGCTAGTCACAGTCACAACGATACTAAGTGAAAATAAGCCTCTGCGAAATCTTTGCCCCTAATTTCCAATCATGCATCAGCTAAAATTTTTTAAAATCTAAAGCAGTGACGAATTAAAATTCAAATTTAAACGCATAGGCAATTCGCCTTCCCGCAGGATAGGAGCACAAAGATTATCGCAGAGGAGCACAAAAGTTTTGAATGTGGTAACCTATGGACTTATGTAATTTGTTGATTAGTTACAACTAGAGGCTTATTGCTAAATGATTAATACATATTTGTGGAGAAACTAATAGCGGTAGACGGCCTTTGCAATAAATCTAAACTCGGCAGAGTTAAAACTAGTCTGCCGAGTTTTGTTATTAATCATTAGTTATTACTCTTCTTCATTTCCCCCTCTTCTCAATAAACTATGAGTCAAACCAGTTTTTTCCCACCCCATAAAATCATTGGTGTTGCAGTAATTTGGAACGCCCAAGAGCAAATTTTAATTGATCGCCGCCGTCCAGAAGGAGCTATGGGTGGTTTGTGGGAATTTCCTGGGGGCAAAATTGAGCCTGGTGAAACTATCCAAGAGTGTATTCAACGCGAAATTTCCGAAGAACTGGGAATAATAATTGAAGTAGGAAAGCATCTGATTACTATTGACCACTCCTATATAGACTTGCGCGTTACCCTCACAGTACATCACTGCCGCCATCTTACAGGTGTTCCCCAACCTTTGGAATCAGATGAAATTCGCTGGGTAACCTTAGAACAACTGGAGCAGTTTAGTTTTCCTAAAGCAAATATTCAAATTATTGCTGCCCTGAAGCAGTCTAAAGAGACAAAAGATTTTATTTTTTAAAAAAAGTACATAAATCTCTAATTACGCATTGATAGAGATATCTGCTCGACAAAAGCATAGATAAAGTTTACCACTTTAGTTTTTTTGGATTCCCTCAAAGCGGATAATATTTTCTAGCTGGACTACCGTCCTCTTATACCATTTCCTTTAATTATGTATCCTTATTAAAGGAAATGGTATTAGGGGTAGGATAAATCCGAGATTCAAAGTTAAGACTTGAAAATTGCTTAACTATATCTCAGGATTAAATTTAGATGTAGGCATTTCTCAATATGGCAATTCACTTGACAAAACGGCTTTCTGTGTTCGCTGCTATTCTAGCTCTTGTCCTTTTCATGCCGGGAATTGCCTTAGCTGCACCCGTTCAACTCTATACTACTTCTGGTGTAATTTTCGCCCAAACTAAAACTGCTAGCTACTCCAAGTTGTCGGAGATTAACCTGACTCCGCTACAAAGCCAACAACTCCAGGCTGTGCGTCAGAGAAGAAACAGGGAAATTGAGGCAGTCTTAAGCACATCGCAACGTGCCCAACTTAATCACAATCTCCGGGCTGGTAATAATATCAATCAAGCCCTAGAAAAACTGAATTTGCAACCAGAACAGCAAGATTTTGTAAAGGCGATCGTGCAATTTACCAACTTGAAAATCAAAGCAATCTCATCTAGGCATTCACTAAAAATAGTACAGCAATAAAGATTTTACTTGTAGAATTTAAATTTTGAGCCTTTGTCATAGAAGATATCAATAATATTTTCTATGACAGCCTTTTTGATAAAATGCGATCAAGCGATCGCACTTTTTCTTGTAGGTATCTCACCTACTATTGCCCAATACGCATAACGAACGTTGCATCTTCATCTAGAATAAATTCTTTTCAGACGCACACAGCGTTATTGCTACGTGTAGAGGTTATGGGGATAACTTGCCCTTCTATGAGTTCCACCCGTTCATCGGCTGTGATCATAACCGTCTCAAACATCCGGTGATATTCGTTTACAGTCCAGAGGCTGACTCTAGTTTCATAAATTTTAGGCGATATCATCATCTGCAAAAGTGCAAATATCTCTTACTCTCAACTTTTGCAGCATCTATAATTAATCTTGCCCTATTTAGTTCGTTACCATGTCGGAAGAAGATATCCGGGCCGCCAGGCTGGAGAAAGTAGAACAACTCAAGCAGCTAGGGACAAATCCCTACGCCTATCGTTGGGAATCTACCCATCATGCAGCGCAGTTGCAAGAAAAGTTTGCCGATTTAGCCAGTGGTGAAGAAGTTGATTTAGAAGTTGCGATCGCTGGACGCATTATGGCGCGTCGCGTTTTTGGTAAACTCGCTTTCTTCACCTTGCAAGATGAAACTGGCACAATTCAGCTTTATTTGGATAAAAATCGCATCCAAGAAAGCATGGCAGATATTGATGCTGATGCCTTCAATCACTTAAAACAACTCACAGATGCAGGCGATATCCTAGGAGTTAAAGGCACTATTAAACGGACTGAAAAGGGCGAGTTATCTGTCTACGTTAAACAATATACTATCCTGACTAAATCCCTGTTGCCGCTACCCGACAAGTGGCATGGATTAACGGATGTTGCCAAGCGCTACCGTCAGCGCTACGTTGACTTGATTGTTAACCCGGAAGTGCGGCAAACTTTCCGCCGTCGCGCCCAAATTACTGCTGGTATCCGTCGCTATTTAGAAGAACGGGATTTTCTAGAAATTGAAACGCCGGTTTTGCAAAGTGAGACTGGGGGTGCAGATGCGCGTCCATTTATCACTTACCACAATACCTTAGAAATGGAGTTGTATTTGCGAATTGCCACAGAACTTCATCTCAAGCGGTTGATTGTAGGTGGTTTTGAAAAGGTGTTTGAATTGGGGCGAGTTTTCCGTAATGAGGGAATTTCGACTCGACACAATCCCGAATTTACGACGATTGAAATTTACCAAGCCTACGCCGATTACAACGATATGATGGCGCTGACAGAGGGGATTATTACCACTGTCGCCCAAGAGGTACTCGGCACATTGCAAATTACCTACCAAGGGGAACCTATAGATTTAACACCACCTTGGCGGCGAGTGACAATGCACGATTTAGTTAAAGAATTTACTGGCTTAGATTTCAATTCTTTCCAAACATTGGAAGAAGCAAAAACAGCAAGTAAAAATGCTGGTATTCCTGGTGTAGATGAAGCCAAATCAATTGGTAAGTTACTAAATTTAGCTTTTGAAGAGAAAGTAGAAGCTAATTTAATTCAACCTACCTTTGTAATTGATTACCCAGTAGAAATTTCGCCTCTAGCAAAACCCCATCGTTCTCAACCTGGTTTGGTGGAAAGATTTGAGTTATTTATCGTCGGGCGAGAAACTGGAAACAGCTTCTCAGAACTTACCGATCCTATCGATCAAAGAGAACGCCTAGAAGCCCAAGCTGAAAGAAAAGCTGCTGGTGACTTAGAAGCCCAAGGTGTAGATGAAGACTTTTTGACAGCCCTTGAATACGGTATGCCGCCTACAGGTGGTTTAGGGATTGGGATTGATCGGTTGGTAATGTTATTAACTGATTGTGCCAGTATTCGGGATGCGATCGCCTTCCCATTACTCAAGCCTGAAGGCAGCGTTATTAAGCAATTTACCTATGAGCCAAAAACTCAAACACTGACTATTGAATTTGATAGTGGAAGTGTTTACGAGTATTTCAAAGTACCTCCCAGTGTCAAGGAAGACTTAGACAATGCACCGTCTAAAGGTCAATACTTTAACAAGTTCATTAAAGGGAAATTTAAGTTTGAACAGTTGAGTTGACCTACTTAAGCATATAAACACTAAGGTGCGTTAGGTAAAGCCATAACGCACCATTTTTATTTGCCAAGGTTTACGCATAAAAAATATTGGGTGGAGCGATGCCTACGGCTGCAAGCTACGCACCACCCAACCTAAAATAATCAATCTAAAGTCCACTAATTCGCTACTTCAGCCACCTCAATCACGCGTCCTTCATAGTCCTTGACCAAAAAATTCAGGGGCTTTTGGTTGCGAATCTTGAATTTCAAACCACGCACTTCGACTCGCATTAAAATCATTTCCAGGCAGTCGTGATCAAAACAAACGTGGCGTTGCTGATTTTTGCTACCTAAACTCGCCCCAGTAATGACATGTAGCTGGGTGTTTTTCTTCAATTGATACCACAGCCCATCGTTGGCATTATTCATCATTTTGCTAGATAAGCTCGGCCCAGTAGACATATATAGCGGATCAATCCCAGTTGCGCCTATAGTTTGTTCGTAGTTGTAGTAGTAGTGCAAAGGCACCTCAGCTGCTGGCAAATCTAGCAGCCCTTCATACAACTGTCGGGCAATCTCCAAATCCGACACCATTACAGTGTGTACTTTTGGCGCACTAGTAAGGAACATCCACATTGCGCCAGCGTAAGCTGCTAGCAGCATCACCATAATGCCTTGGGTGGAGAACAGGCTATCTAAGGGCAGGGAAGGCAGAAAGGAGCCTAAGGTAAGGGGACTGAGCAGGAACGATATCACACTAACTGCTATAACCATGAACAAATAAGGATTCTATAAGGGAGCCGATTTTATGATTGTCGATTAAGACTAAAATTAAGTCTTTGTTTCTAGTTTATCAATACTGAAGTAGTCTGAGTCTGGGCTACAAACTGGGCAACACCAAGATATTATGCGATTAGCTACGGGAGTGCAATTCCCAAAACTATTTTAACAACTATCAATCGAAAGGCTTATGCAAATTCCTCATTTCCCGGAAGCTAATCACCCGCTGGTGAAGTCGCTGTTCCATCACAGTGACCATGAACTACTGACTCTGTTTCAGCAAAATCCAGATACCGGAAAGTACTTTACGGTGATTTTTTGCCGCTATAGTCCCATAGTGTATACCTTAATTCGGCATTCGGCGCGATCGCCTGTGCAGGCAGATTATCTGTTTGCCCTCACTTGGCGGCATATCTATTACGAACTCGGTGGACTAAATTTAACTGACTCTGAATCAGGCGAGGAAGCCTTAACCATGCAAAATTGGTTAATTAATATGACAGCTTTCTGTATTAACGAGATTAAACTACCACCCACAGAAGCAATTCATTATTCTCTCCAAGCGACTTCGCCGCCACTATGGTGCTATGTGGAACAAGCGTTAGACCAACTACCGCCAGTTTTGCGATTAATCGTGTTAATGGCTCAAACTTTCCACTGGAGCGAAACTAGAATCGCCGCCTATCTGCAAGCCGAAGGAGAAGCGATCGCTCCTAACGAAGTAGCCAATTTTCTCCAGGAAGGCTATCGTATGCTAGAGGACAAATTACCCACAGATATCCGCACCATATACTTTGGAGAAGATTTAACGCAATCTTGATTTAAGTATAAATGCGTATACTATCTGTCTTCAATTTAAAAACTTAAAACTTCTTCTTAGACCTTCTACTTAAACCCGCAACTTTAGGGGTAATTTTTATGAAACAAAGGCTTGTATTTCCCAGGCAAAAAGTAGGCTTAATTTGTGTAGGTGCGATTTCTCATCGCCAAGTACTTTTACACAGCTTTTTACTATTTACTTTTTTGCTGAGTCCGATAGCTGCGGGTGCGGTTGATATTACACAACAACTCCATCGCCCTTTAAATAGTTCCGTTGGGCGACAGTCAAGAGATGAAGCAGATAGCTTGCTGCGTATCGGTGAACAACAATATGCTTCAGGATATGCCGATAAAACAATTGCATCGTCCTTGCGGGCGCTGGAACTTTATCACTCAATTGGCGACCTGAAAGCACAAGGTCTGACTTACAATTTGCTTGCTAAGGCTTATGTGCAGCTAGGCAGTTTAAAAGAGGCGGAAGATTCTTTACGACGAGGATTAGCGATCGCTCGTGATACTAAAGACTTTCAAACTCAGGTTTTTGTGCTCAATAATATCGGTACATTTCTGCTGCAACTAGGAGAATTTGCTGCTGCTGGCAAAACTGTTGAAGATGCACTCACAATTGCTCACAATGTCAAAAATATTGAAGGCGAAGGACTGTCTTTGAGTAATTTAGGATTAGTAGCAGCTAGGTTGGGAGATTATAACAAGGCGATTAAATTGTATGAAAATGCTTTAATTTTTCGCCGTCAGACTGGCAATGCCATCGGTGAAGCAAATACCTTAAATAATTTAGGAGAGGCTTACTTAGCATCTGGAAATTATCGAGATACCATTAGCGCTTATGGGGTAGCAATGCGGATAGCTAAAACTAACCGCGATCGCACTAATGAATTACGGGCAATTGACGGTTTAGTTACTGCTCACACTGCTGTCGGACGCTACGAACGGGCTTTTGATTTACTAGAGCAACGTTTAGCACTCGCTAAAGAATTGCGAAATTTGCGAGAAGAATTAAAATCTTTTGAGTCTTACGCTCAGTTATACAAGCAACAAGGTAATTACCTAACTGCCCGCAATTTTTACGAAAGGGCGATTATATTGGCGCGAACATTGGAAGACAGCAAGCAAGAAGTGCAATTGCTAGATCAGCTAACTAAAATGCTTCAGCGGAAGTAGGAGTTAGGGTAAGGTTAGGATTGAAGATTTGTTTTACTCCTAACTCCTAACTCTTCGATTAATTCAAGAACACTGAACCGTTTTGTTCAATTCTCATAGCACTTCTACCCTGTGCTGGATCAGTGGCTTCGTTAAATGTAACTTCCAAATTTCCTGCTTCTGATGAGGGTTTTGGAGTTACCGTCAGTTGTCCGCCATCTTCTCGTTGGAATGTCACCGTTACTGGTGCGTTTAGACCTCGCAGTGTTACATCTGACTTACCTTGTAGCGATCGCGGTGCTGTATCGCCAATTACTTGGTAGGTTACATTAGCCGCAGTGTCATTCACCAACTTGATATTAACTGCACCATTCGCCAGTGCGATTGTAATGGTGGGTGCTTGTTGTTGACTAGGCAAAGGTGGTTGACTTACGGAAGCTCTTGGTGAACTAACGGGTGCTTCACCGCCAACACCTAATCTTGTTTGATCTTGTGATGGGGTCGCAGGGACGGGAAGAAGCCCTTGGGCTGCTAGTCTTTGAGTTAGCGCATTAGGAGGACATCCTTGTGGTACCACAACCCGATTGTTATGTGGTTCTTCGTAGAAAATCCTAGGACAAGGGTTAACCTTGGGAGTAGATTCTTGTGCTACTACTTGAGGAATTGCTGGCAGACTAATTAGTAATCCTCCACAAATAGCGCCAAATAACTCGGCAGACTTCCTAAAGTTTTTAGACTTCATATTCATTATTGACTCCTATAATAACAATCACATTATTTATTGTAAGAATTGTTAAATAAAAAAATGATAAGGCTTTATCTGTAATTTATGCATTCAATATTAGCGATTAATTCTAATTTTTGTATCTAGCCAAAGACTAAAAAATTAGACATAACTATTTCATTCCTAAGACTGAAACAGCTAAATCATTAGTGTTAAATTCCAAAATTAACCAACATAATAATATTGTTCTGCTCAAGTAGTAAAGAAGGAAGAGTCAAAATATCAAACTGTGGCAATTCAATAAATGGCTCAATATTGCAGATGTTGTTATATGTAGTAAATTTGTTTAATTTTCTACATCTATCACAGGAAACAAAAATTTCTTGCCAAATTAAGACTCAAGAGTTATTGGTAAAGTGACAGTAAAAGTAGTGCCAATGCCTTGGATACTTTCAACTTGAATATGACCTTGATGATGTTCGACAATAGCTTGAGCGATCGCTAATCCTAATCCTGAACCAGTAGGACTGGCTGTAGCTGTATTTCCAGTCCTATGAGTCCGTGCCGGATCTACCCGATAAAAGCGGTCAAACAAGCGTGGTAGTGCTTCCGCTGGAATTCCAACTCCGGTATCACTCACTTTAACTTGTAACTGGGCACTGGTGTAACGTAGTCCAGAAACACGATTTATTCCCTCTATCCGCGCCAATTCCACTTTCACCCGTCCACCTGCTGGCGTGTAATACAAAGCGTTAGCAATCAAATTTGTAAACAACCGCACCAGTTGATCCCAATTACCCACAAGGGTAAACCAATTTTCCAGTAATTCGGGGCTAGTTTCGGAAGCAGGAGGATCAACTAAGTCCAGAGAAAGAGCGATTTCTTTTTCAGGGACTAACAATTCTTGTTCTTCAACTACCTCCATCAGCAAGGCATCTAGCGGACAAGGTGAAAAAGTTTCTTTGCTAATACCACTATCCTGTCGTGCTAAGAAGAGTAAGTCATTGACTAACTTACCCAAACGCTGCGTTAACCGTTCCACCACCTTTAACTGTTGCCGATACTGCAAAGAAGTAGTCGCTTCTATCTCTGCTAAATCCAAGTCAGCAAGGGCGACTTGCACATTGGTTTGAATCAAAGTAATGGGACTTCTAAGTTCATGAGAAGCATCAGCAGTAAATTGTTTGAGGCGTTGGTAGGACTCGCCTACAGGTTCCATCGCTTTACCCGAAAGAAACCAGCCACTTGCACCTACAGAAAGCACCATTAACGCAATACCTAGCGCTAAATCAAAAATTAACTGGCGACTGGGTTTGGTGACTTCAAACCAGGGATGACTAACACGCAGATATCCTAATACTTGCCGTCCTACTTCCACCCTTTGGGTAACTTGCCGTAATAACAGTGCAGAGTTTTGAGTGGGGATTGGGGAGTAGGGAGAGACGCGATTAATAGCGTCTGTACTGGGAAGTTTATCATCTTTGCTTTTTTCTTTCTCTGGCTTAATTACGCGCACAGTTTCACCAGTGCGGTTGGCATGAATGGGAATATTTAGGGGTTCGGATAGCGTCGACCAAAGTAATTCACCAGTTGGACTAAACCATTCTAGGTCGATGTGGTCATCTTCTACGGTGTCCGCATTATCACGAAAACTGGCTTCTAAATTAATGCGAACTTTATCTGCATCAGCATTAATTGGCTCAAATATAAGCGTAGATGCACAACGGCTTGTTGTAAGACAACGCTCCACTATTTCCACTACATGGTTAAGAGTATCATCAATCCGCTCAATCAGTGTACTGCGGACGTATAAATAAACGCCACTTGCAAACAGTAGTAGTAATACGGCAGTGACGGCAGTGTACCAAATTGCAAGACGGCGGCGAGTAGCCTGAAACATATTTTTCACCCACTTTTTTGACTTAATATCTCTAGATTAAGTGTATATACGGTTAAAGTTTAGCTCCCTTTTTTACTTCTGGTGATTTTGCTGAGGTTTAGTTTTTGCTCAAGAATTACACTCTTGTTGCAGTAAATCTGCTTAATCCTATTTTATTCTTTACAGCCAGGATAAAAAATTGATTTACTTTGACTATCTATATCGAGATTTACTGAAACCACTGTTGAATGCATCCAAATTAACTAACCAAAAAATCGAGTTTTTTAAATCAAATCATGGATGACTATATAAATTGTTTTTTCAGATCAAACAACCATAGCCAACCTTCAGTAGCTTGATTTAAATTTTATTTATTTTTGCTTTTGAATCTACCAACCAGCATATTTCTATTGTGGAAACCTATAAAGTCCCGAACGAAAAATTTCTTAATATCTCACTAATGAGATTAAAGAAAAAGGTAAAAATCCTTGTAATGTGCTTGTTGTCTTCAACAATTCTGTTCAAATTAATATTAGTTCAATTATCTGCGATCGCATTAGATTTAGACAATCGTAAGAATGTTGAATTAATAGTAGACGATGGTGCAATTACTAGCGTTAAAAAGTATAGCAAGTTTGACAAAATAGATAATTTGCAAAGCAAAGCACTGTTAAAACAAACTTTAAAAGATGCTAACTCTAACTTACAGAAGATAAAACATTTACATGACTTCACCATAGCTGATGTTATCCCAATTGAAGAATATAAAGTAGAGCCTCCCAAGCCACCTGAGCAAGATGAAGAAGAAACTCAACCAGATACGATTAAACCATCAACTCCAAATGAACAGAAACCCTACACAACAACACAACAAATACTAATAGAAAAACTACGCCAAGCTAAAAAGCAACAACAAGTAAATCAGAAGAAAATAATTATTGATGCTTTGACACTTAGTGCCAACAGGTACCCGTGGATTGTTAACCCTACAGATAACCTTAGTTTTAGACCTCAATTATTTAAACCAAATGAAGACGAAAATTATATAGATACGGATTTAAATATCAGATTTTCTGGAGAAAATCAGTTTATTGATAAATTTACCTATGCTAAATTTCCCAAAGCTGAACAGTTTTACTGGGTTCTTGATAACAATAGATTAGTAATTGAGACTAAGGGTACACAAGCAGGTATTATTGCTCAAGGTAGAGCTTCTGAAAATTACACTACCCAAAATATGACATCAACCCAAGGATTTTGGGGTTTACAATCTCTTACGACTTTACCTGTAAATTTTGACGAATTAATCGGCGAAGCTGGAATTAATGATTTTTCTATAGTTTCTATAGCAGGAGAACTAGTTAATCCTGAAGGAATACCTGCTGGTAGAGTGATAATTAATAGCGGAATTAATCCTGAAGATCCTAATGTCACAGTTCTGGAAAACATTACACCAATTCTTGGTAGTGGCTCTACTTTGAGTAATGACGGTGGGGGAGCTTTATTTGAATTATTAGATGGTACTAATACACCTCGAATTATACAAGCCTTTCCTACCACGAATTTAAAGCCTTTACTAAATGGGGGAAGCGTTAAACTCCAACTAGGCGAAATTATTCCTGATTCTGTTCTAGAATCAGCTGGTATTTTATGGGGTAATATTTTGACAGGTGAAGGCTTTGGTTTTACTGCTCCTGTCTCTTCATTACCAGGTATTAAGATTGCCCAGAGAGACGAATTTGATAATTTTGATTTGTTGAATATAGCAGTCAATCCTTTCTTAACGCCACTAGAGAGAGACTTGTCTTATTTAAATTCTTTATCTTGGGTATCTTTCGGCAAAAGAGACCCCGTATTTGAAGTTTTATCTGATACACAAAAAACTTCTAATTGGCACAGGTTATATGTTAATCATCCTCATAACCGTACCATTATTCAATACGATCCAAAAGAAATTAGTGCTACTTATTCTAATGTTTTTGCTAGTCCTGGATTATCGATTACAGCTAATTTTAGTGAATTTAGCATTGATGGTATACAAACAGCTAACTCTACTTTAGGACTGGCATTAGGTGGAATTTTTGAATTTATAAAAATAGATAATATTGACGAAAGTTTAGCAGAAGCGCGGCAAAGCTTTAAAAACGGAGAAAGTTTTGTTCCCTTAAATACAAAGTCTACACCAGATCAAAGAAGACAAATTAATAATAGAATTAATCGTACTTTAGCGTATTCTAATGCAGCCAGCAGTCTAGAACAGGTATCTGGAAGTTTTACACTTGAGAGTAAAATTACTCCCAATGACTCTAGTATATTGCAAATAAGAACAGGAAATCACAAACGCGCAGTTCAATTTTTACAAAGGGATATTGAACTTTTAGATCCAGGTGATACATTCTTTTCAACACTCAGACTTTCTAATGAGAGATTTGGGCCTCTGACTTTCATAGGAAATCAAATCCCTTTGACTAATACTGATATTAATCCTATTAACGAATCTACCGGTGCTGAAATTATTTTGACTAACTCTCAAGGGAGACAATTTGTCCAACGGTTTAGTTCCGAAGATAACACTATAGTACCAATTCCAGTCCGGACATTTGATTTAGCGTTCGATTATTTTGAACTCACCAGAGTTGATCTCATAGGTGTGAGCTTTAAAAGCTTTAATGGTTATCTATCTTTACCCTCAGTCGAATTATTAGCTGCGGGTTCTGCTGGTGATTTAAACTATAGCGCTAGCTTGGGAACTTGGTTTAATATAAATGCCAACTCAGCGCCTGGAGTTTCTAATAATAATTTAGGGTTAGCAGAACCATCTGTGGGCATATATGCTAATGTTCTGGTTAATTATATTAAAACTGATGTCCAGTTAGGCTCAAATAAAAAACCTGTAGCTATCAATACTCACGTACCATCCCTAAAAATTGACTGGAATAGTGCATCAAATAGCAATAATCCTTTTTCTACTGTCTTAAGCTATTACTTTAATCATCAAGAAAGAAATTTAAGTTTTTCTTTAGCGCCTGCCATAGCTTTTATTCAAGATAATAGTAATGGGGAGTTTCTAGGACTGTTTAGTGGTGAACTTAGTACTAGCACGGGTTTTAATATTAATACCAACCTAGAGCTAGGTAAAAATATTTTTTATGAGTTACAGGGGTTACAAAGGCTCGGCACAAATTTATCTGTTGGTGCTTATATTAAAAATTATTCTACAAGAAATCTGGGTTTAAATAGCCGAGTGTCTGGCTTAAACTATGGAGCTATTTTTAGATATAACTTTACCGATAATAATGTTTTTCTAGAATCTAAAATTGGTACGGGCGAAAATGGATTTGATCTGCAAATTCAAGGTGGTTATCGATTTTAAAGGCACAGGGCAAGAGGCAATTAATACTTTTCCTATTGCCCGAAAAATCCTCATGTTCGTAGATGCAGCCACGAGATTAATATAGTTTTTTCAGTTATTCTAAAGCCCCTAAGCCGTTAGTGCTGTTGATTGCCTGAATGAGAGAGGCTGCATCGGGAATTGATGCTGGATTATTGACTGTTTGTAAAGTTGGATTTAAAAGCGAATTGTTATTATTTGTGATTATTTCACTGGCTGTTCCTACTGTGAGAGATAAAGAAGTGATTCTTTCATTAGTTGCTCCAATATTTGTAAAAGTAGGCGTTATTGTTAAAGTCGTGTTTGTGCCAGGATTTAAAAAATTATTACTAACAGGTAAGGACAGTTCACCACTAACACTTTGATAAGCGCCGGAAGGTGAAACTATAGAAACAGCACCACGCGCCACAGCTTGTTGTGCATGTACTGGCGCTGCAATTAAATTGCCTACACTGATAAAACCCAGCAAGTAAAGGCTTCTTTTGATAGTTAGAGGTAATTTACGGAACAGGCTATACATAATTAATCTACTCCTCATGCTCTTTTAGATTTGCATGAGCAATATAGCCGTAACTTCCTAGAAAATTTGATTGCTAGACTACTAAAATTTGGTATAAGGATTAACACTTAGTAAATAAAGTCAAAAAGCAAAGGGCAAAAGGCAAGAGTAATTATTGCGTTATTGTCTTGTGCCGATTGCCTTTTAGCTTCTGCCGATTGCCTGTTGTCTCTTGCCTATTGCCTAATTTAAAAGATTTAGTGAAGTATCTATTTAAACAATATCAAAAGCCCGATTTCTTTAAGAAATCGGGCTTATATGGTAATATAGTGGATAAGTTTGGAATACCGCCCCTCAACTACATTCAAGGGGCTGTATTTTTTTATTCAATCTGTTATGTCTCACTCGCTCTCTACCTTATCCCGCATCAAAACTATGGATATAGGTAAAGGAAAGTCTGTCAAAGAGTCGATTTGCGTATTACCAAATATTTTGCTGCAAATGCCTAGCGTGTTAATGTCACAGTTGTTTTGTCTCAACTGATGGCAACACTTTCTCAAACAACACCCAAAAAGACATTGAAAATCAACGCAAGGTGTGAAAGCATGTAGACTAAAAGCCGATCGCTTTTTACACTATCGTGATTCTCTATCAGGTAACAATAAGTCTATTCTAAACCGCCATTAGCTGCTCTGACAAGGGTTGCTATATCTACAACATCTGTAAAAGCACCGTTATCAATGGCTGCCGCAATAGCTGCTTCGATTGTGGCACTAGGCGGTGAAGTTAGGGTTATAACTGCACCTGGATCTATTGTGAAAGTATCTACAGCTTCATCATTTCCACCTATAACACCAGTATATGTAGGTGTAACAACTAATGTTGGCCCGGTAAAATACGCACCAGAAGGTGCAGTTAACTCAGCACTGACGCTGAGAGAAGAACCTGATGGTCTAACGATTGTAACCGCACCACGAGCAGCAGCATCTCCTGCATTTGCAGGTGCAGCAAAGAAATTACCAACACCAACCAAACCTAATACGCAAACACTGCCTTTGATAATTGTAGATAGTTTCATGATTCACAAGCTCCTTGTGTTTTCATCTTTGCGTTTTCAATATAACCTTGACTATTAATAACTATTTCAGTAATAACACTGAAATTATTCAAAATATTGGTAGTGATAAATTAAAAAAACTAATAGACGAAATTATTAGTGCGGATCTTAATGACAGCAGCACAATCACAAAAAATAGACATATAGCATGGCTTGTAATTACTTAATTACTGTAGTGAAGTTGTGGCAATGCTTACTAAATTTCGCATTTTGGAAAACCAAGTGTAGAAAGCCCTGGAGGTAAAGCTTTAGACTGTTTACAACACAATAATCCTCTGTAAAGACTACTTAATAATTCGTCATAAATTGTCAGAAATGCCTATGTCATATCTTTGCTAAATCTTAAGTGCATCTTTATGGTTAATATGCTGTGGGTAACGATTTGAATTCCCAGGCTTCTAGCAATTCTCATGTGGATGCAATATTTTCTAGGGGCGTACAACTATGCGCTCGTACTATATTCCACACAGTTGAAAACGGCTATAAAATCTAGTTATAGGTCAATAGGCTGGGTGTTAGTGATATTTTTCCCTGCAAGATCTCCCTAATCCCCCTTAAAAAGGCTTGCTCTAATTCCCTAAGGAGGGTTTAGAGAGGATCTAAGCCTTAGCCCAAACGTATTGAGTTATGGGTTGGGTAGAGTGATTCTCTGAAAGAGATGCGACGCGATCGCAAAACCAAAAAATTTCTTAGTAATTTTCGGTTTCATAGCTACACAAGTTTTTTTAATCTTTAACTGAAGTTATTTAAATAGAAATAGATTTTTGATTTAAAGATTATGTCTGTCCCTTACCAGTAGCGAGGTAGAGAATCAGCACAATCAAAAATTGCCTCAGCGTTATGCTCAAGCACCATTTAACTTACTATGTTTATTGTCCCCCAGTTCAATGGGCCACATCTGCCTGTCCTTAGGTCATTATGGCAAAATCTAAGAAAAGCTCTACCCCCATCAATCTCAGCGATCCACAATATTATCTTAACCGAGAGTTAAGCTGGCTAGAATTTAATGGCAGGGTATTACATGAAGCCTGTGACGATCGCACGCCCCTTCTGGAACGCCTCAAGTTTTTGGGAATATTCAACTCTAATTTGGATGAGTTTTTCATGGTGCGTGTTGCTGGTTTAAAGCAACAAGTAGAAGCGAAAGTTAGCTTGTTAACTCCCGATGGTCGGACACCACAACAACAGTTAGACGATATTCGGTCTACCCTTATTCCCCAGGTAAAGAAACAGCACCAACATTTTGAGGAAGTACTTCGTCCCCTACTAGCAAATCACGGCATCCATATTCTGGATTACATAGATTTGAATCAAAAACAGCGGACTCATCTCAACAACTATTTTGAGGAACAAGTCTTTCCAGTTTTGACTCCTTTGGCTGTTGATCCTAGTCATCCCTTTCCTTTTATTTCTAATCTCAGTCTAAATCTGGCTGTTGTGGTCAAAAACCCAGACACCGAAGAAGAATTCTTTGCCAGAGTTAAAGTCCCTAGTGTTCTACCACGCTTTTTACCGATACCGCCGGAGTTGGGAGATCACAACAACGAAAAACCTGCTCACTGGACTGGTGTACCTTTAGAACAAGCGATCGCTCATAACTTAGAATCTCTATTTCCAGGGATGAATATTCAAGAATATCATCCGTTCCGCATTACCCGTGATGCCGATTTGGTCTTAGAAGAAGATGAAGCAGATGATTTGTTGTTAGCGATCGAACAGGAATTGCGAAAACGGCGGCTGGGTGGAAGTCCAGTCCGGCTAGAAATTCAATCCCAGACTCCTGAAATAGTGCGATCGCGATTATTGCAAGATTTGGAATTGACAGAAAGTGATCTCTACGAAGTAGACGGTCTTTTGGGTCTGCGGGATTTGATGTATTTTATGTCCTTGCCATTGCCGGAACTCAAAGATCCACCACGCCAATCTGTTGTACCATTACGCCTGCAAAGGCTGAGGGAACCAAGTCTAGACCCAGATGCACTAGAGACGGACGAAGGAAAAGACTTTTTTGCTGTGATTCGCGAAAAAGATTTGCTAGTACACCATCCCTATCAATCCTTTTCGGCTACAGTGGTGCGCTTTATTACCCATGCGGCCTACGACCCGAATGTGTTAGCCATCAAGATGACCCTTTACCGGACTTCTGGCGACTCGCCTATAGTCAACGCCTTAATTGCCGCCGCCGAAAATGGCAAGCAAGTATCTGTACTGGTGGAATTAAAAGCGCGATTTGATGAAGAGAATAATATTTACTGGGCAAGACGACTAGAAAGAGTTGGAGTTCATGTTGTCTATGGTTTAGTGGGGCTGAAAACCCACAGTAAAACCGTTATGGTGGTACGGCGGGAAAAAGACCGGATACGTCGCTATGTGCATATTGGCACAGGTAACTATAACCCCAAAACGGCACGACTGTATACAGATTTGGGATTGTTTAGTTGCCGTGAAGAATTGGGTGCTGACATCACAGATTTATTTAATTTCTTGACAGGATACTCCCTGCAAAAATCTTATCGAGAGTTGCTGGTTGCGCCTGTGAATATGCGCGATCGCTTTTTGGCACTAATTCACCGCGAAATCGAAAATGTTCAAAATGGATTTTCTGGACGCATTGTTGCCAAAATGAATTCCCTAGTCGATCCAGAAATTATCACCACTTTATATGAAGCTTCTCGCGCCGGAGTGCAAATCGATTTAATTATCAGGGGCGTTTGCTGTTTGCGTCCAGGACTCAAAGACATTAGTGAAAACATTCGCATAATCAGCATTGTCGGTCGCTTTTTAGAACACTCTCGGATTTATTATTTTCATAACAATACACAAGAGGAAATCTATATCGGCAGTGCCGACTGGATGCGCCGCAATTTAGATCGCCGAGTGGAAGTAATTACCCCAGTGAAAGACCCTGATATTGCTAAAGATTTGCAAGAAATTATGGGAATCATGCTCGCAGATAATCGGCAAGCTTGGGAATTACAAGCCGATGGCACTTATATTCAACGCCGTCCCTATGATGATTCTCCAGAAGCTAATTCACAAAAAATTCTCATGAATATGGCATTACGCTCAAGTGGTGTAGCCTCAAACCTGATTGATTAAAAAATCAGTTACTTCTACCTTGACAACTAGCTCAACTTAGTTTTTTTTAGAAAACTTTAATTTTTTGAGAAGTTATCTAAGTTGTTTGTCATGGATTCACACAAGTTATTCAACCATAGGATAGAGTTAGTGCTGGCACTTGTTCCCATAAACTAGAGAGGTTATTCTAAATAAATTTGTCTTTCCCCTCAATGTTAATGTTATCCTGTGAGCTTTCTACCTTGCGTGTTCTAGTAGTTGATGACCACGAACTGACTCGTTTAACCTTACAATTAGTTTTTTCTTGCCAGGAAAATATTCAAGTAGTAGGTTTAGCCAGTAATGGTGAAGAAGCTATAGAAATGGTTAAACGTTGCCATCCTGACGTAATTGTTTTAGATTTACAGATGCCAGTCATGGATGGCTGGAGTGCGTCTAGTCACATTAAAGCTATATCTCCGAACACCCAAATCCTTGCTTACTCCTCAGTGGAAGACGTAAATTTTCAGGGCGCAAAGGCAATGTCTAGCTTTGATGACGTTTGCAAGAAAGATGTACCTACAAGCGAACTTATTGCTTTAGTTAGGCAGTTAGGTCAGCGTGCAGGAGATGGTTCAGTTGCAGGATAAATATACAGCTATGTTGCTTCGCCAACTTAGGCTTAGTTCAATTTTGGGGATTTGAGGACATGATAGTAATGAGAAGCGTCGGTATAACCTGGAATTTACGGTTATACCGACGCGGTTTTTGATAATTTCTACTCTACCGGAATGGTGCGTTTAAATTCATCAATTAATTCATCCAATTCTTCCAAAGCCTGATTTACGTCAATTCTCAAAGTTCCCAGGTTTGGTTGTTCCAGTAGGCTTAACAGGTACTCGCGTTTACTTTGAACTGCGACAATTCTTTCTTTTATAGTCTGTAAATCCATTATTTTTTTCCTATCTATTAACTACCTTTAAGTTTTAAGTTAACTTAAAATCAAACATTCTGGGGCACTATACGCCCTTAGTAATCCAATACACTAACTTTATGGGTTAGAAACTCTCCGTATCACCGCGTCTACCGAAGTTCTGAATTCTAAGGAAGGCAGAATTTATTGACTTGTTAGGGTATCAGTCTTAACTTGGCAATTTTGAGTTGCTTGAATACTACAGCCTAGGGACAATCTTCTTCCCTAATTTGTTACTCATAGCCGATGATAATAAAACTAAGGTATTAAAACTTTATACTAATTTAAGCTCATGCTACGCCAAATCTCTTTGGGAACAATCGGTTTAACCATCGGCGGTATATTAACCATCATTGGCTTCGTCGCCTATGCTGGTAATAATGCCACACTCAATCTTGTCGGATTTTTTTACGGGATTCCTCTATTGTTGGGAGGGTTAGCGCTGAAAGCTAATGAACTCAAGCCAGTACCCCAAACTACGTCACCGTCAGCATTGATACTGCGGGAACAGCAAGCAACTGATACTCAAAATAAAATTCGCAAAGATATCACCCGATATTGTTACGGTCAAGATGCTCATCTAGATACAACCCTTTCTTTTCTGGGTTTGAGTCCCACAGACCAGGAACGGCCAACAGTCACAGGGTTGCGAGAAGAAGAAGTTAATGGGAGCTATGCCCTAATTTTAGAATTTGATTCTCCGCTAATACCAATTGATGTATGGCAAAAAAAGCAGGAAAAAATGACCAACTATTTTGGCCCTGGATTGGAGATTAAAATAACACAGCCATCTGAAAATACAATTGAGCTAGCGCTGATAAATACTCAAAAAGAGTCATTAGTCAGTAGTCAATAGTCAAGAACGATTGGGCGAATAGAATGAGACTGTTGGTCAATTCAGGATGGGTTAAACCCCCACGCCTAAAAGCTTGGTTTTGGATTGCTTTGCCACCCTGCAATAAATTCCTTCCTCATAGCTAAAGTGCGTTTCAACACACTGAAATTAAAAAAATTAAGATGGATTGGAGTTGATGGGTTAGATCACCTATCAATTCGCCAACAGTCTCATATAATTCCCTACTCCAGAAACAAAGTCCACTTACGTGGACTTAATAAAATAACTCGCATAGGCGGGTTTGGTCTGTGTAGCCAACTAGTGCGGTCTTTTCCTAATGCAAAGAAGCGTCTGGGTGTTTCCCCAATAAGCAACTGATTGCTCAAAAAGTTACTTTTCTAAACGAACTGCATACCACTGTAAATATTGCCCAAGACCAATATCTAATTCGCAGGTGGTGTCGAGTAAATATTGTGCTTGAGCTTCCACGCTATTAAACTTCTGCAAGTCAGGCGGTAAATCTTGAATTATGAGTTGTTGGAGAGTTGTTTTGAGCTTTTCTAATAACTCTGATGGTGTCAGAAATTGTTCTTGTTGATTTGTTTCTAGAACTACAAAGTGATCTTGCTGATACATTAATGGGTCTGGCATTTTAAAGATTTAGTGAATGTAAATAGGTTTTGTTTTTTGATAAGAAATTTTGGTTGTTTGTGTAGCCAAAAACATGGCGTTTTTATGTGCAGTTTGTGAAGTAATTATAGAATTTAGTTGTTCAAAATATGAATTTTATTTTAATATGTCTTTATTTATTATATCTATATAAATCTAGCCATAGCTAAAAAAATTCTATCTTTCAAAACAAACAATCTATATTTTAATTTAGCTAGATATATTGAATCTAATTCAATCAGAATTTTTACTTAATTTATTAACCCATGATTACTAAAAAATAAATTCTTAAACCAAGTATAATTTCAATCTTATGTAATTATACTAAATCTTTGCAACACTTATCGAATAGACTAAATAAATTAAAGCCAAGTGATATTAGTATTTAGTATTAGCTATCTTCTGAGTGCACTTTGGGAATTATTTTGCCCTGTCTCACAAAGTTTATAAACTAACTAAAAAATTAAATAAGTAAGGTGTGTATTTGCAATTCTCCAAAAAATTGTAATTTAACTTTAACAATGGGGAAATATAAAAGTAACATTTCCTCCCATAACCATAGCCGAACAAAAAGGTAACAATTGCCTTCGTGTTCCAATTATAGATTGTCTATGCAACTTATACCAATTTAATATGAAGCTGCATAGAAAAGAGCTTCTAGGATAAAATTATAAGAAGAGATAGAAATTACCTG